>NZ_JABFNH010000004.1:15630-38499 GCF_017168435.1 Micrococcus sp. KRD070
TACGCGTCTCGGGGGCTCGGAGAGGTGTATAAGAGACAGGTTGAGGCGGTGGCCGAGGGGGTGGGCGCGGCGTCCGCGGACGGGCCGGCCTCCGTCCCGGTCGGCGTCGACGACGGGGTCGACGTCGGCGTCGACGTCGGGGACGGCGGGGACGGCAGCGCCGCTGCGGGGTCGGCGGCGGCGGCCAGGGCCAGGGTGTCCACGACGGCGACCGTGTCCCCGCCGGCGGCGGACCACGCGGGCTGCTCCACGGCGACGCCGTCCTCGTCCCCCACGGCGTGGCCGTGCAGGCGCAGGTGACGGGCCAGGACCGCCGCGACGGCGGCCTCCAGGCCCTCGCCGCCGTGCACGACCGTGATCGGTGCGCCTGACGCGGAGGGCGTCGGCGGGGCGTCCGCCTGCCGCGCGCACGCCCCCAGCGCCAGCGACAGCGCGAGGGCGGAGGCGGCGAGGGCCGTCGGGCGGCGGTGGGCGGGGCGGCTCACGTGGCCACCCCGGCACGGGCGAGCGCCTCGGTGACCCAGGAGGCGGTGCGCAGCCCGCTGAGCTCCGCGAGGTCGAACCAGCGTGCGTCCGTCGAGGATCCGCCGACCTCAGGGCGCAGGACGCCGCCCGTGATGCGGGCGGTGTAGAGGACCTGCACGGTGAGCAGGGGCAGCGGCTCGCCCCGCAGGCGCTTCTCCACCGGGATCGTCCCGGTCGTGACGCCCAGCAGGCCCGTGAGCTCGGCGGTGTGGCCGGTCTCCTCCCAGACCTCGCGCAGGCACGCCTCCTCCGGGCTCTCGCCGAGCTCGATGCCGCCGCCGGGCAGCGTCCACTGCAGGAACTCGGGCCCCTGCCACGAGCTGAGCAGGACGCGGCCGCCGTCCACGATCAGGGCGTAGGCGCCGGCGCGCGTCTGGAACGGGCCGGCGGGGTGTGCTCCGGCGGCGTCCGGGGCGGCGGGGGTGGTGCTCATGGCTGCGGACTCCTGGCGGCAGTGGGACGGCCCGCGGCGGGCGACGCCGCGGCCCGGCCAGTCTACGAGCACCGCCCACCGCGAACAGCGGCACGGTCCACCGACCCGCGCCCTAGGCTGGATGACCACCCGTCCCACCCCCGGAAGGAGCAGCGCCCGTGGACACCCCGCAGGACCCGCCCCACCGGGACGACCCCTCCGGCGGCCCCGTGGAGCCGGCCGTCGACGCCGCCCTGGACCGGGTGCGCGCCCTGCTCCGGCAGGCCCGCGGCACCGCGGCGCCCGACGCCCCGACCGCCCTGGACGCCCGCGGCTGGTGGGAGCTCTCCCTCGAGGCCGCGCTGCGCGACGAGCCCCGGGAGTCCGCCCGCCTCGCCGACTCCGGCCTCGCCGCGCTCGTGCCCGGCCAGGACGACGTCCGCCTCGCCCTGCTGCGGGCGCTCGCCGTCGCCGCGGGCCAGGTCGGGGACGAGGCCGCCCTGACCCGCTGGGTGGAGGCCCGGGCGGCGCTGCTGCGCCACCTCGGCCGGCCCCGGCAGGCCGGGCTCGAGTCCCAGCTCGGCGCCGCCCTCGTGCGCGATCCGGACACGGTCGAGGCGGCGGTGCTGGCCGGCGTCGTGGAGGACGAGCCGGGCGCTCCCGGCGAGGACCCCGGGGACACCGTCCTGCCCGAGGCCGCCCTGGCCCTGGCCGTGCACCGCGTGCACACCGGGGACCTGGACGCCGCGCTCGAGCTGGCCCGCCGCGTCATCGCCGTCCTGGGCGGGCTGCGCGCGGCCGGTGCCCTGCTGCCCACCGGCTCGTGGTCCAGCGCGCACCTGCTGCTCGCCCGCCTGCACCTGTGGCGGGGCGAGCACGCCGAGGCGGACGCGGCGGCCGCCGTCGTCACCGCGCTGCCCGCCGCCCGGGCCGTCCTGGCCTCCGCCACCACGGTGCGGGCGATCGCCGCCCATGAGCTGGACCGTCCGACGGCGGCCCTCGACCTGGCGCTCGAGGCGGCGGAGCGGATGGCCTCGGTCGGTCTGCGGCGCGGCGCGGCCTCCGCGGCGGCCCTGGCCGGGCGCGTGGCCGGCGACCTCGACGGGTACGAGGAGGTCGCCGTGGCCGCGTGGGAGCTGGCCTCCGTGCACGCGGAGAAGGCCGAGGCGCCGGAGGCCTCGAGCCTGAGCTACTGGTGGGCGCACCAGCTCGTGCTCGCCGGCCGCGCCGACGAGGCCGAGCCCCTGCTCGCCCGGTTGGTGCGCCGCGAGGCCACCCACGGCCGGGACGTCGAGCAGGCCCGCGCCCTCGTGGACCTCGGCCACGCCCACCACGACCAGGACCGCGCCGAGAACGCGCTGCCCCTGTGGCGGGAGGCGGCCGGCCTGTTCGAGGCCCACGGCCAGTGGGAGGACGCCGCGCGCACGCTCCTGGCCGCCGGCGCCCTCGTGAACCGCGAGCGCGACGAACGCACCCGGCCCTCCGCCCTCGACCTGTTCGAGCGGGCGGTCGCGGCCGCGCGCCAGGCGGTGGACGAGGACCCGGCGGTACTGCCGGCCGCGCTGCACGCGCACGGGTACCTGCTGTGCGAGTCCGGCCAGGCGGAGGGCCTCGACCTCCTCGAGGAGGCGCTCGCCCTCGTGCGGTACGCCGGCGCCGACTGGCAGGTGGCCGACTACACGGACACCCGCGCCCGGGCCCTGTGGTCGCTCGAGCGGGGGCCGGAGGCGATCGCCACCGCGCTGCAGGCCGCCGACCTGTTCACCGCCGCCGGGGACCGCGAGGGCGCCGCGCAGGCCGAGCTCTTCGCCGCCTACGTGGTGGCCGAGGACGGCAGCCCCGAGCAGGCCGCGACGCTCTTCCGCCTGGTGTGCGACTCCACCGACTCCACGCTCGTGCGCCTCGGCGCGCTCACGGGCCTGCACCAGTGCCTGTCCGCCCTCGGGGACCACGACGGCGCCGCGCGCGTCCGGGACGAGCTCGACGCGCTCCGCGAGGGGCTCGGCGCGGACTGACCGCCGCTCGAGGCGGCGGCCCGGCGGCCCGGCCCGACTGCGGCGGCCGCCGTCGCGGGTCAGAGGCCGACGCGGGCCAGGGCAGCGTCGGCGGCGGCACGGCGGGCGGACCGCACCGCGCGGGGTGCGGTCGGCTGCGCCGCGAGGGCGGCGAGCACGGTCGCGACGCGGGCGGCCAGCGCCACCTCGTCGACCTCGCTGCGGGCGTGGCGCCGAAACCGTGCGGCCACGGCGCGCAGCGCGGCGCCGCCGGCGCCGAGGTCCGCGGCGCCCGCCTCGAGATGGGCGATCAGGACGGCCCAGTCGTCCACGCGGTGTCCCGTGCCCAGGTCGTCGGCGTCCAGCACGCCGGTGATCCGCTCCCCCGCGGCGTCCACGTGCAGGTTCCCCGGGTGCAGGTCGCCGTGCACGGGCACGCGCGGGCCGGGGTCCCCGGCCGCGAGCGCCGCGCGGATCCGGTCCGCCCGGGCGGCGGCCTCGTCCTGGGCCTCGGGGTCCAGCACGACGGCGGCCCACGTGGCGTGCTCGAGCAGGACGGCGGGTCCGCCGTCGTCCGCGTCGGCGCCCCCGGCCGCCCCGGCCGTGGGGCTGGCCGGGCCGGGGGGCTCCTCGGGCACCGGCGGCAGCCGGTCCAGCAGCGCGGCGACCCGCGCGGGGTCGAGCGCGGCGGCCTCGGGCCCGGCCAGCAACGCCCGCCAGGGCAGGCCCGGCACGCTCGCGAGCGGGAGCACCCCGCGCTCCGGCGCCGCGAGGACGGCGGGCACCGGCACCCCGGCCGCCCCCGCCGCGGCCATGCGCCGGGCAACCCGTGCGGCGCGCGCGGGCGGGAGCACCTTCAGGAACGTGCGGCCCACGACGCCGTCGTCGCCGGTCGCCTCGACGGCCAGGACCGCCCGGTCCCGCGGCCGGTAGCCGCGCCACGTGAGGCGGGCCCGGCCCGGCGCCGTGCCGATCAGGGCCGCGAGCGCGTCCGGATCGGCGGTCAGCGTGAGGCCCGGCAGGACGGGGTCGGCGGGGGCCCACCACCACAGGGTGCCGTCCTCCAGGATCCCGCGCTCGCCCGGGACGGGCGGGCACGCCGCGGCAGGGGCGGCGAGGTGTCGGGGGTCGCGGGCGAGGACGAGGGTGCGGGATCGCACGCGAGCCTCGCCGGCGCGTCCGGTCATCACGTCCAGGTCCAGGACCCGCGCGAGCCGACGTCCCCGCTGCAGGTGCAGGGCGTCGGCTCGGGTGCGCAGCCAGCGCTGGCCCGACGCGCGGACGGCCTGGCGCGCGGCGGCTCGGTCGATGCTCACGGGCGCTCCCGCCCGGCGGGGCTCAGCAGGCCCGGCGCCGCGCCAGGACGTTGTCCAGGTCCAGGGCGGCGATGTCCTGCTCGGCGGCGGCGCTGATCTGATCGTCCGCCGTGCGCGCGGCGTCCTGGAGCCGGGCGTCCGCGCCGGTGGGGGCGTGGGGGGCATTCTGCGTCACCCGTCCAGGATAGTCGAGGCGCTCAGTAGCGCCGCGCGGCGTCCGGGAAGCGGTGCAGCTCGTCCCGGACCACGCGGGTCATGCGCTTCTCCACCACGAAGGACAGGAACGGCACGACGCCGCCGCCGGCCATCGCCAGCAGGCGCAGCGGCTCCCAGCGCATCAGGGACCACAGGCGGAACGAGGCGAGCAGGTACACCACGTACATCCAGCCGTGGGCGATGAGGATGAACAGGGACAGGTTCACTCCCCCGGTCACGCTGTCCGTGGGGTGCAGCCCCAGGCCGTTGGCCTCTCCGTCCAGGGTGGTGCCGCCCGCGTAGAGCTCCACGTGCATGCCGTACTTCAGCACCATCTCCGCCACGAGCAGCAGGAGCATGATGCCGGTGATCCACGCGCACACCACGTAGAGGCGGGTGGCGGAGCGGATCTGCTGCTGGGTGCCGGCGAAACGGCGATGCTCCCGGCCTGGCCGCGGGGGCGGCTCGGGCAGGTCGGCCTCCGTGATGTCCTCGGGATCCGGCAGGCTCGCCGGGTCCACCGGCTGGGGGCCGGGGTGCTGGGTGCTCATCGGCTCTGCTCCTCTCGGGGCCCACGGGGGCCCGGGTCGCGGGGGTCGGGGCGCGCGGCCCCGTCGTCGTCGTGGTCCTGGCGTGGGTGCGCCGCGGACTGTGCCGCGACGGCCCGCTCCTTGGCCTCGCGCGCGGCCGCCCGGCGCCGCTCGAGCTCCTCGGCGCGCCACTGCGCGGCCCACTCCTCGTCGAGCCGGCGCTCGTGCTCGTCCCGGACGTGGTCGTCGCGGACGAACCGCCACCACAGGAACAGGGCGAAGCCGGCGAAGAGCATCCATTCCACGGCGTAGAAGACGTTGAGCCAGATGATCTGGGTCTCCTCCGGCTGCGGGGCCACCCACACCGGCTCGAGCCCGCCGGGGCCGGCCGCGCCCGTCTCGGCGCCCGCGGCGTCGACCATCTCGAACGCCGCGACGTACGCCGCGTAGGACGGCTCGTCCCACACGTTCACCAGCTGGGCCGGGGCCAGGCTGCGGTACAGGAGCCGGTCGGCGGTGTCCTCGGCCGCTGCCTCACGCGGCAGGGGCCCGTCCGGGGGCAGCAGGCGTCCGGTGACGGTGACCTGCCCGGCGGGCGCGGGGTCCACGACGTCGGCGCGGGCCGACCAGCCGCGGACCACCGGGACGACCTCGCCGTCCGGGGCGCCGGCCACCCGGAGGGCCGTGACCGTCCAGTAGCCGTCGCGGCCGTTCAGCAGGCGCGGGCCGACCAGGACGTCCGTGCCGGGCACGAACTCCCCCTCGACCGTGACGACCTGGTCTGCCTGCGAGCCGAGCAGGGCCTCGTAGGGGCGCACGTGCTCCAGGAACGGCACGGCGTGCTCGGTCTGGGTGCGCGGCGGCGGCGCGTTCGTCTCCGCGGACTCGAACTGCCACTTGGACAGCGCCACGAAGACCGCGGCCGCCACGAGGGCCAGCACCAGGGTGGCCAGCCAGACGGGCTTGAGGGCGGTGCGCAGCACGCCGTATCAACTCTTCCGGTCGGGGTGCCGCCATGCGGCGGCGGGGATCAGACGGCCTGGGTGGGGGTCACGAGGACCTCCACCTTCTGGAAGTCCTTGAGCTCGGTGTAGCCGCAGGTGGCCATGGCGCGCTTCAGGCCGCCCATCAGGTTGGACGTGCCGTCCGCGTGGCGGCCGGGCCCCCACAGGACCTCCTCGAGCGGAGCCACCTGGCCCACGTGGGTGCGGTGCCCGCGCGGCAGCTCCGGGTGGACGGCCTCGAGGCCCCAGTGCCAGCCGCCGCCGGGGGCGTCGGTGGCGCGGGCCAGGGCGGCGCCCAGGACGACCGCGTCCGCGCCCATGGCGATCGCCTTGACGATCTCCCCCGAGGTGGAGACGCCGCCGTCGGCGATCACGTGCACGTAGCGGCCGCCGGACTCGTCCATGTAGTCGCGGCGCGCCTCGGCGATGTCCGAGATGGCCGTGGCCATCGGCACACGGATGCCCATGGCGCGGCGCGTGGTGGTGGACGCGCCGCCGCCGAAGCCGACGAGCACGCCGGCCGCGCCGGTGCGCATCAGGTGCAGGGCCGGCGTGTAGCCGGCCGCCCCGCCCACGATCACGGGCACGTCCAGCTCGTAGATGAACTGCTTGAGGTCCAGCGGCTCCTGGGTGGAGGAGACGTGCTCGGCCGAGACGGTGGTGCCGCGGATGACGAACAGGTCCACACCCGCCGCCACGACGGTGCGGTAGAACTCCTGCGTGTTCTGCGGGGTCAGCGAGCCCGCGACGACGACGCCGGCCTCGCGGATCTGCGCGAGGCGCTCGGTGATCAGATCGGGGCGGATGGGGGCCGCGTAGGCCTCCTGCAGCATGCGGGTGGCCTCGGTCCCGGCCGGGCCGGCCTCGAGGGCGGCGATCTCCTCGAGCAGCGGGCGCGGGTCCTCGTGGCGGGTCCACAGGCCCTCGAGGTTGAGGACGCCGAGACCGCCCAGCCGCCCCATCGCGATGGCGGTCTCCGGGCTCATCACGGAGTCCATGGGCGCACCGATCACGGGCATGTCGAACGTGTAGGCGTCGATGCGCCACGTGAGGCTGACATCCTGGGGATCCCGGGTGCGCCGCGCGGGCACCACGGACACGTCGTCGAGGGAGAAGGCCCGGCGGCCGCGCTTGCCGCGGCCGATCTCAATCTGGTTCGTCACCGGGCCAGCCTAGCCCAGGCGCCACGGGGGCGGCTCCGACCGTGTCGTCGGCGCCGCCCCGTCCGGGGGCCCCCCCGGAACCGACGTGCGGGTCAGCGCGAACGGTAGTTCGGGGCCTCGACGGTCATCATGATGTCGTGCGGGTGGGACTCCTTCAGGCCCGCCGCGGTGATGCGCACGAAGCGGCCGTTCTCCTTGAGATCGGCCACCGTGGACGCGCCCGTGTAGAACATCGTCTGGCGCAGGCCGCCCACGAGCTGGTGGACCACCGAGGCGATCGGGCCCCGGAACGGCACCTGGCCCTCGATGCCCTCGGGGATCAGCTTGTCCTCGTCCGGCACGTCCGCCTGGAAGTAGCGGTCCTTGGAGAAGGAGCGCGTGCCGTTGCGGGTCTGCATGGCGCCCAGGGAGCCCATGCCACGGTAGGTCTTGAACTGCTTGCCCTGGTAGAACACGAGGTCGCCCGGGGACTCGGCCGTGCCGGCCAGCAGGGAGCCGAGCATCACCGAGTCGGCGCCGGCCACGAGGGCCTTGCCGATGTCACCGGAGTGCTGCAGGCCGCCGTCGGCGATCAGCGGGACGCCCGCGGGGCGCGTGGCCTTGGCCGCCTCGTAGATGGCGGTGATCTGCGGGACGCCGACGCCGGCCACCACACGGGTCGTGCAGATCGAGCCCGGGCCCACGCCCACCTTCACGGCGTCCGCGCCGGCGTCGACGATCGCCTTGGCGCCCGCGTAGGTCGCGGCCTGACCGCCGATGACGTCGACGTGCGCGGCCGCCTTCTCCTTCTTCAGGCGCGCGATCATGTCCAGCACGCCGTGCGTGTGGCCGTTCGCGGTGTCCACCACGAGGGCGTCCACACCCGCCTCGACGAGCGCCATGGCGCGCTCCCAGCCGTCGCCGAAGAAGCCGACGGCGCCGCCGACGAGCAGCCGGCCCTCGTCGTCCTTCGCGGCGTCCGGGTACTGCTCCGCCTTGTCGAAGTCCTTGATGGTGATCAGGCCGGTCAGCCGGCCCGCATCGTCCACGAGCGGCAGCTTCTCCACACGGTTCTGGGAGAACAGGCGGATGGTCTCGGCGCGCGAGACGCCCTCCTGCGCGGTGACCAGCGGCATGCGGGTCATGGCGGTGTCCACCGTGCGGGTGGCCCACTCCTCGCGCGGGATGAAGCGGGTGTCGCGGTTGGTGATGATGCCCAGCAGCGTCATGTCCTCGGCCACCACCGGCAGGCCGGAGACGCGGTACTGGGCGCACAGCTCGTCCAAGTCCGCGAGCGTGGCGTCGGGGCCGATGGTCACGGGGTCCTTGATCATCCCCGACTCAGAGCGCTTCACGGTGTCCACGTGGCGGGCCTGGTCCTCGATGGACAGGTTGCGGTGGATGATGCCCATGCCGCCCTGGCGGGCCATGGCGATGGCCAGCGGAGCCTCGGTCACGGTGTCCATCGCCGCGGAGACGATGGGGATGTTCAAGCGGATGTTGCGGGTCAGCCGGGTGCCCGGGTCCGCGTCCGCGGGGATCACGTCGGTGGCGTTGGGCAGCAGCAGGACGTCGTCGTAGGTGAGGCCGAAGAAGCCGAAGGGATCCGAGGAGGAGTGGACGGGCTCGGGGCTGGGACCGGTGCTGGTGTTGGTCACGAAGGCGCCTTTCGGGACGGGTGTTTCCGCGATTCTATGCCCGGGGGTCAAACCGGCGACCCGGGTGCGGGCCACGTCACAGGGCCCCCGCGCTGGGCCACGCGGGGGCGAGACGGACGTCACCACGACGTCACATGGCGCAATCCGTTTCGGCGCCGTGGTATTGGACCGCCTAACCTCCCCGGATGAGCACCGCACAGTCCTCCCCCGCACCGGCGCCCCGACGCCGGCTCCCCGCCTGGACGTCGAACTTCGGCTGGCAGATCGCCGCCGCCCTCGTCCTCGGCCTCGTCCTGGGCCTGATCGCCCGCGCGACGGGGCACACCTCCGAGCACCCGACCTGGCTCGGCGAGACGCTGGCCACCGTCGGCAGCATCTACATCAGCCTGCTGAAGGCCACGGTCGTCCCGCTGGTCTTCTTCGCCGTCGTCGCCTCCATCGCCAACCTGGCCCAGGTGACCAACGCGGCCCGCCTGGCCGCCAAGACTCTGCTCTGGTTCGCCATCACGAGCCTCATCGCGGTGCTCATCGGCCTCGCCGTCGGCGTCGCGCTGCAGCCGGGCGTGGGCACCGGCCAGACCGCGCCGGCGTCGTACCAGGCCAAGGACGTCGGCTGGCTCGACTTCCTGACCTCCCTGGTGCCGGCGAACTTCCTCGGCCTGACCGTCAAGACCACGGCGGGCGAGGACGGGGCGCTCGCCTCCTCCCCCACGTTCAACGTGCTGCAGATCCTCGTGATCGCGATCGTCGTGGGCGTGGCCGCGCTCAAGGTCGGCGAGAAGGCCGCCCCGTTCCTCACGTTCTCCCGCTCGGTGCTCGCGATCATCCAGAAGCTGCTGTGGTGGATCATCCGCCTGGCCCCGATCGGCACCATCGGCCTGCTGGGCAACGCCGTGGCCTCGTACGGCTGGTCCACGATGGGCACGCTGGCCAAGTTCGTGGTGGCGATCTACGTGGGCCTGGCCCTCGTGATGCTCGTGGTGTACCCGGTGCTGGCGCGCCTGCACGGGCTCTCCGTCAAGCAGTTCTTCACCGGCGTGTGGCCGGCGTTCCAGCTCGGCTTCGTCTCCCGCTCCTCCCTCGGCACGCTGCCCGTCACCCAGCGGGTGGCCGAGCGCAACTTCGGCGTGCCCACCGGCTACGCCTCCTTCGCCGTCCCGCTGGGCGCCACCACCAAGATGGACGGCTGCGCCGCGATCTACCCGGCCGTGGCCGCCGTGTTCATCGCCCAGTTCTACGGGATCGACATGAGCCTGAGCCAGTACGCCCTCGTGGCACTCGTGTCCGTGCTGGGCTCCGCCGCGACCGCCGGCACCACCGGCGCCACCGTGATGCTCACGCTCACGCTGTCCACCGCCGGGCTGCCCCTCGAGGGCATGGCCCTGCTCCTGGCCGTCGACCCGATCGTGGACATGGGCCGCACCGCCCTCAACGTGTCCGGCCAGGCCCTCATCCCCGCCCTCGTGGCCTCCCAGGAGGGCATCCTCGACCGGGACCGCTACGACGCCCCGCGCGGCGACATCTTCGGCGAGGACGAGGAGGAGATCGTCGAGGCCCGCGCCCACGCGACCGCCGACTCCCGCGCCCAGCTCGTCGGCACCTCGGAGCCGCGCGCCTGAGTCAGCGACCGGACGGGCCCGCTCCGGCGGGCCCGTCCGCGCCGTCCCCCTCGTCCAGGTACTCGCCCAGCACGTAGTCGTCGTCCACGGGGTTCCCGTCCTCGTCCGTGCGGCGGTACCAGTCGGTGATCTCCGCGGCGGTGGAGTCGAATCCCTCGCCGGCCGCGTACCAGCTGCCCGGCGGGGTGCGCTCCACCGTGAACGCGAAGTCGTCCCCGTACTCCACCAGGCCCCGCACCGTCGCCTTCTCGACGGCGGCCCGCTGGTACCGGTCACGGATCGCGAAGGGGTCGTTGGCCAGTTCGCGCTGGAGCGCGACCGCCATGAGGACGAGCACCACGGTGAACGGCAGCGCCGTGATGGTGATGAGGTTCTGCAGGCCGGTGAGCGCGGTGTCGCCGCCGGTCAGCAGCATCACGACGGCGATGCCCGCCATGCACAGTGCCCAGAACACCGTGATCGTGCGGCGCGGGGCCGGGGCGCCGCGCTGCGAGAGCTGCGAGTTCACGATCGAGGCGGAGTCCGCCGTCGTGATGAAGAAGACCGCCAGCATGACGATCACGACCGGGGCCACCAGCCCGCCGCCGGGCAGCTGGTCCAGGACCACCCAGAAGATCTCCGCCGGCGCGGGCAGCGACGCGGCCGTGCCGTCCGGCGCCACGGAGCCCTGCGTCCGCTGCAGCCAGATGGTGGTGCCGCCGATGATCGTGAACGCGCCGACGATCACCGCGGCCGGGATGAACAGGGCGCCGAGGACGTACTGGCGGATGGTCCGGCCCTTCGAGATCTTCGCCATGAACACGCCCACGAACGGGGCCCAGCTGACCCACCACGCCCAGTAGAAGATCGTCCAGCTGGAGAGGAACTCCTGCATGTCCTCCCCCTCGGCCATCGAGGCGCCGAGGGCGTCCGGGGCGGAGGAGACGTAGTCCATCAGGACGCCGGGCACGATGTTCAGCAGGAACGCCGTCGGGCCGACGACGAAGAAGAACAGCGCCAGGCCGAGGGCGAGCAGCATGTTGATGTTGGACAGCCACCGGATGCCGCGGGCCACACCGGACACCGCCGAGAAGATGGTGCCGATCGTGAGCACCACGATGATCCCCAGCGCCACCGTGTTCCCCGGCGCGGACCAGCCCGAGACGATCTGCACGCCGCGGCCGATCTGCAGGGCGCCGATGCCCAGCGAGGCCGCCGTGCCGAACAGGGTGGCGATGATCGCGAGCCCGTCGATCAGGCGCGCGCCGACCGAGTCGCTGCGCTGGGAGTCGCCGAACAGCGGCGCGATGATCGAGCTCATCAGCGGCACCCGACCCCGGCGGTAGGACACGTAGCCGACCGACAGGCCGACGATCGCGTAGATCGCCCACGCGTTCACGCCCCAGTGCAGCGCGGCCTGGGCCAGCGCGCCCGTCACCGCCTCCTCGCTCCCCGCCTCATACGCCCCCGGGCGCGGGGCCAGGTAGTAGGTCAGCGGCTCGTACGGGCCGAAGAAGATGGTGCCGATGCCGATGCCGGCCGCGAAGAGCATGGCCGACCAGCTCGCCGTGGAGTACTCCGGCTTCTCCCCGTCCAGGCCCAGCGGGATCTCGCCGTACCGGGAGAACGCCAGGGCCAGCAGGAACACCACACCATCCCGATGGCCAGCAGGGCGAACAGCCAGCCGGCGTGGAGCATCACCCAGTCGAGGGCCGCGCTCGAGACGGCCAGGACGGCGTCCGGCTGCAGCACGCCCCACACCACGAAGCCGACCACCAGCAGGCCGACGACGGTGAGGATCGCCCGGTCCACGCCGTAGCGCACCCGGCGGTCCTCCACGGACACGCCCGGCACGAGGGCCGGGTGGATGCCGTGCGGATAGGAGAACTCCCGGACGAAGCGGCGCAGCCGTGGCCGGGCCGGGGTCCGGGTCGGGTGGGACCCGGTGGGACGGGGCGGCGTGGGTGTGTCCATGGGCACACCCTAGGGGGCGCCCCGGACGGCGGTCGTCTCCCGCCCGCACGACGACGGCCCCTCACCCGGGCGGGCGAGGGGCCGTCGTCGTCGACCGGCCGCGTCAGGGCCGACTCAGGGGTCAATGCTGGTGGTCGGCCTCGTCCTCCTCGGCGGGCTTGTCCGCCACGAGGGTCTCGGTGGTCAGCACGAGGGCCGCGATGGAGGCGGCGTTGGCCAGCGCGGAGCGGGTCACCTTGACCGGGTCGATCACGCCGTCGGCGATCAGGTCGCCGTAGACGCCGGTCTTCGCGTTGAAGCCGTGGTTCGGCTCCAGCTCGGCGACCTTGGAGACCACCACGTAGCCGTCCTCGCCCGCGTTCTGGGCGATCCAGCGCAGCGGCTGCTTCAGGGCCTTGCGGACGATGTCCACGCCCACGGCGGCGTCGCCGGTCAGGGCCTGGACGTCGGCGTCGGTGTCGAGCGCGGTCAGCGCGTTGATGAGCGCGGTGCCGCCGCCGGCCACGATGCCCTCCTCGAGGGCGGCGCGGGTCGAGGACACGGCGTCCTCGATGCGGTGCTTGCGCTCCTTGAGCTCCACCTCGGTGGCGGCGCCCACGCGGATCACGCCGATGCCGCCGGAGAGCTTGGCGAGGCGCTCCTGGAGCTTCTCGCGGTCCCAGTCGGAGTCGGTCGCGGCGGCCTCGGCCTTGATCTGGGCGACCCGGGCCTCGACGTCCTCGGCCGCACCGCCGCCGTCGACGATGGTGGTCTCGTCCTTGGTGACGGTGATGCGGCGGGCGGAGCCGAGCACGTCCAGGTCGGCCTGCTCGAGCTTCATGCCGAGGTCCGGGGAGACGACCTGGGCGCCGGTGAGGATCGCGATGTCCTGCATCATGGCCTTGCGGCGGTCGCCGAAGCCCGGGGCCTTGACGGCCACGACGTTCAGGGTGCCGCGGATCTTGTTGACCACGAGGGTGGACAGGGCCTCGCCCTCGACGTCCTCGGCGATCACGAACAGCGGCTTGTTGGCCTGCAGGACCTTCTCCAGCAGGGGCAGCAGCTCCTGCACGTTGGAGATCTTGCCCGAGTTGATCAGGACGTAGGCGTCCTCGAGCACGGCCTCCTGACGCTCGGCGTCGGTGACCATGTACGGGGACAGGAAGCCCTTGTCGAACTGCATGCCCTCGGTGACGTCCAGCTCGGTGGAGGTCGTGGAGGACTCCTCGATGGTGATGACGCCGTCGGTGCCGACCGTGTCGAACGCGCGGGCCAGCAGCTCGCCGACCTCGTCGTTCTGGGCCGAGATGGCGGCCACGTGGGCCACCTCCTGGCCCTCGACCGGGCGGGCGTTCTCCTGCAGGCGCCGCTCGACGGCGGCCACGGCCACCTCGATGCCCTTCTTGACCTCGCCCGGCGCGGCGCCGGCGGCGACCTGGCGCATACCCTCGTTCACGAGGGCCTGGGCCAGCACGGTGGCGGTGGTGGTGCCGTCGCCCGCGATGTCGTTGGTCTTGGTGGCGACCTCCTTGGCGAGCTGGGCGCCCATGTTCTCGTACGGGTCCTCCAGCTCCACCTCACGGGCGATCGTGACGCCGTCGTTGGTGATGGTGGGGGCGCCCCACGCCTTGTCGAGCACCACGTTGCGACCCTTGGGGCCGAGGGTGACCTTGACGGTGTCGGCGAGCTTGTCGATGCCGGCCTGGAGGGCGCGGCGTGCGTCGTCGTTGAAAGCCAGCTGCTTGGCCATGACGGACGCTCCTTTCGTTCAGGGAGTCAGGGGGTGCGGGGACGCGAGGGGCCCGGGGCGCGCGCACCGGTGCGGTGCGCGCCGCTCACCGGGCCCGTCGCGGCGGGGTCACTTGGTGACGACGGCCAGCACGTCGCGGGCGGAGAGCACCAGGTACTCCTCGCCGCCGACCTTGACCTCGGTGCCGCCGTACTTGGAGTACAGCACCACGTCACCCTCGGCGACGTCGACCGGCACGCGGTTGCCGTTCTCGGCGACCCGGCCCGGGCCCACGGCCACGACCTGGCCCTCCTGCGGCTTCTCCTTGGCGGTGTCCGGGATCACGAGGCCCGACGCGGTGGTCTGCTCGGCCTCCAGGGGGCGGACAACGATGCGATCCTCAAGGGGCTTGATGGAGACAGACATGCTGCACACTCCTTCTTCGTCGACGTGCGGCTCCGGCGGGCTCGCCGGACCGCTGATGCTGTGGTCTGCGGGTGCGCCACGGGCGTCAGACCCTCCGTCGTCGCGGTGCCGGACGGTCCACCTCGGGCATTGGCACCCGGTACCCCCGAGTGCCAGTGCCCACTCTACTCCGGGTTCTGGCACTCCTTCAACATGAGTGCCAGCCGTGTCCCCGCCGTCCGCCGTGGGCGGAGGGCGCGGGGCGCGGTGCGGTGGGATGCCGCGGCGCCTCGGTCTCGAAGGCCAGCACGGTCTCCAGCACGCGGCGGTCCCGCTCGGGGTCCGCGGGCGGGGCCTGCCGCTCCTCGGCCGCCGGGGCGGTGGGGCACTCCGGGACGACGACGGCGGCGGCGGGCCGGGCGCGACGGGTGCGGTCGCGGACCGCGAGGGCCCGCAGGCCGGCCAGCCCGGCCACGGCGAACAGGAGCGACCAGCCTGCCAGGGCGAGCGTGCCCGCGCCGAACGCGGCGGCGAGACCGGCCACGAGGAACACGAGCAGGGCCACGAGGGCGGCGAGGAACAGCGCCGTGCGCCCCCACCGGATGTGCAGGCCGGTCCGGCCGCGGGCGGCGCGCGCCGCGTCGGCGGCGGCGCTCAGGCGGCCCGAGAACCGGGCGCTCAGGGCACGGACGGCGGGCGAGCTCTGCAGACGGTGCATGAAGGACCTCGGCATCGACGGGCGGGCGGGGGCGGACGCGAGACGATGGCGGCGCAGCACGAGCCGCCAGGCCAGGAAGGCCACGAGGGCCACGATGACCAGCGACGCGCTCACCCGGGCGTCGGCCAGCGCGTCGAGCGCGGCCTGCACGGCCCTTGTCGGCGCGGTGGTCTCGTCCATGCGGTCAGCCTAGCGCCGGGGGCGGACCAGTCCGGCCATCGGGGCGTGTCCGCACGCGGCGTGTCCCGTCGGCCGTTCAGGGGCGCGGCCGGGTGGCCAGCCACCGGGCCAGCAGGCCGTCGGGGACCTCCTCGGCGGTCACCGCGAACGTCCGGTGGTCCCGCCAGGCGCCGTCCACGTGCAGGTACGCGCGCCGCAGGCCCTCGTCGCGCAGGCCGAGCTTCGCCACGACCCGCAGGCTGGCCGCGTTCTCCGGGCGGATGTTGACCTCGACCCGGTGCAGACCGGCGCTGCGGAACGCCCAGTCCGTCGCCATGGCCACGGCCGTCGGGGTCAGCCCCCGGCCGGCCTGGCGACGGTCGATCCAGTAGCCGATCGAGCCGGAGAGCACCGAGCCGTACTGGATCCCGCCCAGGGACAGCAGCCCCACCAGGCGGTCCCGGTCCGGGCGGTCGTCGTCGAGGACCATGCCCCACGTGTAGGCGCTGCCGTCCCGGCCCTGCCGGCCGTGCCAGCGAACCATCTGCCCGAACGACGCCGGGCCCGCGCCCGGCACGGGGCTCGTCGCATCCCACGGCGTCAGCCACTCGCGGTTGTGCGCCCGCTGCTCCTCCCACGCCTCCCGGTCCCGCCTCCGCAGCGGCCGCAGGGCGAGGGTGCCGTGCCGCAGGGTCACGGGCCAGGGGGAACGCTGCCAGGACATGGCGTCGATCCTATGCGCGGCCGGGCGCGGCACCGGTGCGGCGGGCATCATGGGGACATGCGCACTCCCCCTCCCGTGCCCGAGCCCGCCGCCACGGGCCCCGTCGCCGGCGTCGACGACGTCGTGGACGCCAAGGCCGCCCTGCGTGCCCGCCTGCGCACCGCCCGCCGCGACCGCTCCCCCGCGCGCCGCGCCGCCGAGTCCGCGGCCGCCGTCGAGCACCTGTGGGCGTGGCTGGGTCCGCGCGTGGCCGCGGCGACCGCGGACGGGACCGCCCCGGTGGTGGCCACCGTGCTGCCGATGGCCACCGAGCCGGACACCGGTGTGCTGCGCACGCGCCTGCTGGCCGCCGGGTCGCGGGTGCTCGTCCCCGTGATCGAGCCGGAACGCCGCCTGAGCTGGACTCCGTGGCACCCGGAGGTCGCGACGGCGCGCGCGGCGAACGCCCCCGTGGACGAGCCCGTGGGCGAACGGCTCGGGACCGACGCGCTGGCGGCGGCGACCGCGGTGGTCATGCCGGCGCTCGCGGTGGCCGAGGACGGGATGCGCCTGGGCCAGGGCGGGGGCTACTACGACCGCTTCCTCGCCGAGCTGCCGCGGAGCGTGCCGACCGTGGCCCTCGTGTTCGAGGACGAGCTGCTGCCGGCGGGCGCCATCCCTGCCGAGCCCACGGACCGGCCCGTGGACGGCGTCGTCACCGCGGCCGGGCTGCGCTGGGTCTGAGCCCGGCCCGCGGCGCGGAGTAGCATCGGGGGTCGGATCCCCCCAGAACCGCGCGCCCCGGCGCGCCCCGAGCGAGCTGGAGCTGAGCATGCCCACCTACGCCTACCGCTGCAAGGACTGCGGCCACGCCTTCGACGTCGTCCAGGCCTTCACCGACGACGCCCTCACCGAGTGCCCCGCGTGCGGCGGCGTCCTGCGCAAGCAGTACGGCTCGGTCGGCGTGAGCTTCAAGGGCTCCGGGTTCTACCGGACCGACTCGCGCTCCGGCACCGGGGGCACCGGCTCGGCCGGCGGATCGACCTCGGACTCGGCCGCCGGGTCCTCGACGTCCTCGACGTCGTCCTCGTCCTCCGCCCCCGCGGACTGACCCGGCCGCATCGGGCCGGCTCAGCCCCAGTGGGGCGGGCGCTGCTCGCGCAGCCAGCGGTCGCGCTCGGCCTCGGCCGCACCGGTCTCGACCCCGGCCTCATGTCCGGTCGGCGCGGTCGCCGGCGACGTCCCGGCCTGCCCGGTCAGCCGGGGCATCCCGGGCAGGCGCGGCTCGCGGCCGTCGGCGGTGGCCGGGCCGGTGCCCGGGGCGTCCGCCCGGCGCGGGCCGCGGCGGCGCGGCGCGCCGTCAGCGGGCATCGTCGTCGGTCTCGTCGGTCTCGTCCGTCTCGTCCGCCGGCTCCACGCCCAGCCGGTCGGCCAGCTCGCGGGCCACGGACTCCGGGTCCGCGAACACGTCGATCGACCACAGGGTCCGGGGCTCCCAGCCGCGGGCCTCGAGCCCCTCGGGCAGGGTCCGCGAGCGCTGCCGCACCGTGAGGGCGCGGTACACCTCGCCACCGTCGCCGGCCAGGGCCAGCGGACGGGGCGCCTCGTCCGCGCGCGGATCGAGCACGGCCAGGTCCATGACGCCGGCGTAGCGGGGCAGGACCCGGGCGCCGTGCTCCTCGAGCCGGTCGCGCAGATCGGCCAGCAGCGGATCGCCCACCATGCCCACGGGGTCCGCGGCGTCGTCGCCCAGGTAGGCCTCGAGCAGCCGCAGGAACCAGAGGGCGCCGCCGTCGAGCCGGTCCTCGTCCAGGTCCGCGGCGCGCAGCGCCGAGACGAGGTGCAGGCGCCGGCGGGCGCGGGTGAGCGCAACCGTGACCATGCGCTCGCCGTCCGGGTCGGAGAAGGCGCCGAAGTGGTGCACCACGCGGCCGTGCGGGGTGCGGCCGTAGCCGGGGGTGAGGATCACGGCGTCACGCACCACGGAGGCGGCGCGCACGACCGGCACGATCACGAACGGCTCGGCGTCGGCGGCGTCCTCGCCGCGGCCACGGGCGAGGAACTCGTGGGCCCACGGCGCCTGCGCGGCCGTGGCCTGCACGGCGGCGGCCACCCTGCGGGCGTGCTGCTCGGACACCGTGACCACGGCCAGGGACTGTTCGGGCCGGTCGCGGATGTGCTCGAACACCCGCTCCACGGTGCGGGCGACCTCGGCGTTCGTGGACTCGACCACGTCGCCGCCGGTCATCGGGATGCCGGTGCCCTCGGGCAGGTACTCGGCCGTGACGGCACGATCCCGGCCGGTGGCCTCGCCCGCGGTGGGCAGCGCGTCCAGGGCGCCGTCATAGGCGAGCGCGGAGAGCAGGCGCACCAGGCGCCGCTCGAGGGGGCGGTGCACGGTGCGCAGCGGCAGGGTGGGCAGCACCTCGTCCAGCGCGTCGTGGGCCGAGCGCAGCGGGCGCAGGGGCCCGGCGGTCGCCGTCGGGTCCACGGACACCTGGAACGACTGCGGGCGCCCGATCACCGGGTCGCCGAAGGCCACCACCTGGGGGGCGCGGGTGAGCGCGCCCATCGCGGTGGCCAGGGCGGTCGCGTCGGCCTCCAGCAGCACGACGACGTCGGCGCGCCACTCCGGGGGGAACTCGGACAGGGCCATGGGCGAGGTGGTGACCACCGGCACGAGCGGCTGCAGGAGCTCGGGGGTGATCGTGGCCAGGGACTCGACCGTGGGGCTGCCCTGCTTGAGCAGGGTGCGCAGCACGGCCGCGTCCGCGCGATAGGTGCGCAGCGCCTCCCGCCAGCGCGCGGCCAGCGCGGCGGAGAGCCGGGCGCCGCCGCGCTCGAGATGGGCGCGGTCCAGGTCGCGGAACCCGCGCTCGACCTCCGCCAGGTCCGTGCCGCTCATCATGGCCAGGAAGTCGTCCCCGGAGATCATCGCCTCGAGCGCGGACTGCCACCACGCCAACTCGAGCTCGGCGGTCAGGGCCTCGGTGGGCACCTCGCGGTCGCGCAGGTCCTCGAGCAGCTCCGCCAGGCCGTGGTCGCGCAGGCTGTCCAGCACGAGGGTGCGCTCGGGCAGCGTGGCCAGGGTGTCGCGGTCCGCCACGAGCCCGTCGACGGCGGCCACGAGGTCGTCCACGTCCCGCTCCTCCAAGGGCGCCTCGGCCACGGCCTCCGGGGCGAGGACGCCCTCGAGCCGGCGTAGGCGCTCGCGCACCTGGCCGACCTGGCCCATCACGTGCTCGCCCTGGTCCGGCACCTGCGGGGGCGTGCCCGGCTCGGCGGCGTGGCGGTTCCAGTCCTCCAGGACGGCGGCGGCGTCCACGAGGGCGCCGTGCAGGTCCGTGGGCTGCACGCCCGGGCGGACCGCGTCCTTCGCCGCGCGGCGCAGGCGGGACCGGGTCACCGAGGACATCTCGACCAGGTGGAGGCGCCGCCACGAGCTGGTGGCGGTCGCCGCGACCAGCTGGGGCACGTCGAGGGAGAACACCTCGGGGGTGAACTCGGTGAGGGTGCGGGCCACACGGCGGTAGAGGTCCGCCTGCTCCGCCCAGCCGGCCACCGTGCGCTCGGGGCGCAGGCCGGCCTGGGCGGCGGCGGTGTCCACGGCGCGCCGGGTGGTGTGCAGGGCGGCCGCCAGCTCGTCGGCCAGCTCCGAGGCGGCCTCGGTCTCCTGCACGTTGCGCACGCGGGCGCCGAACCAGCGGCTCTCGGTGGCGGCGGCCGAGAACGCGCCGAGCTCCCCGGCGCGCACGAGCTGCTCGCCCACGGCCTGCCGGTTCACGGTGGAGTCCAGCACGGAGCGCTTGAGGCGCACGGTGGTGGCCGGCGGCGTCTCGAGCCCGGTCAGGGCGGCCAGGGCCTGCATCGCCTGGAACGGCGAGCAGCCCCAGCGGGGGCGGACGTGGTGCAGTGAGCCGACGTGCTCCTGCAGCCGGCGCCGTCGTTCGGTCAGGGCGGCCTCGTCCCGGGCGGTGTCGGGGTCCACGGCCCGCTCGGAGCGCAGGACGGCCTGCACGAGCTGGCGGCGGAGCAGCTCGGGGTCCGCGTTGGCGGGCACATCCAGCGCGATCGAGCGCAGGTCCGCCTCCTCGAGGCGGTCGAGCACGTCGGCCAGGGCGGCGGAGCGCTCGGCCACGACCAGCACGCGCCGACCCTCCCAGGCCAGGCGCGCGGCCAGGGCGGCGGCGGTCTGGGTCTGCCCGGTGCCGGGGGCGGCCGCCACCACGAGGGACTCCCCCGCCGCGGCGTGCTCGAGCACGCGTGCCTGGGCGGCGTCGACGTCGACGACGAGGCGCTCGTCCGCCGGGGCGACGTCATCCTCCGCGGGCGCGCCCGTGGGCTGCAGCGCCGCCGGGCGGGGCACCATGCCGGTCCCGGCGTCGTACAGGGCCTGCACGACCGGCAGATCCTCGAGGGAGGCGGGCAGGGAGGCGGTCTCGCCGAGGTCCGCGAACGTGGAGACGAGCAGGCAATCCTGGATGTGCAGGTCCGCGATCGCGGCGGTCTCCTCGCGCAGGCGGGCGAACGCGGGGGCGGGCTCGAGGCGCGCCGTGGCGTAGGCGGCCTGCTGGTACGCCTCGGGGTCCAGGGCGATGCCGTGGTGCCGGCGCAGGTTCCGCACGAGCGCCGGGTTCAGGCGGGCCGGCTCGGTGATCTGGACCTCCAGCTCGTCCCGGCCCCGGGCGCCGCGGCGCACCGTCAGGGCCACGCGGGCCAGCAGCACGGGGGCGGAGCGGCGCTCCCGCCGGCCGTCCTCCTCGGCCGTCCACGTGGCCACGCCCACGGCGAGCGCGCCGACGTCGATGCCGCGCTCCTCCGCCAGCTCGCGGACCTTGGCGCGCAGGCCGAGGGAGACCTCGTGCGCCGCGTCCAGCACCGGGCCGGCCGGCAGCAGGGTGGACAGGCGGGTGCGCCGCCCCAGCAGCAGCTGCGAGACGCCGGAGGAGTTCGCCTCCGTGAGGTCGATGCTGTTGGCCGCCGAGGGCGCGAACCGCAGCATCGTGTCGTTCTCGGCGCCCGAGCCCAGGGAGGACACCCAGGCGGCCGGGTCGGGGCGGGTCTGCCCCTCGTCGGGGCGTGCGGCGGCGCGGGCGCGGGCCAGGCGCGGGAACTCCTGCTCGGTCACGTGCGTGCGGTCCTTCCTCCGTCGCCTGGGTCCAGGCGGTCTTCGTGCGGACGGCCGCCCCGGTCAGGGGCGGCCGGATGCGGCGCCGGACGCGCCGCTCACTCCCACTCGATGGTGCCCGGCGGCTTGCTGGTCACGTCGAGCACGACGCGGTTGACGCCGTCGACCTCGTTGGTGATGCGGTTCGAGATGCGGGACAGGACGTCGTCCGGGATCCGGGCCCAGTCCGCCGTCATGGCGTCCTCGCTGGTGACGGGGCGCAGGACGACCGGGTGGCCGTAGGTCCGGCCGTCACCCTGTACGCCCACGGAGCGCACGTCCGCGAGCAGCACCACCGGGCACTGCCAGATCTGGCGGTCCAGCCCGGCCGCGGTGAGCTCGGCGCGCACGATCGCGTCCGCGCGGCGCAGCAGATCCAGGCGCTCCTGGGTGACCTCGCCGATGATGCGGATGCCCAGACCCGGGCCCGGGAACGGCTGGCGGTGCACGATGCCCTCAGGCAGGCCGAGCTCGGCGCCCACGGCGCGGACCTCGTCCTTGAACAGCTCGCGCAGCGGCTCGCACAGCTCGAACTCGATGTCGTCCGGCAGGCCGCCCACGTTGTGGTGGGACTTGATGTTGGCCGCCCCGTCCCCGCCGCCGGACTCGACGACGTCCGGGTAGAGCGTGCCCTGCACGAGGAAGCGGACCTCGGTGGCGTCCGGGTCGTGCTCGGACTCGAGGACGATGTCCGCCTGCGCCTTCTCGAAGGTGCGGATGAACCGCTCGCCGATGATCTTGCGCTTGGTCTCGGGGTCGGTGACGCCGGCCAGCGCGGACAGGAAGTCCTCGCGCGCGTCCACCATCACGAGGCGGGCGCCGCCGTGGGCCTCGCCGAAGGCCTGCTCGATCTCGGCGGACTCGCCCTCGCGCATGAGGCCGTGGTCCACGTAGACGCAGGTGAGGCGGTCGCCGATGGCGCGCTGCACGAGGGCCGCGGCCACGGCGGAGTCCACGCCGCCGGACAGGCCGCAGATGGCCCGCTTGTCCCCGATCTGCTCGCGGATGCGCTCGACCTGCTCCTCGATCACCCCGCTGGCCGTCCAGTCCGAGCCCAGGCCCGCACCCACGTGCAGGAACTGCTCGAGCACCCGCTGGCCGCGGGAGGAGTGGCCCACCTCGGGATGCCACTGCACGCCGAAGATGCGGCGCTCGCGGTCCTCGAACGCGGCGACGGGGGCGCCCGCGGTGGAGGCCGTCACGGCGAAGCCCTCGGGCGCCTGCGTCACGGCGTCCCCGTGGGACATCCACACGACCTGCTCGAGGTCCTGGCCCGCGAACAGCACGGAGTCGGCGTCCACCGAGTCCAGGCGGGTGGAGCCGTACTCCCGGGTGCCGGTCTTGGCCACGGTGCCGCCGAGGGCGTGCGCAATCGACTGGAAGCCGTAGCACAGGCCCAGCACGGGCACCCCGGCCTCGAGCAGCGCCGGATCCAGCTGCGGGGCGCCGGGCTCGTACACCGACGACGGCCCGCCCGAGAGGATCAGCGCCGCGGGCTTGCGCTCCAGGATCTGCGCCGCCGGGGTGGAGGCGGGCACGACCTCGGAGTAGACGTTGGCCTCGCGCACACGACGCGCGATGAGCTGTGCGTACTGGGCGCCGAAGTCCAGCACCAGCACCGTGGGCATCACGTCGCTGAGCGGGGCGGGGGTGTCGGGGTG
>NZ_JABFNH010000004.1:38599-45497 GCF_017168435.1 Micrococcus sp. KRD070
CCCTCCGTGGGCAGAAACCACACCCCCGCCCATCGCGTGGGCAGCATCCGCAGGTTTTCGATCTCCGTGGGCAGAAGCGCCCTCTCTTCTGCCCACGGATGTTGCGTGGGCGGAACTCCTCGCAGTTCTGCCCACCGAGCCATGACGACGTCGTCCCGGCGGGACAACCGGCCGCCGCCGAGTCCTGCACAGCCGGCCCACCCCGCGCCGGTGTGCACAGACACGCGGCCCGCCCGGCCGTCGTCAGGCCGACCGCGTCAAGGTCGACCCATGTCCTTCGCCCCCGATCTCCCCCTCGTCCCCGTCTTCACCACCCGCGACGTGCTCGAACGCGGTCTGCCGCCCAGCCGGGTGCGGCGGTCCGACGTCCTCCGCCTCGCCCGCGGCATCCACCGTCGCCGTGACATGCCGCTGCGCACCTGGGAGTCTGCCGGGCTCCCGCCGCCGCACCACGGGGTCGGCCTCGACCTGCTGACCGCCCTCCTGCGGTCCCGTCCCGACGCCGTTCTCTCCCACGAGACGGCGGCGCACCTCCACGGCCTCCCGCTTCCCCCGGGCGGGGCCACGCGACGCGCCGCCGTCGAGATCACGTTGCACCGCGGCACCGCACGGGCGCGGATCCCCGGCGTCATGGAGCACCGCAGACCCCTGCCCGCCGGCCACGTCACCTCCGTGCTCGGGCTACGGGTGACGACGCCGGAACGGACCTGGCTCGATCTGTGCTCGATCGGCCACCCCTGGGACGAGGCATCCCTCGTGTCGGCGGGTGACCACCTGGTCCGTCACCCCTGGTCCCCGCGCGGCCGGCGGCCTCCCATCACCACGGTCACCGCGCTGCACGAGGCGATGCGGCCGCTCGGGCGGTTCGTCGGAAGACCGCGGGCGACGGCGGCGCTCGAGCGCGTACGGGTGGGTGCCGACTCGCCGCAGGAGACCCGGCTGAGGCTGGCGCTCGTCGAGGCGGGGCTGGGCGAGCCGACGCTGCAGCACGTGTTCGACCCCGGGCGGCGGGACGCCCCCGAGGCCGATCTGTGGTTCGAGGACTGCCGGCTCGTCCTCCAGTACGACGGCGAGGTGCACCGGAGTGCCGAGCAACACGCCCGGGACGCCCGGCGAGACCAGTACTACGCGGAGCGTGGGCAGATGACCCTGCACGTCACGAGCCGGGACGTCGGCGAGGGATACGCGCGGGTGATCGAGGCCGTCCTCAGACGACGGGCACAGGTCTCGAACGGCTGGGATGCCTGACGTCGTCGTCGCGTATGGCCCTGCCGTCCATGCGCAGGGGTTCCGTGGGCAGAAGCGAGGGTGCTTCTGCCCACGGAACCTGGAAACACGCGGGTTCTGCCCCCGGAAGGCGAGACCCGGCGGGTTCTGCCCACGGAACGCTCGCGTCGGCCGGGCACCCGACCCCCGCCCGGACCGACCCGGGCCGGCCTCACCGTCGCCCCGCTCAGTAGTACACGGCCAGCGGCCCGTGCGGTCCGTCCACCACGCTGCAGGGGGTCTTGAAGATCCGCTCCAGCACCTCAGGGCACAGGATCTCGGCCGGGGTGCCGGTCTCCACCACCTGGCCGTCGCCCATGGCCACGATCCGGTCGGCGTAGTGGGCGGCGAAGTTGATGTCGTGCAGCACGATCACCACGGTCCGGCCCAGCTCGTCGGCGGCCCGGCGCAACTGCTGCATCATCTGCACCGAATGCTGCATGTCCAGGTTGTTCAGCGGCTCGTCCAGCAGCACGTACTCGGTGTTCTGCGCCAGCACCATCGCCACGTACGCGCGCTGCCGCTGGCCGCCCGAGAGCTGGTCGAGGTACCGGTTCTCGAACGGGCCGAGGTTGAGGAAGTCGATCGCGTCGGACACGTGCCGCTCGTCCTCCAGGGTCAGCCGGCCGCGCGTGTACGGGTAGCGCCCGAACCCCACGAGCTGTCGCACGGTCAGCCGCGTCACGAAGTGGTTCTCCTGCCGCAGGATGGACAGGGTCTGCGCGATCCTCCGGGACGGCGTCGTGGTGATGTCGTGCCCGCCCACGGCGATCGTCCCGGCGTCGGCGTCCTGCAGCCGGCCGATCATCGTCAGCAGCGTGGACTTGCCCGCCCCGTTGGGCCCCACGAGCGCGGTCACTCCCCCGGCCTGGATGTCCAGGTCCACGGGCCCGATGCACACCTCGTCGCTGTGGCGCTTCACCACGCCGCGCAGCTCGATCACAGACGTCCCTTTCTCATCACGACGACCAGGAAGGTGATGCCGCCGATCAGCTCGATGACCACCGTGACCGCACCCCCCGCGTAGAACACGTGCCGCAGCACGAAGTAGGCGCTCGTGAGCACCGCGTACCCGGCCAGCGCCGCCACCGGGAGGATGAACCGGTGGTCGTGGGTGTCGACGAGGCTGTACGCCAGCGTCGCCACGAGGAAGCCGAGGAACGTCATCGGGCCCACGAGCGCGGTGGTCATGGCCATCAGCACGGAGACCAGCAGCAGCGTCACCATGAGCTCGCGCCGGTGGTGCAGGCCCAGGTTGGTCGCGGCGTCGGCGCCGAGCGCCACCGTGTTCAGGCGGCGGGAGCGCAGCCACAGCAGCGCGCACACGACGACGGCGATGGGCGCGGCGATCGCCACGTACTCGGTCCGGGCGTTCGAGATGTTGCCGAAGAGCCGCGCGCTCAGCAGGTCGAACGAGTTCGGGTCCAGCAGTCGCTGCATGAACGTGCTCAGCGCGGCCAGCCCGCCGCCCAGCACCACGCCCACGAGCAGCATCAGATGGACGCTGCCGTAGGGCCGGGAGAGCAGCCACGAGTACAGGGCCGTCGCCAGCGCCACCATGAGCGCGGCCTGGGCGAGGAACGGCCCCACCCCGGTCAGCACCGCGACGCCCGCGGCCCCCAGCACGTACACGGCGGCGGTCGACACGGCGGTGTAGAGCGCCTCGAACCCCATGATCGAGGGCGTGATGATGCGGTTGCCCGTCACCGTGTGGAAGCTGACGGTCGCGAAGGAGTGGCACAGCGCCACGATGCCGATCACGCCCAGGGACTCCACGCGCATCCGCGCGATCATCCAGAACGCGCGCGAACCGGGTTCGGCCCCGTTGCCCCAGAGCAGGACCCCGGCGGTGGAGAGCACGGCGACGACGGCCAGCACCGCGACGACGACCGCATACCTCCGGCGGTCGGCGGCGGTGACGAACGCGCCGGACCGGCGCGGGGCGTCGGCGTCGACGGGCCCGGCCGCGGTGGCGCCGCCGGGCGGGGCGGGGATGCGACCCGGGGCGGTCGCGAGCGGCTCAACCATGCTTGGCCTGCCTCAGCAGCAGGGCGAGGAACACGATCGCGCCCACGAGGCCCAGGATCAGCGAGATGGGCACCTCGAACGGGGCGATCACGGTGCGCCCGATCAGGTCGCAGACGATCACGATCCACACGCCGACCATGACCACCCAGGGCAGGTTCGTGCGCAGGTTGTCGCCACGGACCATGGACACGAGGTTGGGGACCACGAGCCCCAGGAACGGGAGGGCCCCGATCACCACGGTGACCACCCCGGTGGCCACGGCCACCATGGCCACGCCGGTGAGGATCACGGCGTCGTAGTTGAGGCCGACGTTCGTGGCGACGTCCTTGCCGAGGCCGGCCACGGTGAAGCGGTCCGCGATGACGAAGACCGCCACGCACACGATCAGCACGAGGAAGAGCAGCTCATACCGGCCGCGGACCACGGAGGTGAACGAGCCCGCGAACCACGCGCCCACCTGCTGCAGCATGTCCGTCTGGAGGGCGAGGAACGTCGAGGCGGCGCCCACGACGGCGCCGAGCATGATGCCCACGATCGGCACGATGAGGGAGGACTGCAGGCGCACACGCCGCAGGAAGAGGAAGAACACGAGGGTGCCGACGAAGGCGAAGAGGATGGCCCCGGCCATCCGGGTCACCAGGCCCGCCCCCGGCACGAGCACCATGGTCACCAGCAGGCCGAGACCGGCCCACTCGGTGGTGCCCGTGGTGCTGGGCTCCACGAAGCGGTTCTGCGTCATGAGCTGCATGATCAGCCCGCACATCGCCATCGAGGCGCCGGCCAGCACGAGGGCGACCGTGCGCGGCACGCGCGTGATGGCGAACATCTCGCGTCCGCCCTCCGCGCCGACGTCGTACACGCCCACGAACAGCGAGACCACGACGAGGGCCGCGGTCACCACGACGCCGACCAGCAGCGGCCAGGTGCGCTGCCAGCGGGTGCGCTCGGGCCGCAGGACGGCGGGCGGGACCCAGCACACGCGGTCGCCCCGCCCCGGCTCCTCGAGCCGGGGCGGGGCGTCGGCGACGTGGTGACGCACGTCGAGGATCACTGCGCGCCTTCGAAGGCCTTCGCGAGGTCCTCCATGACGGTGGTGTGGTTCTGGATGTCCTCGGCGACGTAGAAGTCGGCGGGCAGGTAGACGATGTTGCCCTCCTTCACCGCGGTCACGTCCTGGAGGGCCTCGGAGCGCTCGATCAGCTCGGCGGCGGTGGCGTTCTCCTCGCCGATGGCGGCGTCGCGGTCCATGACGATCAGCCAGTCCGGGTTCGACTTCGCGATGGCCTCGACGGAGATGTCGTCGCCCTGGTGGTTGTCGGTGCCCGACTGCTCGAGGGCCGGGGTCAGGCCCAGCATGTCGAAGAACGGGCCGATGGCGCGACCGGTGCTGGGCGCGACGTACGACAGCTCGCCGCCCGAGGCGATGAGGCCCATGACGGTCTGCTCGGGGTTGTAGGCGTCCTTGGCGCGCTGGGTGGCGGCGTCGAAGTCGGCGATGAGCTTCTCGGCATCGGCCTCGTGGCCGGTGGCCTCGCCCAGCAGGGTGGTCAGCTCCTTCAGGCCCTCGTCCATGGGGGTCTGCGTGACGTCGAAGTCCGTGTCCACGACGGCGGCGTCGCCGGTCAGCTCGTCGATCTCGGCCTTGCGCTCGTTGAACCGCTGGCCGTTGAACACGACGTCCGGCTCGGCCGTGACGAACAGCTCCATGTCCGGCTCCCGGTGGTTGCCGATGTCGGCGACCGAGTCGTCCTGGAGGTAGGAGGGCCCGCCCTCGCCCTTGTACATGATCTGCTTCGGCGCGGCAGACAGCTCGACGCCCCAGTCGTCCAGGGTGCGGAAGATGCGGTTGTCCGTGGCGATGACGGAGTCGACCTCCTCCGGCAGGGTGACCTCGGCGCCGGACATGTCGGTGACGGTGACCCCGGTCGCGATGCCGCCCGAGGCGGCCGAGGAGCCGCCGGCGGCGCTCGCGGAGGCCGATGACTCGCCGGAGGCGCTCGCGGAGGACGAGCCCGTGGCCGCGCCGCCGGCGGAGCAGCCGACGAGGGCGAGGGCCGCCACCGAGGTCAGGGCGAAACGGGCGAGGCGGGGGGCGCTGACGGAACGCGGCATGGTTCTCCTTCTGGGCGGCGGGGCTGCCCCGGGATGAGCAGTCGGGGTGGTGGGCGCGCTCCCGTGGAGGTGAGCCTTGCCTCAGTCGAATACCGTACACGAGGGTGCCGTAATCCCCCAACGGGGGTTCGACGGCTCCCGCCGCCCGGGGCCCGCGGCCTCGAGCCCCGTCAGTCCAACGGCGTCACCTCGAGGGCGAACCGCGACCGACCCACGCGCGCCAGCACGAGGGTGGCGTGCCGTCCGGCCCCGCCACGCCGGCCCGGCTTCGCCCCGCCGAGGACGGCGCGACGCACCTCCTCGGGCGTCTCGCGGATGCCCCGCTTCTTCACGTCCAGCCGGCCCACCCCGGTCTCCTTCGCCCAGCGCCGCAGGGAGGCCAGGTGGAAGCCGTGCACCGCCTCGATCCGATGGGCGCGGGCCAGGCCGTCGTGCACGGGCTCGGGCGCGACGAGGTAGGCCAGGTGGGGGTCCAGCTGCCGCGTCGGCACGGGCCAGGACACGGCCAGGTCCGTCACGAGTCCGGCCCGGATGACCGCGCCGTCCGGCTCGTGCAGGACCGCGCCGACGAGCCCTGCCATGCCCTCCTCCCCCACGGCCTCGACCTCGGGCGAGTCGCCGAAGTCCGCGCCGGAGACGAGCTGCGCCGTCGTCGTCTCCCCACCCCGGACGGTCATGACGCGCGCCGCCCGCCGCACCCCGGGGCGGGCCGCCGCGTTGAACCACAGGGCGGCCTCCACGACGTCGCCGTCGATGCTCACCCACTCGGCCTCGGCGCCCTCCGGCACGGCCTCGTGCGGAAGCCCCGGGCCGAGCTTGACCCCGACCGGCACGCCCGTCGCGGCGATGTCCGTCACGACGCTCAGGGGCGGGGAGAACGCCTCGGGGTCGAACACGCGCGCGGACCCGCCCCCGCCGACCTGACGGCGGGCGGGGTCCAGCCACACCGCGTCCGCCTCGGCGGGCACGTGGGCGCGGGCCCAGGCCACGGCGTCGCCGTGCACCACACGCGCACCGCGGTGGCCGGCGAGGTTCACCTCGGCGGCCGCGGCGACGACGGCGTCCCGCTCCACCGCCACGACGTCCAGGCCCCGGTCGGCGAAGGCGCGCGCGTCCAGGCCGAGACCGCAGCCGAGGTCGGCGACGCGCCGGGCCCCCGCGGCCGCCAGCCGGTCCGCGTGCAGGCCCGCGACCAGCGGGCGGGTGGCCTGCTCCAGGCCGTCGCGGGTGAACAGCATCCGGCGCGCCTGCCGCCCGAGGCGGGCCTCCGCCCGGGACCGCAGCGCGGCCTGGGTCAGCGCGGCGGCCACGCGCTCCGGAGGATGCCCGGCCGCACGCAGGCGGGAGGAGACCGCGAGCGCGTCGGCCTCGCGGTACCCGGCGAGGGAGTCGAGCAGCGCGCGGCCCCCCGGCTCCTGTCTCTCATACACATCTAAAAAAAAAAAAAATAGCTCAAAAGAAAAAGAGGCAAGTAAGCACTAGGGAACAGAGT
>NZ_JABFNH010000004.1:45597-67644 GCF_017168435.1 Micrococcus sp. KRD070
CTGTGCCCGGTGTCCACGCTTCGGACCTGGGGCGGGCCATGCGCCCCACCCTAGGTCCGAAGCGTGGACACCGGGCACAGACCGGGCCGGGGCTTCTAGGATGGGCGGCATGACTCTGCCCTTCGCCGACTCCGCGCAGTCCACTCTCGGAATCGAGTGGGAGCTCGCGCTCGTGGATGCCGTGTCCGGCGAGCTGCGCTCCGAGGCCCCGGACCTGCTGCGCACCCTGCATGCGGCCGAGGGCCTCGCCGAAGACGACGTGAACCCGCACATGACCAGCGAGCTCCTGCAGAACACGGTGGAGCTCGTCACGGGCGTGCACGAGCGCGTCGACGCCGCGACGGCGGACCTCGGCCGGATCGCCGCGCGCGTGGCCGACGCCGCGGCTGCGCGGGGCATCTCCCTGTTCTGCCAGGGCACGCACCCGTTCGCGGAAGCGATCGCGCAGCCCTCGACGCCCAGTGAGCGCTACGACCGCATGCTGGATCTCACCCAGTACTGGGGTCGGCAGCTGCTGATCTTCGGCGTGCACGTGCACGTGGGCCTGGACGACGTCTCCAAGGCCATGCCGGTGGTGAACGGCCTGGTCAACCGCGTGCCGCACCTGCTCGCACTCTCGGCCTCGTCCCCCTTCTGGGCGGGCACGGACACGGGCTACCAGTCCCAGCGCACCCTCCTGTTCCAGCAGCTGCCCACGGCCGGCCTGCCGTTCCAGTTCCAGGAGTGGGAGGGCTTCGAGCGCTGCGTGGCCCAGATGGAGCAGGTGGGCATGATCGCGGACGTCACCGAGTGCCGCTGGGACGTGCGGGCCGTGCCCCGCCTGGGCACGGTGGAGATGCGCGCGTGCGACGGCCTGGCCACGCTCGAGGAGATCGCCGCCGTGACCGCCTACACGCAGTGCCTCGTGGATGACCTGTCCGCGAGCCTGGAGCGCGGTGAGACGGTCGAGGTCCTGCCGCCGTGGCACGTGCAGGAGAACAAGTGGCGCGCCGCCCGGTACGGCATGGACGCCACCGTGATCGTGGACGCCCGGGGCACCCAGGTCCCGCTGGCGGAGCACCTGCCGGCGGAGATCGAGCGACTGACCCCGGTCGCCGAGCGGCTGGGCTGCGCGGCGGAGCTCGCCGGCGTCCAGGCGATGATCGACGACGGTGGCGCCGCGCGTCAGCGTCGCGTGGAGGCACAGGCCCTGGCCGGCCCGCCGGCCGCGGGTGAGGACACGGATGACGCGGTGGCCCCGTTGCGCGCGGTCGTGCTGGACGCCGCCGCCCGCACCCGCGCGTCGCTGGACGGCCGCACCGGCTGAGCGGCCGCTCCCCCGGCGAGGTGGCGGCCCTGCCGCGTCTCCATGCTTCCCCCGGCCCGTCCGGCGCGTCTACGGTCGCACCATGCGAGCACTCACATGGCAGGGAAAGCGCAACGTCGCCGTCGAGGACGTCCCGGATCCGCGGATCCAGGAGCCGACGGACGCGATCATCGAGGTCACCTCGACCGGCATCTGCGGGTCGGACCTGCATCTGTACGAGGTCCTGGGGCCGTTCATGGACGCGGGGGACGTGATCGGCCACGAGCCGATGGGCATCGTCCGCGAGGTCGGGTCCGAGGTCACCCACATCCGGCCCGGTGACCGGGTGGTCGTGCCCTTCACCATCTCCTGCGGGCGGTGCTGGATGTGTCAGCGCGGGCTGCAGTCCCAGTGCGAGACCACCCAGGTGCGGGAGCAGGGCTCCGGCGCCGCACTCTTCGGCTACTCCCGGCTCTACGGCTCCGTCCCCGGCGGGCAGGCCGAGCTGCTGCGCGTGCCCCACGCGGACTACGGCCCCGTGAAGGTGCCGCACACCGGCCCGGATGAGCAGTGGCTGTTCCTCTCGGACGTCGTCCCCACCGCCTGGCAGGGGGTCCAGTACGCGAACGTCCCCGACGGCGGCACGCTCGCGGTGCTCGGCCTCGGCCCCATCGGCCAGCTGGCGGCACGCATCGGCGTGCACCTGGGGTACCGGGTGATCGGCGTCGACCCGGTCCCCGAGCGCCGCGCGATGGCGGCCCGGCACGGCATCGAGGTCCTGGACGCCGACGGCGGCGAGGCCGAGGTGCTCCGCGAGCGCACCGGCGGCCGCGGCCCCGACGGGGTCGTGGACGCGGTCGGCATGGAGGCGCACGCCTCCCCGGCGGGGCATGCGGCCCACACCGCCGTGGGCCTGCTGCCCGACGCGCTCGGCCGGGCGGCCATGAAGACCGCCGGCGTCGACCGCCTGAGCGCCCTCCACACCGCGATCGACGCGGTCCGGCGTGGCGGCACGGTGTCGCTCTCCGGGGTCTACGGCGGCATGAAGGACCCGATGCCGATGCTCACCCTGTTCGACAAGCAGGTCACCCTGACGATGGGCCAGTGCAACGTCCGTCGCTGGGTGGACGACCTGCTGCCCCTGCTCGACGACCCGTCCGACCCCCTCGGCGTGCTCGACCTGACCACGCACACCGCCCCGCTCGAGGACGCGCCCGCCCTCTATGAGACGTTCCAGAAGAAGGAGGACGGCTGCATCAAGGTGGTCCTGAAGCCGTGAGGATCGTCGTCCTGGGCGCGACGGGCAACGTCGGCACCGCTGTCCTGCACCGCCTCCAGGCCGCGGACGAGGTGAGCTCGATCGTGGGCGTGAGCCGGCGCGGCCCGGACCGGGCCGGAGCGCCCTACGACGGCGTCGAGTGGCACCGCCTGGACGTGGCGGAGCCCACGGCGGCGGGGCGGCTGCGCGAGATCGTGGCCGGCGCCGACGCCGTCGTCGACCTGGTGTGGGTGATCCGCCCCAACCGCGACCGCGACCACCTGCGCGCCGTCAACGTGGCCGGCAACGAGCGGGTGTTCCGGGCCGTGGCCGAGGCGGGCGTGCCCCACCTGGTCTACGCGTCCTCGGTGGGCGCGTACGGGCCCGGGCCGAAGGGCCGCGCCGTGCCCGAGTCCCATCCCACCACCGGGGTCCCCACCTCGCACTACGCCGCGCAGAAGGCCGAGGTCGAGTCGATCCTCGACCGCGTGCAGGCCGAGCACCCCGAGCTGCTCGTGACCCGGCTGCGCCCCGGGCTGATCTTCCAGTCCGCCGCCGGGCCCGAGATCAAGGACTACTTCCTGGGCGACCTCGTCCCCGCCCGGCTGGTCGCCCGCCTGCGCACTCCGGTGCTTCCGTTCCCGCGGGGCCTGCGATTCCAGGCGCTCACGGCCCAGGACGTGGCGGACGCGTACTGGCGCGTGATCGTCCACCGGGCAGGCGGCGCCTTCAATGTGGCCGCCGACCCCGTGCTGGACGCGCACACCATGGGCACCGTCCTCGGGGCGCGCCGCATCCTGGAGCTGCCCGTGGGCCTGTTCCGCGCGGCCGCGGCGCTGAGCTACCGGGCACGGCTGCAGCCCACCGACCCGGGGTGGGTGGACATGGCCGCAGCGGTGCCCATCATGGACACCACGGCCCTGCGCGCCGCGACCGGTTGGTCCGAGACCACCGACGCCCGGGAGGCGGTCCGCCTCGTGCTCGACCATCTCGACGGCGCCGAAGGCCTCGGCAACGCCGGGCACCGCTCGCACTCGCCCACGGAATGAGGACGATGACCATCACCCGCCGGGCCGCCCTGGCGGGCCTGCTCGGGGGCGCCGCCCTCGGGTTCACCGCCTGCACCTCCTCCGGCTACCCCGCCGACCCGGACGGCACCCTGGACCGCGTCACGGGCGGGGTGCTGCGCGCCGGCGTCGTGCACCACCCGCCCCACGTGGACGCCTCGGGCGCCGAGCCCGTCGGCCCCGAGCCCGACCTGATCCGCGGCTTCGCGGCGGCGCACGACGCACGCGTCGAGTGGACCGTGGCCGGGGAGGAGGCGCTCATGACCGCGCTGGAGAAGGGTGACATGGACCTGGTAGCCGGTGGCCTGACCTCGGCGTCCCCGTGGACGTCGCACGCGAGCATCACCCGCGACTACGCCGAGGCGGAGGGCCCGGACGGCGAGCCGGTGAAGCTCGTGATGGCCGTGCCCCTGGGTGAGAATCAGATGCTCACGGCCCTCGAGGCGTACTTCGACCAGCGCGCAGCGGAGGAGGCCCGATGACGCGGCGGGACACCCGGGAGACGGGGCCGAGCGGGCGCCGGTTCGGCGCCACGGAGCTGCCCCCGGAGATCGAGCGCGTGGTCCAGCAGGCCAAGCGGCTCGAATGGGCGACGCTGGGGGTGATCGTGGTCACGATCGTCCTCGTGGCGATCGTGATGGGCTCCTCGCAGGCCATGCGGGCCGCGTGGATCGAGGACCTGCTCTCCCTGATCCCACCGATCGTGTTCCTCGTCGCCCTGCGCGTGGCCCGCATGGCCCCGACGCGGGCCCGGCCCTACGGCTCTCACCGGTCCGTCGGGGTGGGGCACCTCGTGGCCGCCGTCGCCCTGTCCGTGATGGGCGTGGTCCTCGTCGGCGACTCCGTGCTGGGCCTGGTGACGGCGGAGCACCCGCCCATCGGCACGTTCGACCTGTTCGGGCACACCGTGTGGCAGGGCTGGTTCATGATGGCCGTGATGGCCCTGTCCGTGCCCGGGCCCATGATCCTCGGCCACAAGAAGCTCAAGCTGGCCGAGCAGCTCCACGACCGCGTGCTGTACGCGGACGCGGACATGAACAAGGCGGACTGGCAGACGGGCGTGGCGACCATCGTCGGCGTGGCCGGCATCGGCCTGGGCTGGTGGTGGGCGGACTCCGCTGCGGCGATCTTCGTGGGCGTGAGCATCGTGCTGGACGGCTGGAAGAACCTCAAGGAGGCCGTCACGAACCTGGCGGATCGCCGCGCCGCCACGATCGACGGCGCCCGGCCGCACCCGCTCATCGACCGTGCCGAGCGGGTCGCCTGGGCGGAGCCGTGGGTGCGCCATGCGGGCGCCCGCGTCCGGGATGAGGGCCACGTGTTCCACGTCGAGATGTTCGTGGTGCCGCACGAGGGGGCGGACGTGACGGTGGGCCGCTGCTGCGCGCTACGGGACGCGATCGCCGCCCTGGACTGGAAGCTGCAGGACGTCGTCGTCGCCCCGGTGGACGAGCTGCCCGCCGAGGTGCACGGCGGTCGGTCCGGGGAGCATCAGACGGGCGAGGAATAGCCCGGGCCTCAGCCGGCCAGGAACCGGCCCTCGAGGGTGGCGGAGGTGATGCGCTGGACCTCGCGCTGCTGGTCGCCGGTCCTCTGGCGCAGGGCGTGCATCTCGGCGGCGTCGACCGCCGGCAGGTGCGGCGCGAGCTGTTCGAGGACGTGCCACATCGCGGACTTGGCCTGGAGCGTGCCCTGCAGCAGGTCCAGTTCGATCTGCGTCCAGCCGGAGCCGCGCGTGCGCAGCGCGTTCACGGGGTTGAGACGTCCGCCGACCTCGGCCGCCGCGCCGGCGGCCCGGTCCACCAGCGGGGTGCGGAGACCCAGTTCGCCGATGAGCGCCTCGAGGCGGTCCTGGTCGTCCTGGACGGCGTCGCCGAGGCGGCGCAGCGCGGCCTCCTGCGGGGTGCCGGCCCAGGTCTGCTCGGCGGCGCGGAACGCCTTCACACCGGAGCGGGAGCCGAGCAGGTGCTGATTGAGGAAGTCCTCCAGCATCTGCTCGTCCACGGCCGCAGAGGTGGACTCGGGGCGGGGGTAATCATGGCCGGTCATGGGCTCTGTCTACGGAACGCGTGGGCGTGGCGGCAAGAGACCGGGCGCGGTCAGACGCTGACGATCTCGACCGGCTGCCCCGGGTCCGCGCCGAACCACGCGTCGGAGGGGGCGACGCCGTCGCGCACCAGACGAGCACCGAGCGCGGCGACCATCGCCCCGTTGTCGGTGCACAGGTTCACGGGCGGGACGGTCAGCTCGATGCCGGCGGAGCGGCACCGGTCGGCGAGCAGGGCGCGCAGGCGCGAGTTCGCCGCGACGCCGCCGCCGAGCATCAGGTGGGTGAGCCCGTGCTCGCGGCAGGCGCGGACGGCCTTGGCGGTGATCACGTCCGCGACGGCCTCCTGGAAGGAGGCGGCGATGTCCGCGCGCGGCACCTCGAGGCCGCGGGCCTCGAACTGCTCCACGGCCCGGGAGACGGCGGTCTTCAGCCCGGAGAAAGACCAGTCGTGTCGGTGCGGGCCGGGCTCCTCGGCGCTGCCGACGAACTTGCCCGCGGTGAGCCCGCGCGGGAAGCGGAAGGCGGTCGGGTCGCCCTCGGCGGCGAGCCGGTCGATCACGGGGCCCCCGGGGTAGCCCGCCCCGATGAGCCGGGCGACCTTGTCGTACGCCTCGCCGGCCGCGTCGTCGATGGTCGAGCCCAGCAGCTCGACCTCGGAGCTGATCCGGCCCACGCGCAGGATCTCGGTGTGCCCGCCGGAGACCAGCAGCGCGCCCAGGTCCGCGGGCAGGTCGTCCCACTGCGCGGGCCGCACGCCGTCCAGCATGCCCACGCCCACGTGCGCCACGAGGTGGTTGATGCCGTAGAGGGGCGTGCCGAGGGCCGTGGCCAGCGCCTTCGCCCCCGCGACCCCCACCATGAGGGCGCCCGCCAGACCCGGGCCGGAGGTGACGGCGATCGCGTCGAGGTCCGCGAGGGTGACGTCGGCGGTGTCCAGGGCGCGGCGGATCGTGGGCACAAGGGCCTCGAGGTGGGCGCGGGCGGCGATCTCCGGGATCACGCCGCCGAAGCGCACGTGCTCCTCGACGGAGGAGGCGACCTCGTGGGCCAGCAGGGCGGTGCCGCGGACGACGCCGACGCCGGTCTCGTCGCAGGAGGACTCGATGCCGAGCACGAGGGGGGCTACGGTGGCGGTGGGCATGGGCTCCAGTCTAGTGAGCGGCCCGGTCACAGGGGCTTGCGCATGATCACGGCGTCCTCGCCGCCCGGGTAGTAGCGGCGGCGCACGTGCAGCTCCTGGAATCCGTGGCGCGCGTAGAGCCGCCGGGCGGCGGCGTTGGAGGCCCGGACCTCGAGCATGAGCGAGCTCGCACCGCGCGCCGCGGCCTCCGCGGCCATCCAGCGCAGCTGGGCTGCTCCGATCCCCCGCCCCTGCGCCGCCGCGACCGTGCCCACGGTCTGCACGTCGGCGACGTCGCCGACCACCATGATCCCGCCGTAGCCGACGATCTCGCCGGGGGCGGGGCCGTCGTCGTCCGTGGAGCCGGGCGCGGCCACATCGCGGACGACCACGCGGTAGTCCCGGGTGGGCGGGCGGCCGTGCGCGTCCCGTCCGCCGGCGGGGCCGGTCTGGGCGAGCTCCTCCTCGTAGAAGTGCGCGGGCCAGGCGTCGAGCGGGAAGAGCGTGGCCTCGTGGGCGAGCACCTCGGGGATGTCCCACACGGTCATGGGGCGCAGCAGGTACCCGGGCGGCAGCCCGTGTTCCTCCTCGGCCGGGCGCCCGTCGCCGGCCGGGGCCGGCTCGGCCGGGCTCACGCGCCCGCCCGCTTGCGGGGGCCGGGGACCTTGGCGTCGGACTCGCGCAGGTAGAGCGGCTCGGCGGGCACGAGGCCGCGGCCGCGCCGCAGGGCGAGCTCGGCCACCTGCCCCACCCCGACGGCGGACGGCGTGGCCGTCTCCCAGCCCGGCACCGCGCGCAGCGCCTCGGGGTAGAGCCCGGCCCCCGCGCCGTAGACGGGCAGCGGGGTGACCTCGTCCGCCGGCGAGACGAAGGGGCCGTGCAGCAGGGTCGACTGCCCGCCGACCTGCGCGTAGTGGGCCCAGTAGACCTCGCGGCGGCGGGCGTCCGTGGCGACCACGAACTCCTCGATCCCGTGGCGGAAGGCGTCGACGCCGGCCGCGTGGGCGAGCGCGTCGAGGCTGCGGACCCCGTGCACGGGCACGTCCCAGGCCAGGCCGAGGGCGGCCGCCGTCGCCAGGCCCGCGCGCAGCCCCGTGAAGGGTCCGGGGCCGACGCCGACCGCGAGCGCGTCCAGCGCGGTGCCGGTGACGCCGGCCTCGCCGAGCACGGTCTGCACCGCGGGGGCGAGCACCTCGGCGTGGGCGTGGGTGTCGTCCGTGGCCCAGCGCGCGAGCTCCTCACCGTCCCGCAGGACGGCGACGGAGGCGGCGGCGGAGGAGTCGATCGCGAGGAGCAGGGCCATGGCCGCCAGTCTACGGAAGCACGACGCCGGCCCAGCGCGGGCCGCGGCCGGTCACGACGGCAGTACGCAGCTCCTCGGCCTGGCCCCCGTCCTCGTCGGAGAAGTCGGTGACGATGCCGTCCTCGCCCTCCCCCGCCGAGGCCGCGGGGGCGTCCTCACCCCCGCGGGCCCGGACGATCTCGATGTCCAGCCACGAGGCGTCCGGGTCCTCGGGGAACCCGGCGAGGGACTCGGCCATGCCCCGGCCCCACTCGACGACGGTCACGGAGCGGTCCACGCTCGCGTCCAGGTCGAGGTCCGTGAGCTCCCCCGCCGAGCGCAGCCGGTACGCGTCCACGTGCACGAGGTCCGGGGTGCCCGCCGGGGCGTCGGCCGGGGCGGGGTGGACGCGGGAGAGGACGAACGTCGGCGAGACCACACCGGAGGCCACGCCGAATCCGCTGGCCAGCCCCTGGGTGAAGGTCGTCTTGCCCGCGCCGAGGTCGCCCGTGAGGATCAGCACGTCGCCGGTGCGGAGCACCCCGGCGAGGGCGCGGCCGAACGCCCGGGTGCCGTCGGCGCCCTCGAGCGGGACCGTCGCCGTCAGCACGGGCTCCGGCAGGGTCGGGCCGGGGGCGGGGATCTCGTGGTCGCTCATGGGCGGGCCTCCTGGGTCGGCGTGGGGTCCACGTGCTGCCGGTCCACGCGGCCTCCGATGCGGGTCACCAGCTCGTAGTTGATCGTCCCGGCGGCCGCGGCCCACTCCTCCACCGGAATGCCAGAGGCCGGTCCGAACAGCTCGACGGCGTCGCCGGGCGCGTCCGCGGCGTCCGGGCCGAGGTCCACCACGAACTGGTCCATCGCGACGCGGCCCACCACGGGGACGTTCCGGCCGCCGACGTGGACGCGCGTGCCCTCGACGACGCGCGGGACGCCGTCGGCGTAGCCGACGGGCACGAGCCCGAGGGTGGTGGGCTCCGCCGTGACGTGGCGGAACCCGTAGGACACGCCCTGCCCGGCGGGGACGGCCTTGACGTTGGCCAGGACGGTGACGAGGGACATGGCCGGGCGCAGCCCGAGCTCGGCGGCGGTGACGTCCGCGAACGGGGAGAGCCCGTACAGGCCCAGGCCGACGCGCACCATGTCCAGGTGCGTGTCCGGCCGGGCGAGGGTGGCGGGCGTGTTGGCCAGGTGCCGCAGCAGTGGGTGGCCGAGCGTCTCGGCGGCCTCGGCGGCCATCCGCTCGAACCGCAGCAGCTGCGCCGTGGTCTCGGCGGCCCGGTCCGGCTCGTCCGCCACGCCGAGGTGGGAGAACACGCCCTCCACCCGCACGAGGCCCGCGGCCTCGAGCTCGGCGGCACGCGCGACGAACGCGGGCCACCGCTCGGGCGTGCAGCCGTGGCGGCCCAGGCCGGTGTCCGCCTTCAGGTGCAGGACGGCGCGGGCCTCGGGTCCGGCCCCGCCGCGGGACCGCAGCCCGCGGACGGCGTCGGCGACGGCGTCGAGGTCCCAGCCCGAGACACCGAGGGTCACCTCCGCCTCCACCGCGGCGGCGAAGTCCGTGGCCCCGGTGTGCAGCCACGCGAGCACGGGCAGGCGCACCCCCGCCGCGCGCAGGGCCAGGGCCTCGCGCACGTGGGCCACCCCGAGCCGGTCCGCGCCGGCGGCCGCGGCGGCGCGCGCGACGGCAACCGCGCCGTGGCCGTAGGCGTCGGCCTTGACGACGGCGGTCAGCAGCGGCCGGCTGCCGTCGGGGCGGCGGATCCGCTCCTGCAGCACGCCCACGTTGTGCCGGACGGCCGCCAGGTCGATGCGTACGGCGCGCTCGGTGTCCGCCGGGCTGACGTCGGCGCGGCTCATCGGACGGCCTCCGGCTCGGCGTCGTCCGGCCACCACAGGTGCGCGACGCGCGCGCCCAGCGCGGCCGGCAGCGTGGCCGTGGTGATCCGCCCGGCGCGGGCCTGGTCGGCCCCGGCCTGGGCGTGCAGCCAGGCGGCCGCCGCCGCGAGCCGGGCCGTGGGCGCCGGGCCGGGGTCCTCCCCGGCCCGGCGCGCCCGCGAGCGCCGCGCCACGTCCGCGGCCAGGACGGCGCCGATCGCCCCGGAGAGCACGTCGCCGGTCCCGCCCATCGCGAGCTCGGGGCCGCCGCCGGTCACGGCCCATGCCTCGCCGTCCGGGGCGACCACGAGGGTGCGCGGGCCCTTGAGCAGGACCGTGGCGCCGTGTTCGGCCGTCCACGCGCGGAGGGCGGCGAGCGGGTCGGCGGCGTCGGCGCCGTCCGCGGGGACGCGCTCGCGCAGGCGGGACCACTCCCCGGCGTGCGGCGTCAGGACCACGGGCGTGCCGGCCGCGCGCAGCGACCGCAGCTCGGCGGCGGTGACCAGGTCCAGGGCCGAGGCGTCGGCGAGCAGGGCCGCCTCCGGCCGGTCCTCAAGCGCGGCGAGGACGCCGGCCCAGCGCCGCCGCGCGTCGTGCTCGGTGTCCAAGCCGGGGCCGGCCACCCAGGCGTCCGCGCGCGACGGCTCGGGCCCCTCCGCCGAGACCAGCGCCTCGGGGTGGGCGGCGAGCACCAGGTCCCGGGTGGTCTGCGGGCCGGAATGGTGCACCATGCCCGCGCCCGTGTGCAGCGCACCCGCGTTCGCGAGCACGGCGGCCCCCGGGTAGCGCTCCGATCCGGCGACGACGGCCACCACGCCGCGCGTGTACTTGTGGGCCTCGGCCGCGGGGGCCGGGTGGGCGGTCCGTGCGGCGGCCTCGTCCATCACGCCCAGCCGCGCGGCCGGCGACGTCGGCAGGTGCGGTCCCAGCCCGATGTCCGCCACGTGCACGGTGCCCGCGCGGCCTGCCCCCTCCCCGAGGACGAGGCCGGACTTGAGGGCGCCGAACGTCACGGTCGCGGCCGCGCGGAGGGCCTCCCCCCGCACCTCGCCGGTGTCCGCGTCCACACCGGAGGGCACGTCGCACGCCAGCACGAGCGCATCCGCCGGCAGCGCGCGCGCCGCGGCGGGCAGCTCATACTCGCCGGTGAAGCCTGTGCCGAGCACGCCGTCCACCACGAGCGCGGCCTCGGGCGGCACCGCGTCGGCGCGGCGTCCCCCGGCCGCTCGCAGCGCAGCCCAGCCCTCGGCGTGCCAGCGCGGGGCGCCGTCGTCGTCCCGGCGGACGGGCACGGCGACCGCGGCCACGCCCCGACGGCGCAGGAACGCGAGGGCGAACAGCGCGTCCCCGCCGTTGTTGCCGGGGCCGACGAGGGCGGCCACCGTCGTGCCGGCCACCGGGCCGCGCTCACGCAGCAGGGCCGCGGCGTGCTCGGCCAGGGCCCAGGCGGCGGCGCGCATCAGCTCCGGGCCGCGGCCGGCCGCGAGCAGGGGCTCCTCGGCCGTGCGCACGGCCGAGCCGGTCACGGCGATGCGGGTCAGGTCATCGGCGGTCATGCGGACTCCTCCTCGGCCGCGCGGCGTTCGGCGACCACGTAGGCGGTGGCGACGTCCCCGTCATGGCTGAGGGAGAGGTGCCAGTGGGTGATGCCCAGGGCCTCGGCCTGGGCCTGCACGGTGCCGGTCAGGTGCACGGTGGGGCGGCCGTCGCCGTGGTCCGGGCGCGGGATCCAGCAGTGGTGCCACATCATCCCGGGCGGGGCGCCCATGGCCTTGGCGATCGCCTCCTTGGCGGCGAAGCGCGCGGCCAGCGAGCGCAGCGGCAGGTCCCGCTCATCCTCGGTGAACAGGCGTGCGCGCAGCGCCGGGGTGCGCTCGAGCTGCGCCCGGAACCGCGGGACGTCCACCACGTCCACCCCCACGCCGACGATCACGCCGCCCCCGCCCGCCGGGCGCCCACGACGACGGCGCCGGCCTCGTCCCCGACGGGCTGCCCGCGCAGTCGCTTGGCCAGGTCGAGCGGCCACTGCAGCACGCCGGGCAGCTGCTGGTCGCAGCCCGGCGTGAGCATCGCCTTCCCGTAGGCCAGCACGCCGTAGACGCCGTGCTGCAGGCGGCCGAGCCGGTCGAAGCCGGCGTCGAACGCGTACAGGGACACACGGCCCTCCTCGGGTGTGAGGCACCGCTCCGCCAGCAGCCGCGCACGCTCCACGTGCTGGTGGAAGGTGAGCACGCCCAGGTGGTGCAGGCCCAGCTCGCGCATGCGGTCGGCCGCGTGGACGACCTCGCCCTGGGTGGTCACCGGATCGGGCGCGAAGCACTCGACGGTGACGCCTTCCAGCCGCGGGTCGCGCTCCTCCGGGCCGCCGCACAGCTTCTCGTGCCCGTCCGGCCCCAGGTACGCGGAGACGAAGAGCCGGTCGGCGACGCCGGACGCGGCGAGCTCGATCGCGGCGTCGTAGACGCGGGGCTGGCTGTAGAGGACGAGGAGGGCGTCCACGCGCGGTGCGTCGTCCGGGTGCGGATCCGTCACGGCGTGCGTGGCCCACCCCGCGCCGAAGGCCAGTCCCAGCGCCGCCAGGGTCGCCACGGTGGCGCAGAGGGCCCGCGCCCACCGCGGCAGGCCACGGCGGACGCGCCCCCGGTCCACCTGCGGGCTCATGCGCCCTCGGGGACCTGCCGCAGCACGACGGTGGAGCGGGCCGGGAGCTCAAGCACGTCCCCGGCACGCACGCGGGGGCGGGTGCCGTCCGGGGCGACGTGGGACGAGGTGTCCACGACGACCTCCCACTCCGCCGGGAACGTGGGCCCGGGCAGGGTGTACGGCACGGGCTCCCACCACGCGTTCATGAGGACGTAGAAGTCCCGGTAGGGCTCCTCCCCGTCCTCGTCCCCGCGGGTGAGCATGTGCCCGTTGAGGTAGAAGCCGATCGACCGGGCCTCGGCGCCCCAGTCGTCCTCCGTCTTGGCGGTCGCGTCCGGCTCGAGCCACACGATGTCCGGCAGGGGCGCCTCGACGTCGCGGGCCGCGGGGCGACCGTCGAAGTGGTGGCGACGGCGGAACACCGCGTGGTCACGGCGCAGCGCGATCAGGTCGCGGGTGAACGCCACGAGCGAGTCGTCCATGGCGGACCAGTCGATCCACGAGATCTCGTTGTCCTGGCAGTAGACGTTGTTGTTGCCGCCCTGGGTGCGGCCCAGCTCGTCGCCGTGGCTGATCATGGGCACGCCCTGGCTGATCAGCAGGGTGGCCAGGAAGTTGCGGCGCTGGCGGGCGCGGAGCGTCACGACCTCGGGGTCGTCGGTCTCCCCCTCCACGCCGCAGTTCCACGAGCGGTTGTGCGCCTCGCCGTCGTTATTGTCCTCGCCGTTGGCCTCGTTGTGCTTCTCGTTGTAGGAGACGAGGTCGCGCAGCGTGAAGCCGTCGTGGGCCGTGACGAAGTTCACGGACGCACCGGGGCCGCGCCCGTCCCCCTCATAGAGGTCGGCCGAGCCGGTCAGGCGGGTGGCGAACTCGCCGAGGGTGCCGGGCTCGCCGCGCCAGAAGTCGCGCACCGCGTCCCGGTACATGCCGTTCCACTCGGACCAGAGGCCGGGGAAGTTGCCCACCTGGTAGCCGCCCCAGCCCACGTCCCACGGCTCGGCGATGAGCTTGACGGTGCGCAGCACCGGGTCCTGGCGGACCACGTCGAAGAACCCGGAGAACATGTCCGGGCCCTGCTCCCCCTCCACCCGGGTGAGGGTGGTGGCCAGGTCGAACCGGAAGCCGTCCACGTGCATCTCGGTGACCCAGTAGCGGAGGGAGTCCATGACCAGCTGGAGGGCCTTGGGGCTGGAGAGGTCCACCGAGTTCCCGGTGCCCGTGTAGTCCATGTAGTGCCGCTCGTCGCCCTCGACGAGGTGGTAGTAGCCGGCGTTGTCCAGCCCGCGCAGGCTGAGCATGGGGCCCTTGTCGTTGCCCTCGGCCGTGTGGTTGTAGACCACGTCGAGGATCACCTCGAGACCGGCGGCGTGCAGGTCCTTCACCATCTGCTTGAACTCGCGGACCTGGCCGCCCACCTCGGAGGAGGAGGCGTAGGCGGCGTGCGGGGCGAAGAAGCCGAGCGTGTTGTAGCCCCAGTAGTTGCTCAGCCCCTTCTCCTGCAGGGTGGCGTCGTTGACGAACTGGTGCACGGGCATCAGCTCGACGGCGGTCACCCCGAGCTCGGTCAGGTGGCGGACCACCTCCGGGTGGGCCATGCCCGCGTAGGTGCCGCGCAGCTCCTCGGGGACGGCGGGGTGCAGCTTGGTCATGCCCTTGACGTGGGTCTCGTAGATCACCGTGTCCGTGAGCTCGACGGCGGGCGGGGCGTCATCGCCCCAGTCGAAGTCCTCGGCGACGACGACGCCGAGCATGCTCGTGCCCAGGTTGTCCGAGGTGTCGATGCGGTCCGGCTCGTCGAAGTCGTATGAGTGGTGCTGCTGGCCCCACTCGTAGTCGCCGGTGAACGCCCGCGCGTACGGGTCCACGAGGATCTTGGCCGGGTTGTGCCACAGGCCGCGGGCGGGGTCCCAGGGGCCGTGCACGCGGTAGCCGTAGCGCTGCCCGTGGCCGATGCCCGCCACGTGGGCGTGCCATGTGGTGCCGTGCCGCTCCTCGAGGGGGATGCGCGTCTCCGTGCCGTCGTCGGCGACGAGGCACAGCTCGACCGCCTCCACCTCGCGGGAGACCGCGAGGGCGAAGTTGGTGCCGGTCTCGTCCACGGTGGCCCCGAGGGGGTACGGCTGGCCGATCTCCACTGTGTGCATGACTCTCCGGGGTCTCGTCGTGCGGCCCGCCGGGTGCGGCGGGCCTCCTCGGGGAGTCTACTGGGGCGGGCGGACGCCATCCCCGGACGCGTCGCGGGCCCGGCCGCTGTGTGGCGGCCGGGCCCGGCAGGAGAGGTCGCGGTGGCCTCAGCGGCGGATCACTCCACCGTGACGGACTTGGCGAGGTTGCGCGGCTGGTCCACGTCGTAGCCCTTCGCCGTGGCGAGCTCGAGGGCGAAGATCTGCAGCGGGACCGTGGTCAGCAGCGGCATGAGCATCGGCTGGGTCTCGGGGACCTCGAAGACGACCTCGGCCTGGCCGCGCACGGCCGCGTCGCCGCGCTCGGCGACGGCGAAGGTGCGGGCGCCGCGGGCGCGGACCTCCTGGATGTTCGAGACCACCTTGGCGTGCAGCGAGTGTCGGTCCATGGGCGAGGGCATGACCACGAAGACCGGCTGGCCGTCGTCGATCAGGGCGATCGGGCCGTGCTTGAGCTCGCCCGCGGCGAAGCCCTCGGCGTGGATGTACGCGAGCTCCTTGAGCTTGAGCGCGCCCTCCATGGCCACCGGGTAGCCGACGTTGCGGCCGAGGAACAGGACGGAGGTGGCGTCGGCCATGGAGCGGGCGAGCTCCTTGACCTGGTCCTTGGCGGCGAGGATCTCCTCGATCTTGCCGGGGATCGCCCCGAGGTCCGCCAGGATGTCCTTGATCTGGCCGCTGAACAGCTTCTTGTTCAGCTGGGCCAGGTACAGGCCCAGCAGGTAGGCGGCGGTGATCTGCGCCAGGAACGCCTTGGTGGAGGCGACGGCGATCTCGGGGCCGGCGTGCGTGTAGAGCACGGCGTCCGACTCGCGCGGGATCGTGGAGCCGTTGGTGTTGCAGATGGACACGGTGCGGGCGCCCTGCTCCTTGGCGTAGCGGACCGCCATGAGGGTGTCCATGGTCTCGCCGGACTGGGAGATGGACACCACGAGGGTGTGCGGGTCGATGATCGGGTCGCGGTAGCGGAACTCGTGGGAGAGCTCCACCTCCACGGGGATCCGGCACCAGTGCTCGATGGCGTACTTGGCCACCGTGCCCGCGTAGGCGGACGTGCCGCACGCCAGGACGATGATCTTGTCGACGGCCTTGAGCTCCTCGGGGTCGATCCGCAGCTCGTCCAGCATCAGGGCGCCGGCGGCGTCCGTGCGGCCCAGCAGGGTGTCCTGCACGGCCTGGGGCTGGTCGTGGATCTCCTTCTCCATGAAGGTCTCGAAGCCGCCCTTCTCCGCGGCCGAGGCGTCCCAGTCCACGGTGAAGCGCTTGCCCTCGGCGGGGCCGCCCCGGAAGTCCGAGATCTCGACGGCGTCGGCCGTGATCGTCACGACCTGGTCCTGCTCGAGCTCGATGGCCTCGCGGGTGAAGTCGATGAAGCCGGAGACGTCCGAGCCGAGGAAGTTCTCCCCCTCGCCCAGGCCGACGACGAGCGGCGAGTTGCGGCGCGAGGCCACCACGCGGTCCGGGTGGTCCACGTGCACGGCCAGCAGGGTGAAGGCGCCCTCGAGGCGCTGGGAGGCCAACTGCATGGCGCGGGTCAGGTCCTGGCCGGCCGCGTTCCGGTAGACGTCCGCGAGGAGGTGGGCGGCCACCTCGGTGTCCGTCTCGGAGAGGAACTCGACGCCCTTGGCGAGCAGCTCCTCACGCAGCTCGGCGTAGTTCTCGATGATGCCGTTGTGGATCAGCGCCAGCCGGCCCTCGTCCGCCACCTGCGGGTGGGCGTTGCGGTCGGTGGGGCCGCCGTGGGTGGCCCACCGGGTGTGGCCGATGCCGACGAGGCCGGTGGGGATGGGGTGCTCGGCGAGCTCCTCAGCGAGGTTGGCGAGCTTGCCCGCCTTCTTCCGGTGGTACAGCTGACCGCCGTCCACCACGGCCACACCGGCGGAGTCGTATCCGCGGTATTCGAGACGACGCAGGCCCTCCATCAGGACGTCGAGAGCGCCGTGCTCACGATCCGACTGGGGCTGGCCGATGTATCCGACGATTCCGCACATGCGCACGAGAATACCGGGCCGGACCCGTCTTCCGCGCACGGCGGGCCGGCTCACTCCGCCCGGGACGAGAACCCCGCGGGGTTGGCCTCCTGCCAGGCCCAGAGGTCCCGCACCATCGCGGTCACATCGCGCCGGGCGTGCCAGCCCACCTCGGCGCCGATCGCGTCCACGGCCGCGCACGACTCGGCGATGTCCCCGGGCCGGCGCTCGACCACGCGGTACGGGATGCGGCCGCCCGTGACCGCCTCGAAGGCGCGCACCATCTCGAACACGGTGACGCCCTCGCCCCGGCCGATGTTCCAGACCCGGGTCGTCGTACCGCCCCCGGTCGCCACGCGGGCCGCGAGCCAGTCGAGCCCGGCCACGTGTGCCTCCGCGAGGTCCATCACGTGGATGAAGTCGCGCACGGCGCTGCCGTCGCGCGTGTCGAAGTCCGCGCCGAACACCCGCAGCTCGGGGTACGCGCCGGACGCCACCCGCGCCACGAAGGGCATGAGGTTCGCCGGCACCCCGCTCGGGTCCTCGCCCAGCCGCCCGGAGGGATGCGCGCCGACCGGGTTGAAGTAGCGCAGCATCGCCAGCCCGCCGCCGTCGACCGTCGCGCAGACGTCGCGCAGCACCTGCTCCGCCATGAGCTTGGAGTGTCCGTAGGGCGAGACCGGGTCCGTGGCCGCGTCCTCGGCGACCGGCACCGGCGCGCGGTCGCCGTACACGGTCGCGGAGGAGGAGAACAGGACCGTGCGGACGCCGGCCGCGAGCGCGGCCTCGGCGACGGCGGCCGTGCCGCCCACGTTCACGTCGTAGTAGGCGGCGGGGCGGGTCATCGACTCGGTGGGCGACTTCAGCCCGGCGAAGTGCACGAGTGCGGCCGGGCCGAAGTCCGCGAGCGCCCCGCGGTAGTCCTCGGGGCGGCGGATGTCGGCCACGTGCAGGCGCAGCCGCGACCCGCCCAGACGCGTTCCGGCGAGCTCGGCGACGCGCTCGAGCGACGTCGTCGTCGCCGTGACCAGGCTGTCCAGGACGAGGACGTCGTGGCCCGCCTCGAGCAGCGTGAGCACGGTGTGGGATCCGAGGTATCCGGCACCGCCGGTCACGAGAACGCGCATGGGCCGATCCTATCCGGGCCCTGTGACGTCACGCGGGGGCCCGCTCCGGGCGGGCCGCGGCCATAATGGATCGGGTGACCTACACCCCCCCGACCTCCGAGCTGCCCCTCGTGGGCCCCGAGGAGCCCGCGGACGCCGTGCCCGACGGCCACCAGCGCTCCCCCTTCGTGGAGCTGGACCGCCAGACCTGGGCCCGTCTCGCCTCGGAGATGGCGCAGCCCTTCGACCAGGCGGACGTGGAGCGTCTGCGCGGCCTCGGCGAGCATCTGTCCCTGCGCGAGGTTGCCGAGGTCTACCTTCCGCTCTCGCGCCTGCTGAGCATCAACGTGGAGGCCTCCGCGGCCCTGCGCAGCGCGACCAACGCGTTCCTCGGCGAGCGGACGGGGCGCACCCCGTACGTGATCGGGGTGGCCGGGTCGGTCGCCGTCGGCAAGTCGACGACGGCGCGCGTGCTCCAGGAGATGCTGCGCCGCTGGCCGACGACGCCGCGCGTCGAGCTGGTCACCACGGACGGCTTCCTGCACCCCAACGCGGTGCTGCACGAGCGCGGCATCATGTCCCGCAAGGGCTTCCCCGAGTCCTACGACCGTCGCGCGCTGCTGCGCTTCATGGCGGACGTCAAGTCCGGGGCGCAGGAGGTGCGCGCGCCCGTGTACTCGCACATCACCTACGACATCGTGCCGGGCGAGGAACAGGTGGTGCACCGTCCCGACGTGCTGATCGTGGAGGGACTCAACGTGCTGGCCCCGCCGCGCACCCGGGCCGACGGCACCGCCGGGCTCTCCGTCTCCGACTTCTTCGACTTCTCGGTGTACGTGGACGCGCGCGCGTCCTGGATCCGGTCCTGGTACATCGACCGGTTCATGGGTCTGCGCTCGGGGGCCTTCGCCGACCCGCGCAGCTACTTCCACCGGTACTCCTCCCTGTCGGACGCCGAGGCTCAGGCGACGGCCGAGTCCATCTGGGACTCCATCAACGGCCCGAACCTCGAGCAGAACGTGCGCCCGACCCGCGGGCGCGCCCGGCTGGTGCTCACGAAGAACGCGCAACACGAGGTGACCCGCGTGCTGCTGAGGAAGGTCTGATCCATGCGTCGCACCCTCCCTCTCGCCGCGCTGGCCGCGCTCGCGCTGCTCGTGGCCGGTTGCGGCACGCCCGCCGCGGGCCCGTCCTCGACGCCGACGACGCCGACGTCCGGCTCCGCGAGCGCGGCCGCGTCGTCCGGCGCCGCCTCGAGCACGGCGCCGTCGTCGGGCACGCACGCCGACCCGGCCGCCCTCGACGTCGTCGTGAACAAGACCCGCCCCGTGGCCCCGCCCGACTGGGCGCCCTCGGATCTGGTGGCCGTGCCCGGCAGCGAGCTGTCCCTGCGGGCGGCGGCCGCGACGGCGGCCGGTGACCTGCTGGATGCCGCCGCGGCGGCGGGCCACCGCCTCACCACCCTGAGCGCCTACCGCTCGTACGACTACCAGGTCCGGACGTACGGCCACTGGGTCGACGAGCTGGGCCGCGCCGAGGCCGACCGCGTCTCGGCGCGTCCGGGGTACTCCGAGCACCAGACCGGCCTGGCCTGGGACGTGGGCGACGCCGCGACCCCCGCGTGTGACCTGGAAGCGTGCTTCGGCGACACCGCCGCGGGCCGCTGGGTGGCCGCGCACGCCGCCGAGTACGGGTTCGTCATCCGCTATCCCGTCGGGGCCGAGGACGTGACGGGCTTCGCCCACGAGCCCTGGCACCTGCGCTACGTCGGGTCCGCGGAGGCGGCCCGGGTCGAGGCGGCCGGCGGCGTCCTCGAGACCGCGTGGGGTCTGCCTCCGGCACCCGACTACGCGGACTGAGACGCACGACTCGCTCGACCCTGTACCGCGCCGCCTTCGTGACACGTAGGATTCTCCCCATGCTCCAGGGATTCAAAGACTTCATCATGAAGGGCAACGTCCTCGACCTTGCCGTCGCCGTCATCATCGGCGCCGCCTTCGGCAAGATCGTGAACGCGCTCGTCGAGGCGGTCCTCATGCCGCTCATCGCCGCCGCCGTGGGCTCGCCGAACTTCGACTCGTTCGCCGTGCTGACGGTCAACGGCAACGACGTGAAGTTCGGCGTGCTGCTCACCGCCCTCGTCAACTTCCTGCTCATCGCCGCGGCCGTGTACTTCGCCATCGTGATGCCGATGAACAAGATGATCGAGGCCCGCAACCGCCGCCTCGGCATCGACCCCGCCGAGGAGGAGGTGCCCGCCGACGTCGCCGTGCTCACCGAGATCCGCGACCTGCTCGCCGAGCGCCGCGGCGGCCCCACCTCCGGGACCACCACCCTCTGATCTCCCCCTGTCCGACGCCGAAGGGCCCGGGACGACTCACGCGAGTCGCCCCGCGCCCTTCCTTCATGCCCTCGGCGGCACCGGGGCCGTGCCCTCAGGGCCGCGACGTCGTCCGGTCCGCGCTGGACCCGGCGTCCGGGGCGACCTCCGAGTCCTGCCGGTCCGGATCCAGGCACGGCAACCACTCCACGGGGGCGCTCTGCCGCGCACACACGGGCGCGTCCACGGCGAGGAACGCGGCCGACCACAGGACCGCCAGCCCCGCGAGCAGCCCCGCGAACAGGGTCCAGCGGCGGGGCCGGGGGGCCGCGTCCGACGTCATCGGTCCGGTCAGTCGTGCAGGCGCAGCTCGCGCTGCACGACGTCGGCCAGCACCTGGGCCTCCCGGCCGGCGGTCTCCTCGTCCGGGGCCTCGACCATGACGCGCACGACCGGCTCCGTGCCCGACGGGCGCAGCAGCACGCGGCCGGTCTCGCCGAGGCGGGCCTCCGCCTCGGCCACCGCCGTCTGGACGGCCTCGTCCTCGGCGGCGCGGGACTTGTCCACGCCGCGCACGTTCACGAGGACCTGGGGCAGCCGGTCCATCACCGCGGCCAGCTCGGAGAGCGGGGTGCCGGTCTCGGCGACGCGCGAGGCGAGCTGCAGGCCGGTGAGGACCCCGTCGCCGGTGGTGGCGTGGTCCGAGAAGATCACGTGGCCGGACTGCTCGCCGCCGAGCGCGTAGTCGCCGAGCTTCATGCCGGCCAGGACGTAGCGGTCGCCCACCTGGGTCTCGACGAGCTGGACGCCCTCCCGGCCCATGGCCAGCTTCAGGCCCAGGTTGGACATGACGGTCACGACCAGGGTGTCGTCCCGCAGGACGCCGCGGTCCTTGAGGGCCACGGCCATGACGCCCATGATCTGGTCGCCGTCGACGACCTCGCCGCGCTCGTCCACGGCGAGGCACCGGTCGGCGTCGCCGTCGTGCGCGATGCCGAGGTCCGCGCCGTGCTCGCGCACGGCCGCCTGGAGCTTCTCGAGGTGGGTGGAGCCGTAGCCGTCGTTGATGTTGAGCCCGTCCGGGGACGCGCCGATCACGACGACCTCCGCGCCGGCGGCGCGGAACGCCTCGGGCGAGCAGCCGGCGGCCGCACCGTGTGCGCAGTCCAAGACGACCTTGAGCCCGTCCAGCCGGTGCGGGAGGGTCTGCAGGAGGTGGAGGACGTAGCGGTCCTCGGCGTCCGCGAAGACGCGCACGCGGCCCACGTCCGCGCCCTGGGGCCGCCGCGGCGTCACGCCCTCGAGGTGACGGATGATCTCGTCCTCCTGCGCGTCGGTCAGCTTCTCGCCGCCGCGCGCGAGGAACTTGATGCCGTTGTCCGGGGCCGGGTTGTGGGAGGCGGAGATCATCACGCCGAAGTCGGCGTCCAGGTCCCCCACGAGATAGGCGGCGGCGGGGGTCGGCAGCACGCCCGCATCCCACACGTCCACGCCCGAGGACGCCAGGCCCGCCTGCACGGCGGCCGCGATGAACTCACCGCTGATGCGCGGGTCCCGGGCCACGACGGCGACCGGGCGTCGGCCGGCGTCGAAGGCCTCCGCGCCGAGGACGGGCGAGGCGGCCTGGGCCAGCTGGACGGACAACTCCACGGTGAGGGTCTCGTTGGCCAGGCCACGGACGCCATCGGTTCCGAACAATCTCGACATGATCAGTCAGTGTAGGGGCCGCCCCTGCGGCCTGCATCACGGGAGGGTCACGAAACGGGCCGGGGGGCGGTAGCATCGGACCGGTCGAGCCCCCGCGGCCGCGCGCCCGTCCGCTCACATCCGCCCGGGAGGCCCCGCCCCGAACCCGAAGGACCTCGATCCATGCCCGACGTGACCC
>NZ_JABFNH010000004.1:67744-72059 GCF_017168435.1 Micrococcus sp. KRD070
GCCCCCGCCCTCCCGTTCCTGGACGCGCCGCAGCGTGCTGGGCGGCACGGGCCTGGCGATCGCCGCCGGCGTGGCCGGCTGCGGGCGTGATGAGCAGGCCGAGCAGAGCTCGGAGGGCGACGAGCAGGCCACCCGCCTGCCCGCCCCGGACATCATCACCACCGCGCAGTGGGGCGCCATGCAGCCCAACTACTACCTGCAGACCCTGAACGAGCGCCCCTCCTACCTGGTGATCCACCACACCACCACTCCGAACGTCACGGACGGCTCCCGGGAGGCGGCGGAGAGCATCGCGCAGGTGGTCCAGAACGCGCACATGAGCCCCGCGAACGACTGGGGCGACACCGGGCAGCACTTCACCGTCTCCCGCGGCGGCTTCGCAATGGAGGGCCGCCACGGCTCCCGGCACGCGCTCGAGGGCGGACAGACGTTCATGCTCGGCGTCCACGCGCTCGGTTTCAACGCGTATGCGCTCGGCATCGAGTGCGAGGGGCTGTACATGCTGAACCCGCCGCCGCAGAGCCTCTACGCCGGCCTGGTGCCGCTCGTCGCCTACATCTGCCAGCAGTACGAGCTGCCGCCGTCCCGCATCATCGGCCACCGCGACGTCACCGCCACCAGCTGCTGCGGCGACGCGTTCTACGCCAAGCTGCCGATCCTGCGCGAGGACGTCCGCCTCTCCCTGGCCTCGGGCGAGTACCACGTCTCGGAGGGCTTCGGGGCGGACAACCTCTTCGACGACGCGCACGTCACCCCGGAGTACTTGGAGGAGAAGGAGGAGCGCGGCTGAACCGCCCCGCCGCCCACGACGGCGCCCCTCACCGGACGGTGAGGGGCGCCGTCGTGTGCGGCCCGGTCAGCGCACGCGCGGGAACGATCCGCCGGAGACCTCGCCGTACTCGGCCAGCTCGTTGGCCGGGCCGCAGATCTGCGGGTCGGGGCGGTGGACGATGCGCTCGTCCTTGTCCGGGTAGGGCAGCGTGTGCAGCACATGGCGGATGGCCTCGAGGCGGGCGCGCTTCTTGTCGTTCGACTTCACGACGGTCCACGGGGCGTCGGCCGTGTGCGTGTAGAAGAACATGGCCTCCTTCGCGTTCGTGTAGTCGTCCCACTTGTCCAGGGAGGCCAGGTCGGTGGGCGAGAGCTTCCAGCGACGCACGGGGTCGGTCTCCCGCGCGGCGAAGCGGTTGAGCTGCTCACGCTGGGACACGGAGAACCAGAACTTGATGATGTGCACGCCGGAGTTGACGAGCATGCGCTCCAGCTCAGGGGTCTCGCGCATGAACTCGAGGTACTGCTGCGCCGTGCAGTAGCCCATGACGCGCTCGACGCCGGCCCGGTTGTACCAGGAGCGGTCGAACATCACGATCTCACCGCCGGAGGGCAGGTGCTGGATGTAGCGCTGGAAGTACCACTGCGAGGCCTCCTCCTCCGTGGGCTTCTCCAGGGCCACGGTCCGGGCGCCGCGGGGGTTGAGGTGCTCGTTGAAGCGCTTGATGGCGCCGCCCTTGCCGGCGGCGTCGCGGCCCTCGAAGATGATCAGGACCTTCTGGCCGGTCTCCTTGACCCAGAGCTGCATCTTCAGCAGCTCGATCTGCAGCTCACGCTTGCGTCGCTCGTAGCTCTTGCGGCTGAGCTTGGTCTTGTACGGGTAGCCCTCACGCCAGGCCTGCGGGTCCGGGGTGGGGGTCTTCTTCTCCCCGCCGAGCTTGCGGCCGAGCTCCCGGATCTCGTCCACCTCGGCGGCGTAGTCACGGGTCACGGCGAAGGGGGCCTGCGCGGCGTGCTCCGTGCCGTGCTCGCCACGGGTGCGGGGGTCGGGCGTGGGACTCGTGTTCTCGGCCACGGCGGCTCCTGAGGGTGTCTTCCACCGGACCGCGCACCGGACGGGCGAGCGGCCCGTCATGGCGTCGTCGCCATGCGTCTTCATATTACCTCTGGGTCAGGTGCCGCCGGCCCACGGAGACGGCGGACGCCCCGCCCCGCTCGTGAGGAGCGGGGCGGGGCGTCGGCGGGGGCACGGTGGGGATACCGTGCGGCGCAGGATCAGCGCTTCGAGAACTGCGAGGCCTTGCGGGCCTTCTTGAGGCCGGCCTTCTTGCGCTCGATGACGCGGGCGTCGCGGGTCAGGAAGCCGGCCTTCTTGAGCGCCGGGCGGTTGTGCTCGCGGTCGATCTCGTTGAGGGCGCGGGAGATGCCCAGGCGCAGCGCACCGGCCTGGCCGGAGGGGCCGCCGCCGTGGATGCGGGCGATCACGTCGTAGGCGCCGGTCAGCTCCAGCAGCGTGAAGGGGTCGGAGACCTCCTGCTGGTGCAGCTTGTTCGGGAAGTAGTTCTCCAGGGCTCGACCGTTGATGGTCCACTGGCCGGAGCCGGGGACGAGGCGCACGCGGGCCACGGCCTCCTTGCGGCGGCCGACGGCGGAGCCGGGCACGGTCAGGGCCGGGCGCTCGGAGGCGACGGGGGCCTCGGCAGTGGCGGTGGACTCAGAGGTGTAGCTCGTCAGCTCCACGTCGTCGTTCTCGTTGATGCTCATGGTTCTCCTCAGGGAAGGTCTGCGTCAGTGGCCCGCCGGGGTCACTGGGCGACCTGGCCGATCTCGAAGGTCTGGGGCTGCTGGGCGGTGTGCGGGTGCTCGGCGCCCTTGTACACCTTCAGCTTGGAGAGCTGCTGGGCGGCCAGCGAGTTCTTCGGGAGCATGCCCTTGACGGCCTTCTCCACGGCGCGGACCGGGTTGGTCTCGAGCAGCTCGGCGTAGGACTGCGACTTCAGGCCGCCCGGGTAGCCCGAGTGGCGGTAGGCGCGCTTCTTCTCGAGCTTGGCGCCGGTGAGGGCGACCTTCTCGGCGTTCACGATGATGACGTAGTCGCCCATGTCCATGTGGGGGGCGAACGTCGGCTTGTGCTTGCCGCGCAGGAGGGCGGCGGTGTGGGAGGCCAGGCGGCCGAGGACGACGTCGGTGGCATCGATGATGTGCCACTGACGGTCGGCGTCACCAGGCTTGGGAGAGTACGTACGCACGTTGTCTGCCTTCAGGGTCGGTGGTGGTCCACAGCACCTGCCCGCCGGGTCGTGATTCCGGCGCGCTCGCGCTGTCAGTTCTCCGTGCGCGCCGGTCCCCCAGGTGAGGGCTGGAAGGCGTCCGGGCCCGATGCCCCGGGGGTGCGGCGCGAGCTGAAGGCCATGCAACTGAGCCACTCGCGGCACGACGCATCCGGGTGCGGGCATGCGCAACGTCCACCCATCCTACCGAACGCGGGCCCCGGAGCCAAAAGCCGCCGCCGCGGGCGACCCCGGCTCACAGGGTCCGCTTCGCCCGGGTGCCCTCGGCGCGCCGGCGCAGCTCCTCCGCCTCGTCGGGATAGCCGACGGCGAGCAGCGTCAGCCCCCCGGGCGGGGCGAGGCGCACCTCGGAGTCGCGGGCCGGCCTCGCCACCCGGTGCGCGAGCCAGCCGGGCTCGCGGGCCCCCTCCCCCACCTGCAGCAGCGCCCCGACGATCGCCCGGACCATGTTGTGGCAGAACGCGTCGGCCCGGATCCGGATGCCCACGACGCCGTCCTCATCGCGTCGCACCTCCAGGTGCTTCACCTCGCGGATGGTCGTGGCGCCCTCGCGGGGCCGGCAGAAGGACAGGAAGTCGTGCAGTCCGAGGACGGCGTCGGCCTCCAGGGCCATGAGGCGATCGTCCAGGGCGGCGCCGTGCCAGTGGGTGAAGCCCCGCGTGCGCGGATCACGCGCGGCGGGAGCGTCGTCGATCCGATACTCGTACTCGCGCCACAGCGCGCTGAACCGCGCGTCGAAGCCCGCGGGAGCCCGCCGCGCCCCGTGCACGACGACGGCCCCGCCCCACCCGGAGAGCACCCGTCAGGCCATCTTCTGGGCGGCCTCGCCACCGGCGGGCTCGAAGCCCGCGGCCTTGGCCTCCTCGACGGTGGAGAACCAGACCTCGGCGGTGGTCTGGTCGTACCAGCGCGAGCCGGGGACGTGGTACTTCTTCGAGCTGGCGTTGCCCTTGATGGTGGCCTCGGCCGGAGCCGAGCCGTCCTCGTTGGTGGGCACGGCGCCGTCGATCTCGGCGGCGGCCTCCTGCGACTCGGCCACGGTGACCTCCTCGGTGGCGGCCGGGTCGACGGCCTCCACCGGGGTGGACTCGGCCGGCGCGGCCGGCGCGGACGCGGCGGCCTGCTCGGCCTCACGCACCACGGCCTGCTTGCCGGAGATCGGGTCCATGATCAGCTCGATCACGGCCATGGGCGCGTTGTCGCCCTGGCGGTTGCCGATCTTGGTGATGCGGGTGTAGCCGCCGTTGCGCTCG
>NZ_JABFNH010000004.1:72159-73919 GCF_017168435.1 Micrococcus sp. KRD070
GCCGATGGGCGGGGCCGGGTTGGCGGCGCCGGCCTGGATCTGAAGCTTGATCAGACCGGTGACCTTCTTCTTGGGAGCCATGAGTGGATCCTTCTCTCACTGGGGGACCCTCGGCGCAGGAGCGCACCGGGGGCGGTGGCCGCCGTGGCGCGGCGGCCGGTGCCGCGTCCGGGCCGGCAGGCGGCCGGCCCGGTGCGGAAGCGTCGGGTGTCCTCAGATGGCCTTGGTCACCTGGTTGAAGGACAGCGTCACGGGGGTCTCGCGCTCGAAGATCGAGACGAGCACCACAAGCTGCTGGGCCTCCGGCTTGATCTCGGAGATCGTGGCCGGGAGGGTCTCGAACGGGCCGTCGTTGACGGTGACCGACTCGCCGACCTCGAAGTCCACGTGGATCGCGGGGGCGGCGGGCGCGCCGGACTCGGCCGCGGCGGGGACGGCCAGGCCGGCCTTCTCGGCGGCGCGGGCGGCCTCCTGGATCACGGACGGGGCGAGCATGTCGTACACCTCGTCCAGGCTGAGCGGCTGCGGGTGGTGGGCGTCGTTGCCCACGAAGCCCGTGACGCCCGGGGTGTGCCGTACGACGCCCCACGAGGCGTCGTCGAGGTCCATGCGGACGAGCACGTAGCCCGGGATGCGCACGCGCGAGACGATCTTGCGCGTGGTGTTCTTGATCTCCACGACCTCCTCCATGGGGACCTCGATCTCGTAGATCGAGTCCTCCATGTCCTGGGTCAGGATGCGGGCCTCGAGGTTCGTCTTCACGCGCTTCTCGTAGCCGGCGTAGGTGTGGACGACGTACCAGTCGCCGGGCTGGCGGCGCAGGCGGGTGCGCAGCTCCTCGGCGGGGTCCACGGCGGGCTCGTCGTCGGACTGCTCCTCGACGGGGGTCGGTGCGTCCTCGCCCTCGGCGACGGCCAGGTCGGCCTCCTGCACGGTGGCCTCGGCGGTCTCGTCACCGCTGCCGGCGACCTCGTCCAGGGCGTCCTCGACGGGCGTGCCGGCGTCCTGCGCGGTCTCGGCGGTCTCCTCGGCCACGGCGTCCTCCGACATCGGGACGGACTCCTCGGCGGGCTGACGATCCAGTTCCTGCTCGGACACGGTTCCTGCTTTCTGCTGACGGACGGCGGGCCCTGCCGTCGGGGAGGGCCCTCACGGGCGTGCGGGGGACGCGTCCTGCGACGTCGGGACCGTCCGCGCCGGGCTCAGAGGCCGCCGGCGCCGAACAGGAGACCCGCCACGGTGCCGAACACCCAGTCCAGCCCCATGACCAGCAGGATCATGAACGCCACGAAGGCGAGCACCACTCCGGTCGTGCGCAGCAGCTCCTCGCTCGTGGGGGTGACGACCTTGCGGAGCTCGTCCACCACCTGGCGCAGGAACAGCGCGATCCGCGCGAACAGCCCGCGACGCTGCCTGCTCGGCGTGGGGGCGGGCCCCCCGCCGTTCGCCGCCATCTCAGTCACGTGGCCTCACTCGTCGGATCGCCGAATCGCTTTCTACACGTCCGATGCCGAGCACGAGGCCCGGCATCGAGCAGGGCAGACAGGACTCGAACCTGCAACCTGCGGTTTTGGAGACCGCTGCGCTACCAATTGCGCCACTACCCTTCGGACCGACGGAGCCGGCCGAACCCTCGCGGGATCGACCGTGATCGCGGTACCGGAGATCCAGGATACGCCATCGGGCGGCGGGAGTCGAACGGGCCCCGGGCAGTCAGTACCCTGTCTCTTATCCACCTCTCCGAGCCCACGCGACGCGTA
>NZ_JABFNH010000004.1:74019-106129 GCF_017168435.1 Micrococcus sp. KRD070
GCCATCGCCGGGCCGATCACGGTGAACAGCTCGTGCACGACCGCCTTGTTAGTGCGGTTCTTGGCGGCGATGAGACCCTGCACCTTGCGGCGGGCCGGCAGATCGCCCTTCTTGGCGAAGGTGATCAGGCGCTCGGCGTACGGGCGCAGGCGCTTGGCGCGGGTGAGCGTCGTGGTGATCGACTTGTGCTCGAACAGCTGGGCGGACATGTTCGCCAGCATGATGCGCTCGTGGGCCGGGCTGCCGCCCAGACGCGGACCCTTGGTGGGGGTAGGCATGGTGTTTCTCCTCGGGTGGGACCCTTCAGCCGGCTGCGGCGTCGGGTCGAAGATGTCAGGTGGTGCGGAATCGGCTCAGTAGTCCGAGAACGGGTCGTCGTCCATCTGGCGCGCGTGCGCCTGCGGGTCGTAGCCGGCCGGCGAGTCCTTGAAGGACAGGCCCAGCTCCTGGAGCTTCTCCTTGACCTCGTCGATGGACTTCGCGCCGAAGTTGCGGATGTCCATCAGGTCGGCCTCGGAACGGCCCACGAGCTCGCCCACGGTGTGGATGCCCTCGCGCTTGAGGCAGTTGTACGAGCGCACGGTGAGCTCGAGCTCCTCGATCGGCTGGGCCAGGTCGGCGGAGCCCTCGACGACCTCGGGCTCGTCACCCAGGTCGATGCCCTCGGCCTCGACGTTGAGCGAGCGGGCCAGGCCGAACAGCTCGACCAGGGTGGAGCCGGCAGAGGCCACCGCGTCACGCGGCAGCATGTTCTCCTTGGTCTCCACGTCCAGGATCAGACGGTCGAAGTCGGTGCGCTGCTCCACACGGGTGGCCTCGACCTTGAAGGTCACCTTGAGGACCGGGGAGTAGATGGAGTCGACCGGGATACGGCCGATCTCCGCGTCCGCGGACTTGTTCTGGGCGGCGGTCACGTAGCCGCGACCGCGCTCGATGGTCAGCTCCATGTCGAACTTGCCCTTCGCGTTCAGGGTCGCGATGTGCAGGTCCGGGTTGTGGATCTCGACGCCGGCCGGCGCGGTGATGTCCGCGGCGGTGACGACGCCGGCCCCCTGCTTGCGCAGGTAGGCCACCACGGGCTCGTCGTTCTCCGAGGAGACGGAGAGCTTCTTGATGTTGAGGATGATCTCGGTGACATCCTCCTTGACTCCGTTGACGGTGCTGAACTCGTGCAGCACGCCGTCCACGCGGATGCTGGTCACGGCAGCACCGGGGATCGACGAGAGCAGAGTGCGGCGCAGGGAGTTGCCGAGGGTGTAGCCGAAGCCGGGCTCCAGGGGCTCGATGACGAACCGGGAACGACGGTCGGAGACGACCTCTTCGGTCAGCGTGGGGCGCTGTGCAATGAGCACGGACATTTCCTTTCGGCGAGCGTCCGCCATATGACGCACGCGGTGGGTGGAAACGAGGACGGGGTGGGGGCAGGTCCGCAGACCTGTCCGCGTCCGCCCCGGGCGGGGGCGGACGCGGACACAGCGCTCAGGTCAGACGCGGCGGCGCTTCGCCGGGCGAGCGCCGTTGTGGGCCATGGGGGTGACGTCCTGGATGGACCCCACCTCGAGGCCGGCGGCCTGCAGGGAGCGGATGGCGGTCTCGCGGCCCGAGCCCGGACCCTTCACGAAGACGTCCACCTTCTTCATGCCGTGCTCCTGCGCACGCTTGGCGGCCTGCTCGGCGGCCATCTGCGCGGCGTACGGGGTCGACTTGCGCGACCCCTTGAAGCCGACCTCGCCGGACGAGGCCCAGGAGATGACGGCACCCGTGGTGTCCGTGATGGACACGATGGTGTTGTTGAACGTGCTCTTGATGTGGGCCTGGCCCACGGTGATGTTCTTGTTGGCCTTGCGACGCGGCTTGCGGGCAGCCGATGCGCGAGTCTTGGGGGGCATGTGATTCTCCTCCGGGAAAGCTGCTGGTGCTGATGCTGCGGGCGGGGCGTCCGGACGTGGACGCGGTCACCGCCGGTGCAGGATCACTTCTTCTTGCCGGCGACCGTCTTCTTGGGGCCCTTGCGGGTACGGGCGTTGGTCTTCGTGCGCTGGCCGCGCACCGGCAGGCCGCGGCGGTGGCGCAGGCCCTCATAGGAGCCGATCTCCACCTTGCGACGGATGTCGGCGGCCACCTCGCGGCGGAGGTCGCCCTCCACCTTGTAGCTGCCCTCGATGTGGTCGCGCAGCTGCACCAGCTGCTCGTCGGAGAGGTCCTTCACGCGGATGTTCGGGTCGATGCCCGTGGCGGCGAGGGTCTCCTCAGCGCGGGTCTTGCCCACACCGTAGATGTACGTGAGTGCGATGATCACGCGCTTCTCGCGCGGAATGTCAACGCCTGCAAGACGAGCCATGTGGCCGTCCTCCTGTTCTTCTGCAGCAGGGGTCTGCACCAGGGACGTCCCGCACGACGCGGCACTGGGCCTCGCGGACCCGTCGTCGCGGCGCCGGGGAAGATCCGGCGTGCTCCGCGGCGGGCGTCCGCCGTCGTCGGTCTCCGGCCCCTGCGGCCGGAGGTGGGGGCCCTCCCCTCACGGGGTGGACCGCTGTCCCTGCTGTTCGGCCCGATGGCCGGTGGGTGGTGTGGTCAACGCGACGGCGTCGCTCCCCGGGCTCCCGGGGAGGCGATCAGCCCTGGCGCTGCTTGTGGCGCGGGTTCGAGCAGATCACCAGCACGCGGCCCTTACGGCGCACGACCTGGCACTTGTCACAAATCCGCTTCACGCTCGGCTGAACCTTCACGGCTCTTCCTCCTGCGCTCGCTTGGACGGGGGTTCTTACTTGTATCGGTACACGATCCGACCCCGGTTGAGGTCGTACGGGCTAAGCTCCACCACGACGCGATCCTCGGGGAGGATGCGGATGTAGTGCTGACGCATCTTTCCGGAGATCGTGGCGAGCACGACGTGCTCGTTCTGCAGACGGACCCGGAACATCGCGTTCGGCAATGCCTCCGACACCGTGCCCTCGACCTCGATGACACCTTCCTTCTTAGCCATGTCCTCCACAATCGTCATGCCCCGGGCACGGCCGCGGAGGGCCGGGTGACGGGGCGGGAACGGGTCTGCTCGCCGGCGCACACGAGTGCGCGCACACGAACAACGTTCGATGATACCGCATTCTCGGTCTGAGAACCAGCACAGACGACGACGGCCGCCCGGTCCGCCGGACGGGCGGGACGGACGGCCGACAGCTCGGGCCGCTCACTCCCCCGGCGGGACCGGGACCACGCCGAACCGGGCGAGCTCGGAGGCGCCGCCGTCGGGCGCGGTGAGCACCCACACACCGCCGTCGTGCCGGCAGACCGAGTGCTCCCACTGGCTGGCGCGGGCGCCGTCGAGGGTCACCACGGTCCAGTCGTCCGCGAGCACCTTCGTGTCGATGGAGCCACGCACCAGCATCGGCTCGATGGCGAGTGCCAGACCGGGGCGGATCTTGGGCCCCCGGTGGCCGGTGCGGTAGTTGAACACGTCCGGCGGCAGGTGCATGGCCGAGCCGATGCCGTGCCCCACGTACTCCTCGAGGATGCCGAGCTCCTCGCCCGGCTGCGCGGAGACGAAGTCGTCGATGGCGTCCCCGATGTCCCCGACGTGGGTGGCGGAGGCGAAGGCCGCGATGCCGACCCAGAGTGCCTCCCGCGTGATCGCCGAGAGGCGCTCGTCGGCCGGGTCCGCGGTGCCGGCCGCGGAGGAGCCCAGGATCACCGTGCGGGCCGAGTCGGCGTGCCAGCCGTCCACGATCGCGCCCCCGTCGACCTTCAGCACGTCGCCGGTCTGCAGGACCCGGTCCCCGGGGATGCCGTGCACGACCTCGTCGTTGACCGAGGTGCAGATCGAGGCCGGGAAGTCGTAGTAGCCCAGGAAGTTGGACGTGGCACCGCGCTCGGCCAGCACGCCCGCGAACACGGCGTCCAGCTCCGCGGTGGTGACGCCCGGCGCGGCCGCGGCCAGCGTGGCGTCCAACGCCTCGGACAGGACCACCCCCGCGCGCTGCATGGCCTGCAGCTGGGGGGCGGTCTTGAGCTCGAGCGAGCGGCGGCCGATCACGGGGTCAGGACTCCGCGCCCGGCTGGATCACGGGCAGGGAGCCCGTGGCGGCACGCACGGAGTACACGGCCTGCAGCAGGCGCTCGGTGACGTCGTCGATCTGCCCGGTGCCGTCCACGCGGGCGACGATGCCGCGCTCCACGTACTCCTGGATGACGGACTCGGTCTCGCGGTGGTACAGGTCCAGGCGGTGCTCGATGACCTCCTGGGTGTCGTCCGCGCGGCCCTCGATCTCGGCACGCTTGAGCAGACGCTCCACGAGCTCCTCGTCGGGCACCTCCAGCTCGACGACGGCGGACAGCGACTGGCCGGACTCGGCGAGCATGGCGTCCAGCGCCTCGACCTGGCCCTTCGTGCGCGGGTAGCCGTCCAGCAGGAAGCCGTGCTCCGCGTCGGCCTGGGCGATGCGGTCCGCGACCATGCGGTTCGTGACCTCATCGGGGACGAAGTCGCCGTTGTCGATGTACTTCTTGGCCTCGACGCCGAGCGGCGTCATCGACTTCACGTTGTGGCGGAAGATGTCACCGGTGGAGATCGGGACGATCCCCATCTTGTCGGCGATCCGGGTGGCCTGGGTGCCCTTGCCGGAACCGGGAGGGCCCATGAGCAGCATGCGGGTCATCGTGTGTTCCTCACTGTCGATACGGACGGCGTTGCGGGATCGGGTCGGGGCTCAGCGCAGCAGGCCCTCGTAGTGGCGCTGCTCCATCTGTGCGCTGACCTGCTTCACGGTCTGGAGGCCGACGCCCACCATGATGAGGATGGACGTGCCGCCGAGCGGGAAGTTCTGGCTGGTGCCGATCACCGCGAAGGCGATCAGCGGGATCATGGCCACGATACCGAGGTAGAGGGCGCCCACGAGCGTGATGCGGCTGATGACGTACTGCAGGTAACGCTCGGTGGGCCGGCCGGCGCGGACGCCGGGGATGAAGCCGCCGTAGCGCTTCATGTTGTCCGAGATCTCCACCGGGTTGAACGTGATGGACACGTAGAAGTACGTGAAGCCGATGATGAGCAGGAAGTACAGGGCCATGTACACCGGGTGGTCGCCGGGGCCGAAGTACCGGCTCAGCCACGTGATCCACGGGGCCGGCGCACTGCCGTCCTGCGGCGTGTTGAACTGGATGAGGATGCTCGGGAGCATCAGCACGGAGGAGGCGAAGATGACCGGGATGACGTTGGCCATGTTCACCTTGACCGGGATGTAGGTGCTCGACCCGCCCACGGTCCGCGAGCCGATCTGCCGCTTGGCGTACTGGACCGGGATCCGGCGCTGCGACTCCTCCACGAAGACGATGGCCAGCATGGTGAGCAGGCCGATCCCCATGACGATCGCGAACACGCGCCAGCCCTGCGTCTGGACCACCTGGCCGAGGCCGGCCGGGAAGCCCGCCGCGATGGAGGTGAAGATGAGCAGGGACATGCCGTTGCCCACGCCGTTCTCGGTGATCCGCTCGCCGAACCACATGACGATGAGACAGCCGGTGGTCAGGGCGATGACCACGAGCAGCACCGTGAGGATGGAGCCGTCGCGCAGCAGCGGCAGGCTGCATCCGAGCAGGGCCCCGGTGCGGGCCAGCGAGGCCATCGTGGTCGCCTGCAGCAGGGCGAGGGCGAGGGTCAGGTAGCGGGTGTACTGCGTCAGCGTCGCCTGGCCCTGCGGGCCCTCCTGGTGGAGCTGCTCGAAGCGCGGGATCACCACGCGCAGCAGCTGCACGATGATCGACGCCGTGATGTAGGGCATGATGCCGAGCGCGAAGACGGACACCTGCAGGAGCGCCCCGCCCGAGAACATGTTCACGAAGGAGTACAGGCCGCCCTGGGCGTTGCCCGCCGCGAGACACTGCTGCACCGCCGGGTAGTCCACCCCGGGGGCCGGTACGAAGGCGCCCATCCGGTAGACGGCGATGAGCGCGAGCGTGAAGGCGATCTTCCGCAACAGGTCAGGCGTCCGGACGATCCGGGCGATGGCCTTGAGCACGAGTCCTCCTGCGGTGGTCCTGTGGGGCGCGCGCCGGCCGCGGGGCGGGGCACGAGACGGCGGCCACACCGGGGCGGCCGCTGTGCGAGTCTACACGGACGGACCGAGGGCCCTGGTCCGGAGCGGCTGCTCCGGGCCAGGGCCCTCGGTGGATGGGTCGGCGTGTCAGAGGGTCTCGGTGGACCCGCCGGCGGCCTGGATCTTCTCCACGGCGGACGAGGAGAAGGCGTTCGCCTTCACCTGCACGGCCGAGGTGATCTCCCCCGTGCCCAGCACCTTCACGGGCTGACCGCGACGGACGAGGCCCTTGGACACGAGCGCGTCCACGGTGACCTCACCGCCCTCGGGGAAGTGCGCGGAGAGCTTGTCCAGGTTCACGACCTGGTACTCCGTGCGGAACGGGTTCTTGAAGCCGCGGAGCTTCGGCAGACGCATCTGCAGGGGCAGCTGGCCGCCCTCGAAGCCCGCACGGACCTGGTAACGGGCCTTGGTGCCCTTGGTGCCGCGACCGGCGGTCTTGCCCTTCGACGCCTCACCGCGACCCACACGGGTCTTGGCGGTCTTGGCACCGGGGGCCGGACGCAGGTCGTGGACCTTGATGGCGTCGTTGTCAGCCATTGTTGACCTCCTCCACGGACACCAGGTGCGGCACGGTGTTGACCATGCCGACCGTCACCGCGTCGGCCTTGCGGGTGACCTGGTGGCCGATCCGCTTCAGGCCCAGCGAGCGCAGGGTGTCCCGATGGTTCTGCTTGGAGCCCGTGACGCCGCGGGTCTGGGTGATGACCAGGGTGGCGTCCGAGGGCTGGATGTTCTTGCGAGTGGGCTCAAACACGGCTCACGCACCTGCCTTCGCGCTCTTCTGGGCGCGATCGTTCTCCATGGTGCGCAGCATCGCATGGGGGGCGATCTCGTCCAGGGCCTTGCCGCGGCGGGCGGCGACGGCCTGGGGCTCTTCCAGCTTCTTGAGTGCGTCCACGGTGCCGCGCACGATGTTGATCGCGTTCACGGAGCCCATGGACTTGGACAGCACGTCGTGGATGCCGGCGCACTCGAGCACGGCGCGCACCGGACCGCCGGCGATCACGCCGGTACCCGGGGAGGCCGGGCGGAGCAGCACGACGCCGGCGGCGTCCTCACCCTGCACCAGGTGCGGGATGGTGGAGCCGACGCGGGGGACGCGGAAGAAGGACTTCTTGGCCTCCTCCACGGCCTTCTGGATCGCGGCGGGGACCTCCTTCGCCTTGCCGTAGCCGACGCCGACGGTGCCGTCGCCGTCACCCACCACCACGAGGGCGGTGAAGGAGAAGCGGCGGCCGCCCTTGACGACCTTGGAGACGCGGTTGATGCCCACGACGCGCTCGAGGAACTGGTCCTTCTCGTCGTCCTGGGCGCCACGACGGTTGCGGTCGTCGCGACGGCCGCCACGACGATCGCCGTCACGGCCACCGCGGCCGCCGTCGCGACCGCCGCGGCCACCGGTGGCGCGCTCGGTGGTCTGGCTCGCCGAGCCCGACCCGGTCTCGGAGACGGTGGTCTCGGTGCTCTCGGTCACCTGAGTGTCCTTCTGGTTGATGTTCTCGGTCACAGCTGCAGCCCACCCTCTCGCGCACCGTCGGCCACGGCCGCGACGCGCCCGTGGTACTTGTTGCCGCCGCGGTCGAAGACCACGGCCTCGATGCCGGCCGCCTTGGCACGCTCGGCGACGAGCTCGCCCACGCGCTTGGCCTTGGCCGTCTTGTCGCCCTCGAGCGCACGCACGTCGGCCTCCATGGTGGAGGCGTACGCGAGCGTGCGGCTCTGCGTGTCGTCCACGACCTGCACGAACATGTGCCGTGCAGAGCGGTTGACGACGAGGCGGGGACGGACGGTGGTGCCGGAGATCCGCTTGCGCACCCGGAGGTGGCGGCGGGTGCGGGCGTTGAACTTGCCCTTGCCCTTCACCTTCAGAGTAGACATCACTTACCTGCCTTTCCGGCCTTGCGGCGGATCTGCTCGCCCGCGTAGCGCACGCCCTTGCCCTTGTACGGGTCGGGGCGGCGCAGCTTGCGGATGTTGGCGGCGGTCTCGCCGACCTGCTGCTTGTCGATACCGGCGACGGTGACCTTGTTGCCCTCCACCGTGAAGGTGATGCCCTGGGGCGCCTTCACCGGGACGGGGTGGGAGTAGCCCAGGGCGAACTCGAGGTCCTGGCCCTTGGCCTGCACGCGGTAGCCGGTGCCGACGACCTCGAGCTGCTTGGAGAAGCCGTTGGTCACGCCCTCGACCATGTTGCTGATGAGGGTGCGGGTCAGACCGTGCAGGGAGCGGGACTCACGCTCGTCGTCGGGGCGGGCCACGGTGACCTGCCCCTCCTCGAGGGTGGCCGTGATGGGCGTGGGCAGCGAGTGCTCGAGCTGGCCCTTGGGGCCCTTCACGGAGACGCGGTCGCCGTCGATGGTCACATCGACGCCGGCGGGGATGGTGATCGGGAGACGTCCGATTCGAGACATGTCAGTTCAGCCTTTCTTCCGTCTTGCCCGTCACCAGACGTAGGCGAGGACTTCTCCGCCCACGCCCTTCTTGGCGGCCTGCTGGTTCGTGAGGAGACCAGAGGAGGTGGACAGGATGGCGATGCCGAGGCCGCCCAGCACGTGGGGCAGGTTCGTGGACTTCGCGTACACGCGCAGGCCCGGCTTGGAGATGCGGCGCAGGCCGGCGATCGCACGCTCACGCTGCGGGCCGAACTTCAGGTCGATGGTCAGCTTCTTGCCGACCTCGGCCTCCTCCTCGCGCCAGTCCTGGATGTAGCCCTCGGCCTTGAGGATCTCGGCGACGCGAGTCTTCAGCTTCGAGGACGGCATGGACACGGTGTCGTGGTAGGCCGAGTTTGCGTTGCGCAGACGGGTCAGCATGTCTGCGACGGGATCGGTCATGGTCATGTGGGCTTCACGCCCTTTCTCGCCGTGGTTTCCGCCACCGGTTCACCGGTGGAGGACCTGTGGCGTGGAGGTCTTACTGGTCGGTCTTGAACGGGAAGCCCAGCGCCTTGAGCAGCGCGCGGCCCTCGTCGTCGTTCTTGGCGGTCGTCACCACGGTGATGTCCATGCCGCGCACGCGGTCGATCTTGTCCTGATCGATCTCGTGGAACACGGTCTGCTCGGACAGGCCGAAGGTGTAGTTGCCGTTGCCGTCGAACTGGCGGTCGGACAGGCCGCGGAAGTCACGGATGCGCGGCAGCGCGAGCGTGACCAGGCGGTCCAGGAACTCCCACATGCGGTCGCCACGGAGCGTGGCGTGCGTGCCGATGGGCATGCCCTCACGCAGCTTGAACTGCGCGATGGACTTGCGGGCCTTGGTGATCATCGGCTTCTGGCCGGTGATGGCGGTGAGGTCGGCGACCGCGCCGTCGATGATCTTGGAGTCCTTGGCGGCCTCCCCGACGCCCATGTTGACGACGACCTTCACGAGACCCGGCACCTGCATGACGTTCCCGTACTGGAACTGCTCCTGCAGGGCGCCGCGGATCTCGTCGCGGTACTTGGTCTTCAGACGCGGGGTGACCTTCTCGGTCTGCTGCACCTCGGTCATCACAGCTCCTTCCCCGAGGCCTTGGCGAAGCGGACCTTCACGGTCTTGCTCACGCCGTCCTTCTCGACGGTCTCGAAGCGGTAGCCCACACGGGTCGGCTTCTTGGTCTCCGGGTCCACCACGGCCACGTTCGAGATGTGGATCGGGGCCTCGACGACCTGCAGGCCGCCCTCGGTGGAACCGTTGTTGTCCTGGCCGGCGCGCAGGTGCTTGGTCACGCGGTTCACGCCCTCGACGAGCACGCGCTCATCCGCCGGGAACACGCGCAGGACCTTGCCCTGCTTGCCCTTGTCCTTGCCACTGATGACCTGGACGAGGTCGTCCTTCTTGATCTTGGCCATGAGGTCAGATCACCTCCGGGGCGAGCGACACGATCTTCATGAACTTCTTGTCACGCAGCTCGCGACCCACGGGGCCGAAGATGCGCGTGCCACGGGGCTCGCCGTCGGTCTTCAGGATGACCGCCGCGTTCTCGTCGAACTTGATGTACGAGCCGTCGGGACGGCGGGACTGCTTGCGGGTGCGGACCACCACGGCCTTGACGACGTCGCCCTTCTTGACGTTGCCGCCGGGGATGGCGTCCTTCACGGTGGCGACGATGGTGTCGCCGATGCCTGCGTAGCGGCGTCCGGAACCGCCGAGAACACGGATGGTCAGGATTTCCTTCGCACCGGTGTTGTCGGCGACCTTGAGCCGCGACTCCTGCTGGATCACTTGTCTCTCCTAGCGTCGCGCCGGTTCTCCCCCACGATGGGCGAGCCTTGCGGAACGGTTGAACGGGCATCCCGGGACGCTTACCCCTCCCCCGAGGCGGGCCGCCCGCCGTCGTCCCCCGGCGACGCGTGTTCAGACAGCGTCGGGGAGGTCGAGAGCGGAGGGGCGCGCAGGGCAGGGCCGAGGCGGATCCGGGATCGGCGTGCGCGGCCCTCGGCACACAGGATGGATGGTCCTGCCAACGAGAGGGCGCACGAATATCAGAGTCTAACGCACAAGGCCGCCCCGTGCCAGTGCACGGGGCGGCCCTCTGCGTCGCCGGCCCTCAGGGGGCCGGGTCGATCACTTGGCGCGCTCGACGATCTCCACCAGACGCCACCGCTTGGAGGCGGACAGCGGGCGGGTCTCGGCGAGGCGGACGCGGTCGCCCACGCCGGCGGTGTTGTCCTCGTCGTGCGCCTTCACGCGCTTCGAGGTCTTCAGCACCTTGCCGTAGAGCGAGTGCTTCTTGCGGTCCTCGACCTCGACGACGATGGTCTTGTCCATCTTGTCGGAGACGACGATGCCACGGAGGGCCTTGCGGTAGCCGCGCTCCTCGGAGACGGCCGGGGTCTGCTCGGTCACTTGGCAGCCTCCTCGTTCTTCTCGGCCTGCGCCTCGGCGGCGACATCGCCGCGGATGCCCAGCTCGCGCTCGCGCAGGATCGTGTAGATGCGCGCGATGTCACGCTTGACGGCCTTCAGCCGGCTGGCGTTGTCCAGCTGACCGGTGGCGGCCTGGAAGCGCAGGTTGAACAGCTCCTCCTTGGAGGACTTCAGGGCCTCCAGCAGGCGGGCGTTGTCCATCCCGTCCAGGGACTCGACGTTCAGATCCTTGGTGCCGATCGCCATGGGATCACTCACCACCCTCTCGACGGATGATACGGGCCTTCAGCGGCAGCTTGTGGATGGCCAGGCGGAGCGCCTCGCGGGCGACGTCCTCCGTGACACCCGACAGCTCGAAGAGCACGCGTCCGGGCTTGACGTTGGCGACCCACCACTCCGGCGAGCCCTTGCCGGAGCCCATGCGGGTCTCGGCGGGCTTCTTGGTGAGCGGACGGTCCGGGTAGATGTTGATCCAGACCTTGCCGCCACGCTTGATGTAGCGGGTCATGGCGATACGGGCGGCCTCGATCTGACGGTTGGTCACATAGGCCGGCGTGAGCGCCTGGATGCCCCACTCGCCGAACGTCACGGTGGTGCCGCCCTTGGCGGCGCCGGAACGCTTGGGGTGGTGCTGCTTGCGGTGCTTGACGCGACGGGGGATCAGCATCAGGCGTTGCCTCCTTCAGCGGGAGCGGCGGCCGGGGTCTCGGCGCCGGCGCCGGCGTTCTCCTGGCGGGGAGCACGCTCGGCGCGATCGTTGCGACGACGACGCTCACCGCCGCCGCGGCGCTCGCCGCCACGGCCACGGCCGGAGGGCTGCGCGGCCTCCTTGGCCGCGAGCTCCTTGGCGGTCAGGTCGCCCTTGTAGATCCAGACCTTCACGCCGATGCGGCCGAAGGTGGTCTTGGCCTCGAACTTGCCGAAGTCGATGTTCGCGCGGAGGGTGTGCAGCGGCACGCGACCCTCGCGGTAGAACTCCGAGCGGCTCATCTCGGCGCCGCCGAGGCGGCCGGAGCACTGGATGCGGATGCCCTGCGCGCCGGCGCGCATGGCGGACTGGATCGCCTTCTTCATCGCGCGGCGGAACGCCACGCGCGAGGCGAGCTGCTCGGCCACACCCTGCGCCACCAGCTGGGCATCGGTCTCGGGGTTCTTGACCTCGAGGATGTTCAGCTGGATCTGCTTGCCGGTGAGCTTCTCGAGCTCACCGCGGATGCGGTCGGCCTCGGCGCCGCGGCGGCCGATCACGATGCCCGGACGCGCGGTGTGGATGTCCACGCGCACGCGGTCACGGGTGCGCTCGATCTCCACCTTGGAGATGCCGGCGCGCTCCATGCCGGTGGTCATCAGCTCGCGGATCTTGACGTCCTCCTTGAGGAAGTCAGCGTAGCGCTGGCCCTCCTTGTGGGAGTCCGCGAACCAGTGCGAGACGTGGTCGGTGGTGATGCCGAGGCGGAACCCGTTGGGGTTGATCTTCTGGCCCATTGTCAGTTCCCACCCTTCTCGTCCTTGGACGCGACGACCACGGTCACGTGGCTCGTGCGCTTGTTGATGCGGTACGCGCGGCCCTGAGCACGGGGCTGGAACCGCTTCATGGTCGGGCCCTCGTCCACGAAGGCCTCGGTGATGTAGAGGGCGTCCTCGTCGAAGGCCTGGCCCTCGCGGTCCGCCTTGACGCGGGCGTTCGCCACCGCGGAGGCCACCAGCTTGTACACCGGCTCCGAAGCGCCCTGCTGGGCGAACTTCAGGATGGCCAGTGCTTCGGTGGCCTGCTTGCCACGGACCAGGTCGACGACGCGCCGGGCCTTCATCGGCGTCACGCGCAGGTGGCGCGCAATTGCCTTGGCTTCCATTGCTTCTCTCTTTCGATTCTCGAGAAGGTCAAGCGTGCTGTGCCCTCAGGCTCAGCGGCGCTTGCCCTTCTTGTCGTCCTTCACGTGGCCGCGGTAGGTCCGGGTCGGGGCGAACTCGCCCAGCTTGTGACCCACCATGGACTCGGTGACGAACACCGGGACGTGCTTGCGTCCGTCGTGGACCGCGATGGTGTGACCCAGCATGTCCGGGATGATCATCGACCGGCGGGACCAGGTCTTGATGACGTTCTTGCTGCCCTTCTCGTTCTCGGCCAGAACCTTCAGGTAGAGGTGCTGATCGACGAAGGGGCCCTTCTTCAGGCTGCGAGGCATGTCTTCCCTGCTCCCTTATCGCTTGTTCTTGCCGGTACGACGGCGACGCACGATGAGCTTGTCGCTTTCCTTGTTCGGACGACGCGTGCGGCCCTCGGGCTTGCCGTTCCGGTTGACGGGGTGACGACCGCCGGAGGTCTTGCCCTCGCCACCGCCGTGCGGGTGGTCGACCGGGTTCATGACGACGCCGCGGACGGTCGGGCGGACGCCCTTCCAGCGCATGCGGCCGGCCTTGCCCCAGTTGATGTTCGACTGCTCGGCGTTGCCGACCTCGCCGATCGTGGCGCGGCAGCGCACGTCGACGTTGCGGATCTCACCGGAGGGCAGGCGCAGCTGGGCGTACTTGCCCTCGCGGGCGACCAGCTGCACGGACGCGCCGGCGGAGCGGGCCATCTTGGCGCCGCCGCCGGGGCGCAGCTCCACCGCGTGGATGGTGGTGCCCACGGGGATGTTGCGCATCGGCAGGTTGTTGCCGGGCTTGATGTCGGCGTTCGGGCCGGCCTCGACCACGTCGCCCTGCTTCAGCTTGGCCGGGGCCAGGATGTAGCGCTTGGCGCCGTCCGCGTAGTGCAGCAGCGCGATGCGGGCGGTGCGGTTCGGGTCGTACTCGATGTGCGCGACGGTGGCGGGCACGCCGTCCTTGTCGTGGCGACGGAAGTCGACCAGGCGGTACTGGCGCTTGTGGCCGCCGCCCTTGTGACGGGTGGTGATGCGACCGGTGTTGTTGCGGCCGCCGGTCTTGTGCAGCGGACGGAGAAGGGACTTCTCCGGCGTGGACCGGGTGATCTCTGCGAAGTCGGCCACGGACGAGCCACGCAGGCCCGGGGTGGTCGGCTTGTACTTACGGATAGCCATGTGTCAGTTCCTCGATTAAGTGGTCTCCGCACGCCGATCAGGCGAGCGGACCTCCGAAGATGTCGATGGTCCCGTCCTTGAGCGTGACGATGGCACGCTTGGTGGACTTGCGCTGGCCCCACCCGAAGCGGGTGCGACGGCGCTTGCCGGAACGGTTCAGGGTGTTGACCGAGGCCACGTCGACGTTGAAGATGCGCTCCACCGCCTGCTTGATCTCGGACTTGTTGGAGCGCGGGTCGACCAGGAAGGTGTACTTGCCCTCGTCGATCAGACCGTAGCTCTTCTCCGACACGACGGGAGCGATGATCACGTCGCGGGGATCCTTGTTGATGGAGCCGCTCACTGGGCATCCTCCTTCTTGGCGCCGGAAGCCTGGGCCACGTACGCCTCGTAGGCCGCCTGGGTGAACACGACGTCGTCGGAGACGAGCACGTCGTAGGTGTTCAGCTGGTCGGCGTACAGGGTGTGGACCGCGGGCAGGTTGCGGGCGGACAGGGCGGCGACGTCGTCGGCCCGGTCGATCACCAGCAGCACGTTCTTGCGGCCGGTGTTCAGGGACGCGAGGCCCGCCTTGGCGGCCTTGGTGGACGGGGTGGTCCCGGACACGAGGGCCTCGATGACGTGGACGCGGCCGTTGCGGGCGCGGTCCGACAGGGCACCGCGCAGGGCGGCGGCCTTCATCTTCTTGGGGGTGCGCTGCGAGTAGTCACGCGGGGTCGGGCCGTGGACGACGCCACCACCGGTCATGTGCGGGGCGCGGATGGAGCCCTGACGTGCGCGGCCGGTGCCCTTCTGCTTGAACGGCTTGCGACCGGCACCGGACACCTCGCCGCGGCGCTTCGTCTTGTGCGTGCCCTGACGGGCGGCGGCGAGCTGGGCGACGACGACCTGGTGCATGAGCGGCACGTTGGACTGCACGTCGAAGAGCTCGGCGGGCAGATCGACCTGGACGGTCTTCACGGAGTTCTCAGCCATGGTCTCAGGCTCCCTTCACGGCGCTGCGGACGAGCACGACCTGGCCCTTGGAGCCGGGCACCGCGCCCTTGATCAGCAGGAGGTTGTTCTCCACGTCGATGCCGTGGAGGGTCAGGTTCATGGTGGTCTGGCGCACGGCGCCCATGCGACCGGGCATGCGCTGGCCCTTGAACACGCGGCCGGGGGTGGACGCGCCGCCCACGGAGCCGGGCTTGCGGTGGTTCTTGTGCTGGCCGTGCGAGGCGCCCACACCGGCGAAGCCGTGGCGCTTCATGGCGCCGGCGAAGCCCTTGCCCTTGGTGGTGCCCACGACGTCGACCTTCTGGCCGGCCTCGAAGACCTCCACGGTCACGTCCTGGCCGAGCGAGTACTCGGCGGCGTCGGCGGTGCGCAGCTCGACGAGGTGGCGACGCGGGGTCACGCCGGCCTTCTCGAAGTGACCGGCCAGGGGCTTGGTCACGCGGCGGGGATCGATCTGGCCGTAGGCGATCTGCACGGCGGTGTAGCCGTCGGTCTCCTCGGAGCGCAGCTGGGTGACGACGTTCGGGTCTGCCTTGACCACGGTCACAGGGATGAGCTTGTTGTCCTCATCCCAGACCTGGGTCATGCCGAGCTTCGTGCCCAGCAGGCCCTTGATGTTCTGGGTGTTGGTCATAGTCTCTCAGCACCTCCCTCTCAGAGCTTGATCTCGATGTTGACGTCCGCGGGCAGGTCCAGTCGCATGAGCGAGTCGACGGCCTTCGGGGTCGGGTCGATGATGTCGATGAGCCGCTTGTGGGTGCGCATCTCGAAATGCTCGCGGCTGTCCTTGTACTTGTGGGGAGAACGGATAACGCAGTACACGTTCTTCTCCGTCGGCAGCGGCACGGGGCCGACCACCGTCGCGCCTGCGCGCGTGACCGTGTCAACGATCTTGCGGGCCGAGACGTCGATGACCTCGTGGTCGTACGACTTCAGCCGGATGCGGATCTTCTGTCCCGCCATGGCGTCACGCCTCTCTCGTCGGGTGTGCTGTTCCTGTCCCTGTGCGGCGGATCGTGCCCGCCTTCTTGTCCTCCACCCGCGCGGGGCGAATCCGGTCGGACCGGGTTCCTCGCCGCCGCCGGACTCCGGTCCACGCGGTCGGGCGTGTCGCATTCCTGGGAGGGCACACGCCTGTGGCGGGTCGGAGTGGTGACGTCACATCTGGGCCGAGCTGCCGCCGCGAGACACACGACGACAGCGCAATGGCGCTTGAGCAACCGAATCAGTATAGACAGAAGCGGGCCCAGTCCGCCAATCGGCGGGCCGGGCCCGGCGGTCCCCCGGGCTCAGCGGCCCCACTCGGTGGGCGGGCCGGCATTGAGTAGCAGGGTGAAGACGACGGCGACCACGGCGACCGCCAGGAGCGCGCTGACCACCGGATGGCGCAGCACCACGACGAGAAGCCGTTCGAGGGGCCCCCGCTCCCCCGGCGCGCGGTCCACGACCTGCCACCGCGACGCCGGCTCGCCGCGCCGCCGCTGGGCCCGCTCGAACGGGACCGTCATGAACGGGACGATCGTCGAACCGAGGCCGAGGAGTCCGCGGGCCACGGGCCACCGCCCATCGATCCACACGGCGACCGTCACCACGAGGTAGCAGAGGAACACGAAGCCGTGGACGCCGCCGGCGATCGGCACCATCCGCTCCGTGACTCCGCCGTACTTGAGGCCCATGGCGATCAGCAGACCGGCCCAGGTGAACATCTCGGCCATCGCCGTGACGGCGAAGAGGCGGCGCGGGCCGGGCAGGCTCATCGCTCCAGCTCCCCGCCGCGGTTCGCGCGCCGGATGCGCCGGGCACGGTCGATCTCGGGACGGAAGGTCCGCAGCGCCCAGCGCACGGCCACGACGGCCACGGCGAGCACCACGATGAGGATGAGCAGTTCAGGCATGCTCCCCAGCCTAGCCGCCGCCGCCGCGCCGTCGTCGGACACGGCGACGCCCCCGCCTCCGGGGGACCCGGAGACGGGGGCGTCGCGCGTCAGCGGCTCAACGGAGCCACGAGACGGGATGCGTCAGATCACTTGGTGATCTTGGTGACGCGGCCGGAGCCCACGGTGCGGCCACCCTCGCGGATGGCGAAGCCGAGGCCCTCCTCCATGGCGATCGGCTGGATGAGCTCGACCGACATCTCGGTGGTGTCGCCGGGCATGACCATCTCGGTGCCCTCGGGCAGCGTGATGACGCCGGTGACGTCGGTGGTGCGGAAGTAGAACTGCGGGCGGTAGTTCGAGTAGAACGGGTTGTGACGGCCACCCTCGTCCTTGGACAGGATGTAGACGTTCGCCTCGAAGTTGGTGTGCGGGGTGATGGAGCCCGGCTCCACCACGACCTGGCCGCGCTCCACGTCGTCGCGCTTCAGGCCGCGCAGCAGCAGACCGCAGTTCTCGCCGGCCCAGGCCTCGTCGAGCTGCTTGTGGAACATCTCGATGCCGGTGACGGTGGTCTTCTGCACGTCGCGGATGCCGACGATCTCGACCTCGGAGTTGATCTTCAGGGTGCCGCGCTCGGCGCGACCGGTCACCACGGTGCCACGACCGGTGATGGTGAAGACGTCCTCGATCGGCATCAGGAACGGCTTGTCCTTGTCGCGGACCGGGTCCGGGATGAACTCGTCCACGGCCTCCATGAGGTCCTCGACGGACTTGACCCACTGGGGGTCGCCCTCGAGGGCCTTCAGACCGGAGGTGCGGATGACCGGGGCCTCGTCGCCGTCGAAGTCCTGGGAGGACAGCAGCTCGCGGACCTCCATCTCGACGAGCTCGAGGAGCTCCTCGTCCTCGACCATGTCCGACTTGTTCAGGGCCACGAGCAGGGCCGGCACGCCGACCTGGCGGGCCAGGAGCACGTGCTCACGGGTCTGGGCCATCGGGCCGTCGGTGGCGGCGACCACGAGGATCGCGCCGTCCATCTGAGCGGCGCCGGTGATCATGTTCTTGATGTAGTCGGCGTGACCGGGGGCGTCCACGTGGGCGTAGTGACGCTTCTCGGTCTGGTACTCCACGTGGGAGATGTTGATGGTGATGCCGCGCTGACGCTCCTCGGGGGCGGAGTCGATCGTCGCGAAGTCACGGGCCTCGTTCAGGTCCGGGTACTTGTCGTACAGGACCTTCGAGATGGCGGCGGTCAGCGTGGTCTTGCCGTGGTCAACGTGGCCGATGGTGCCGATGTTGACGTGCGGCTTCGTCCGCTCGAACTTTGCCTTTGCCACTAGTTCCTCCTAAGAACTGGTTCATCGTCAAGAAGACTGCTCAGCCGCCTGCGACGTGCTGACAACTTGACTGAGTCTACTCGGATGGTGCGGGGTTGGGGAAATCCCGGCCTCACGAGGGCCAGTCCGGTTCCAGGCCGTCGGGACCGCCGGAAGCGGACCGGACCTGACCCGTCCTGATCGCGGACCGCCGCGCCGGGGAGGGCGGTCCGGTCGCCCCGGGCCGGCCGCGGCTGCGGCGGCCGACCCGGGGCAGGTCGTTCAGAGCAGGTGACCTGCGGTCACTCGCCCTGGGACTTCTGGATGATCTCGTCCGCCACGGCCTTGGGGACCTCGGCGTAGGAGTGGAAGGTCATCGAGTACACCGCGCGGCCCTGCGTCTTGGAGCGCAGGTCGCCGATGTAGCCGAACATCTCCGACAGCGGCACGAGGGCGTTGACCACCTTCACGCCGGTGGCGTCCTCCATGGACTGGATCTGGCCGCGGCGGGAGTTCAGGTCGCCGATGACGTCGCCCATGAACTCCTCGGGGGTGCGGACCTCCACGGCCATCAGCGGCTCGAGGATGATCGGGTTGGCCTTGCGGACACCCTCCTTGAAGGCCTGGGAGCCGGCGATCTTGAACGCCATCTCCGAGGAGTCGACGTCGTGGTACGCGCCGTCGAGCAGGGTGGCCTTCACGCCGACCATCGGGTAGCCGGCCAGCACGCCGAACTGCATGGCGTCCTGGATGCCCGCGTCCACCGAGGGGATGTACTCGCGGGGCACGCGACCGCCGGTGACGGCGTTCTCGAACTCGTAGACCTCGCCCTCGGCGGTGTCCAGGGGCTCGAAGGACAGCTGCACCTTGGCGAACTGGCCGGAGCCGCCGGTCTGCTTCTTGTGCGTGTAGTCGACCTTGTCGACCTTGCGCTTGATGGTCTCGCGGTACGCGACCTGGGGCTTGCCCACGTTGGCCTCGACCTTGAACTCGCGCTTCATACGGTCCACGAACACGTCCAGGTGGAGCTCGCCCATGCCGCCGATCTCGGTCTGGCCGGTCTCCTCGTTGAGGTTCACGCGGAACGTGGGGTCCTCGGCGACGAGCTTCTGGATGGCGGTGGAGAGCTTCTCCTGGTCACCCTTGGTCTTCGGCTCGATGGCCACGGAGATCACGGGCTCCGGGAAGGTCATCGACTCGAGGATGATCGGGTTCGCGGGATCGCACAGGGTGTCGCCCGTGGTGGTGTCCTTGAGGCCGATCACGGCGTAGATGTGGCCGGCGACCACCTCGTCCACCGGGTTCTCCTTGTTGGCGTGCATCTGGAACAGCTTGCCGATGCGCTCCTTCTTGCCCTTGGTGGCGTTGAGGATCTGCGCACCGGACTCCAGGCGGCCGGAGTACACGCGGATGAAGGTCAGCGTGCCGAAGAAGGGGTGCGTGGCGATCTTGAAGGCGAGCGCCGAGAACGGGGCCTCCTTCGACGCCTCGCGCTCCAGCACCTCCTCCTCGTCGTTCACGGCGTGGCCCTTGACGGAGCCGGCGTCCAGCGGGTTCGGCAGGTAGGCGACCACGGCGTCCAGCATCGGCTGCACGCCACGGTTCTTGAACGCGGAGCCGCAGAACACCGGGTAGGCCTCGGCGTTCACGGTCAGCTGGCGCACGCCGGCCTGGATCTCCTCGACGGTGAGCTCCTCGCCCTCGAGGTACTTCTCCATGAGCTCCTCGGAGGTCTCGGCGACGGCCTCGACGAGCTCGTTGCGGTACTCCTCGGCCTTCTCCTGGAGCTCGGCGGGGATCTCGCGGGTCTCATAGGAGGCGCCCATGGTGACGTCGCCCTTGGCGTCACCCGGCCACACGAAGGCCTTCATGGAGAGCAGGTCGACGACGCCCACGAAGTCGTTCTCGGCGCCGATCGGCAGCTGCATCACGAGCGGACGCGCGCCGAGGCGCTTCACGATGGTGTCGACGGTGAAGTAGAAGTCCGCGCCCAGCTTGTCCATCTTGTTGACGAAGCAGATGCGCGGGACGTTGTACTTGTCCGCCTGGCGCCACACGGTCTCCGACTGGGGCTCCACGCCCTCCTTGCCGTCGAACACGGCGACGGCGCCGTCGAGCACGCGCAGCGAGCGCTCCACCTCGACCGTGAAGTCCACGTGGCCGGGGGTGTCGATGATGTTGATCTGGTGGTCGTTCCAGAAGCAGGTCACCGCGGCGGAGGTGATGGTGATGCCGCGCTCCTTCTCCTGCTCCATCCAGTCCGTCGTCGCGCCGCCGTCGTGGGTCTCGCCCAGCTTGTGGTTGACACCCGTGTAGAACAGGATGCGCTCGGTGGTGGTGGTCTTGCCGGCATCGATGTGGGCCATGATGCCGATGTTGCGGACCTTGTGCAGGTCGGTCAGCACGTCCTGTGCCACGGTGTCTCCCTTGGTCGGGTGGAATGGGGGGGCTCGTGAGGTGGATGCGGTGGGTGGCCCGTCCGAGAGGACGCACCTGCGGCCCGAGGCGCGGATCGCGCGCCCCGGGCCACACGGATCACCAGCGGTAGTGGGCGAAGGCCTTGTTGGCCTCGGCCATCTTGTGGGTGTCCTCGCGACGCTTCACGGCGCCGCCCAGGCCGTTCGAGGCGTCCAGGATCTCGTTCATCAGACGCTCGGTCATGGTCTTCTCACGGCGGGCCTTGGAGAAGCCGACCAGCCAGCGCAGGGCCAGGGCCGTGGAGCGGCCCGGCTTGACCTCGACGGGCACCTGGTAGGTGGCGCCGCCGACGCGGCGGGAGCGCACCTCGAGGGCCGGCTTGATGTTGTCCATGGCCTTCTTGAGGGTGGCCACGGGATCGGCGCCGTTCTTGGCACGGGCGCCCTCGAGCGCGCCGTACACGATGCGCTCGGCGGTGGACTTCTTGCCGTCGACGAGCACCTTGTTGATCAGCTGCGTGACCAGCGGGGAGCCGTAGACGGGATCGACGACGAGGGGGCGCTTCGGCGCAGGACCCTTACGAGGCATTACTTCTTCTCCTTCTTGGCGCCGTAGCGGGAGCGGGCCTGGCCGCGGTTCTTCACGCCCTGGGTGTCGAGGGCGCCGCGCACGATCTTGTAGCGCACGCCGGGCAGGTCCTTCACACGACCGCCGCGGACGAGCACGATCGAATGCTCCTGCAGGTTGTGGCCCTCGCCGGGGATGTAGGCCGTGACCTCGATGCCGCCGTTCAGGCGCACACGGGCGACCTTGCGCAGCGCCGAGTTCGGCTTCTTGGGCGTGGTGGTGTACACACGGGTGCACACGCCACGACGCATGGGGTTCCCCTGCAGGGCAGGGGCCTTCGTATTGACGACCTTGGGTGAGCGGCCCTTGCGGACCAGCTGCTGAATCGTAGGCACTCTTCAGCCTTCCTGTGTTTCGGTGATCGCTGACGTGATCGACCGGCGCCCGGGGCGCCGGCTGCTCGTTCCTCTGCTCTGCCTCTCCCTGTGGGGGCTCGCAACGAGCAGACGTCCGCAGGCGTGCAAAAGTGTGGCATCTGCCGCGCAATGACCCCGCGACCCGGACAGCGTCCAATTTGCCACACGAAAAACAATCCTTGACAGCATAGCACGCCCCGGCGCCGTCGACGAGCCGGCCCCGCACGCCAAGGGGCCCGCCGCTCCCCCGCGTGAGCGGCGGAACGGCGGGCCCCCTGGGGGACGGGGATCAGGCGCGGAAGTCGCCCCCGCGGTCGTAGTCGTCCAACGAGACGGCGTGGAAGTCGTTCTCGCCGAGCGACTGGTCCAGACCCGGGTAGTCGAAGTCCGCGAAGCCGGCCGGCGAGGCGAACAGGTTGGCCTTCGCCTCCTCCGTCGGCTCCACGACGGTCTTCGTGTAGCGGTCCAGGCCCGTGCCGGCCGGGATCAGCTTGCCGATGATCACGTTCTCCTTCAGGCCCAGCAGCGGGTCGGACTTGCCCTCCATGGCCGCCTGCGTCAGGACGCGGGTCGTCTCCTGGAAGGACGCGGCCGACAGCCACGAGTCCGTGGCCAGCGAGGCCTTCGTGATGCCCATCAGCTCGTCGCGGCCGGAGGCCGGCTGGCGGCCCTCAGCGACGGCGGCGCGGTTGGCGGCCACGAAGCGCGCCCGGTCCGTGAGCTCGCCCGGCAGCAGGTCGGTGTCACCGGACTCGATGACGGTGATGCGACGCAGCATCTGCCGGACGATGACCTCCACGTGCTTGTCGTGGATGCCCACGCCCTGGGACTGGTACACGTTCTGCACCTCGTCCACGAGGAACCGCTGCGCGGCCCGCGGGCCGAGCACGCGCAGGACCTGCTTCGGGTCCACGGCGCCGGCCACGAGCTGCGTGCCCACCGGCACGTGCTCGCCGTCGGCCACGAGGATGCGCGCACGGCGCAGCACCGGGTAGGCGATCTCCTCGGAGCCGTCGTCCGGCGTGAGCAGCAGGCGCACGGACGCCTCGGTGTCCTCGATGGTCACGCGGCCGGCGACCTCGGAGATCGGGGCCACGCCCTTCGGGGTGCGGGCCTCGAAGAGCTCCTGGATGCGGGGCAGACCCTGCGTGATGTCGTCGGCCGAGGCCACACCGCCGGTGTGGAACGTGCGCATGGTGAGCTGGGTGCCCGGCTCACCGATCGACTGGGCCGCGATGATGCCGACGGCCTCGCCGATGTCCACCAGCTGGCCGGTGGCCATGGAGCGGCCGTAGCACTTCGCGCAGGTGCCCACGGCGGACTCGCAGGTCAGGACCGAGCGGACCTTGATCTCCGTGACGCCGGCGGCCACCAGCTCGCCGATCAGCACGTCGCCCACGTCCGCACCGGCCGAGGCCAGCACCGTGCCGTCCTCGCCCGTGACGTCCTGGGCCAGCGTGCGGGCGAAGGCCGAGTTCTCGACCTGCTCGTGGGCCACCAGCTCGCCGTCGGCGTTCGGGGCGGCGATCGTGACGGACAGGCCGCGCTCGGTGCCGCAGTCGTCCTCGCGGACGATGACGTCCTGGGACACATCGACGAGACGACGGGTCAGGTAGCCCGAGTTCGCGGTCTTCAGCGCGGTGTCCGCGAGGCCCTTGCGGGCGCCGTGGGTGGCGGAGAAGTACTCGAGCACGGACAGGCCCTCGCGGTACGAGGACTTGATCGGACGCGGGATGATCTCACCCTTCGGGTTGGCCACGAGGCCGCGGATGCCCGCGATCTGGCGCACCTGGAGCCAGTTGCCTCGCGCACCGGAGGACACCATGCGGTTGATGGTGTTGAGCTCCGGCAGGCCGTCCTTCATGGCCGCGGCGACCTCGTCGGTGGCCTTGTTCCAGATGTCGATCAGCTCGGAGCGACGCTCGTCGTCCGCGATCAGGCCCTTGTCGTACTGCTGCTGCACGCGCTGGGCCTGCTCCTCGTAGCCCTCCATGATGGCGGCCTTGTCGAAGTCGGAGGTGATGTCCGAGATCGCCACGGTCACACCCGACCAGGTGCCCCAGTGGAAGCCGGCGTCCTTGAGGTTGTCCAGCGTCTGCGCGGTGACGACCATCGGGTAGCGCTCGGCCAGGTCGTTGACCAGCTGACCGAGGGTGCCCTTGGTCGCCTGCTTGTCCAGCCACGGGTAGTCGTCCGGCAGCAGCTCGTTGAACAGCACCTTGCCCAGGGTGGTCTCGATGAGGGCGATCTCGCCCTCGGACCAGCCCTCGGGGGCCGGCACGTCCGCCGACGGCACGAAGCCCTCGACGCCGATCCGCGCGGGCGCGTTCAGGTGCAGGTCGCCGCCGTCGAACGCCATGATGGCCTCGCCGACGGTCGCGTACAGGTTGCCCGCGCCGACCTCGTCCGGACGCACCGTGGTGAGGTGGTTCAGTCCGATGATCATGTCCTGGGCCGGCACGGCGACCGCACGGCCGTCCGAGGGCTTCAGGATGTTGTGGCTCGAGAGCATGAGCAGGCGCGCCTCGGCCTGGGCCTCCGGCGACAGGGGCAGGTGGACCGCCATCTGGTCGCCGTCGAAGTCCGCGTTGAACGCGGAGCAGACCAGCGGGTGCAGCTGCAGGGCCTTGCCTTCCACGAGCTGCGGCTCGAAGGCCTGGATGCCCAGACGGTGCAGGGTGGGGGCGCGGTTCAGCAGGACCGGGTGCTCGGTGATGACCTCCTCGAGCACGTCCCAGACCTGCGGACGGAAGCGCTCCACCATGCGCTTGGCGGACTTGATGTTCTGCGCGTGGTTCAGGTCCACGAGACGCTTCATCACGAACGGCTTGAACAGCTCCAGCGCCATCTGCTTCGGCAGGCCGCACTGGTGCAGCTTGAGCTGGGGACCCACCACGATGACCGAGCGGCCCGAGTAGTCCACGCGCTTGCCGAGCAGGTTCTGACGGAACCGGCCCTGCTTGCCCTTGAGCATGTCGGAGAGTGACTTGAGCGGGCGGTTGCCCGGGCCGGTCACCGGCCGGCCGCGGCGGCCGTTGTCGAACAGCGAGTCCACGGCCTCCTGCAGCATGCGCTTCTCGTTGTTGACGATGATCTCGGGCGCGCCGAGGTCGAGCAGCCGCTTCAGGCGGTTGTTGCGGTTGATCACGCGACGGTACAGGTCGTTGAGGTCGGAGGTCGCGAAGCGGCCGCCGTCCAGCTGCACCATCGGACGCAGCTCCGGCGGGATCACCGGGACGGCGTCCAGGACCATGCCCTCGGGCGAGTTGTCCGTGGTCAGGAACGCGTTGACGACCTTCAGGCGCTTCAGGGCGCGGGTCTTGCGCTGGCCCTTGCCCGTCTTGATGGTCTCACGCAGCATCTCGGACTCGGCCTCGAGGTCGAAGGTCTGCAGGCGACGCTGGATCGCCTCCGCGCCCATCGAGCCCTCGAAGTACTGGCCGTACTTGTCCCGCATGGCGCGGTACAGACCCTCGTCGCCCTCGAGGTCGGCGACCTTGAGGTTCTTGAAGCGGTCCCAGACCTGCTCCTTGCGGTCCAGGTCCGCGTCCGCGCGCTTGCGGATCTGCGCCATGGTCTTGTCCGCGGCGTCGCGGGCCTTCTTCTTCTCGGCGGCCTTGGCGCCCTCGGACTCCAGCTTGGCCAGGTCCTTCTCGAGGTCGGCGGCCACCGCGGCGATGTCGGAGTCACGCTGGTCGGCCAGGACACGGGTCTCCTGGTCGTACTCGGCCTGGAGGTTGGCCAGGTCGCGGTGCCGGGCCTCCTCGTCCACCGAGGTGATCATGTACGCCGCGAAGTAGATGACCTTCTCGAGGTCCTTCGGCGCCAGGTCCAGCAGGTAGCCCAGGCGCGAGGGCACGCCCTTGAAGTACCAGATGTGGGTGACCGGCGCAGCCAGCTCGATGTGGCCCATGCGGTCGCGGCGCACCTTCGAGCGGGTCACCTCGACGCCGCAGCGCTCGCAGATGATGCCCTTGAAGCGCACGCGCTTGTACTTGCCGCACGCGCACTCCCAGTCACGGGTGGGGCCGAAGATCTTCTCGCAGAAGAGTCCGTCCTTCTCCGGCTTCAGGGTGCGGTAGTTGATGGTCTCCGGCTTCTTGACCTCGCCGTAGGACCAGCGGCGGATGTCCTCCGCCGTGGCCAGGCCGATGCGCATCAGGCCGAAAGAGTTGTCAGTGGACATGCTGTTCACGCTCATGCTCCGGTGAACTCCCTTGGTTCAGTGGTTCTCAGGTGACGTCTTGTGGATGCGGGATCGGGCCCGGCTCAGACTTCCTCCACCGAGCTGGGCTCGGCGTGGGAGAGGTCGATGCCCAGCTCCTCGGCGGCGCGGTAGACCTCGTCCTCCGCGTCGCGCATCTCGATGGCCTGGCCGTCGGCGGAGAGGACCTCCACGTTCAGGCAGAGGGACTGCATCTCCTTGATGAGCACCTTGAAGGACTCGGGAACACCCGGCTCCGGGATGTTCTCGCCCTTGACGATGGCCTCGTAGACCTTCACGCGGCCGTGGATGTCGTCGGACTTGATGGTCAGCAGCTCCTGGAGGGTGAACGCCGCGCCGTACGCCTCGAGCGCCCACACCTCCATCTCGCCGAAGCGCTGGCCGCCGAACTGGGCCTTACCGCCCAGCGGCTGCTGCGTGATCATCGAGTACGGGCCCGTGGAACGGGCGTGGATCTTGTCGTCCACCAGGTGGTGCAGCTTGAGCATGTACATGTAGCCCACGGACACCGGGTCCGGGAACGGCTCGCCGGTGCGGCCGTCGAACAGCTGCGCCTTGCCGCTGTCGCTCATGAGACGGTCGCCGTCGCGGGTCACGTTCACGTGGCCGAGCAGGCCCGTGATCTCGTACGCCTCGGCGCCGTCGAACACCGGGGTGGCCACGTTGACCGGACCGGACTGCCGCGGGAAGTTCGGCAGGTCCTTGATCCACTCCGGCTCGCCCTGGATGTCCCAGCCGCGCGAGGCGGCCCAGCCCAGGTGCAGCTCCATGACCTGGCCGAGGTTCATGCGGCCGGGGACGCCGAGCGGGTTCAGCACGATGTCCACCGGGGTGCCGTCCGCCAGGAACGGCATGTCCTCGAGCGGCAGGATCTTCGAGATGACGCCCTTGTTGCCGTGGCGGCCGGCCATCTTGTCGCCGTCGGTGATCTTGCGCTTCTGCGCCACGTAGACGCGCACCAGCTGGTTCACGCCCGGGGGCAGGTCGTCGTCCTCGTCGCGGTCGAAGATGCGCACGCCGATGACGGTGCCGGACTCGCCGTGCGGCACCTTCAGGGACGTGTCGCGGACCTCGCGGGACTTCTCGCCGAAGATCGCGCGCAGCAGGCGCTCCTCCGGGGTCAGCTCGGTCTCGCCCTTCGGGGTCACGCGGCCGACCAGGATGTCGCCGGCCTCCACCTCGGCGCCGATGTGGATGATGCCGCGCTCGTCGAGCTGCGAGAGCACCTCCTCGGACACGTTGGGGATGTCGCGCGTGATCTCCTCGGCGCCCAGCTTGGTGTCGCGGGCGTCGACCTCGTGCTCCTCGATGTGGATCGAGGTGAGGACGTCCTCCGAGACCATGCGCTGGGACAGGATGATCGCGTCCTCGTAGTTCAGGCCCTCCCAGGGCATGAACGCGACGAGGAGGTTCTTGCCGAGCGCGAGCTCGCCGTTGTCCGTGGCGGGACCGTCGGCGATGATGCTCAGCGGCTCCACCCGCTCGCCCTCGGAGACGCGCACCCGCTGGTTGTAGGCGTTGCCCTGGTTCGAGCGGGCGAACTTCATGATCGGGTAGTGCGTGGTGGTGCCGTCGTCGTTCATGACGGTCACCAGGTCCGCGGCCACCTCGGTCACGACGCCGCCCTGGGTGGCCGTCACGGAGTCGCCCGCGTCCACGGCCACGTACTTCTCCATGCCGGTGCCCACGTAGGGGGCCTCGGAGCGGAGCAGCGGCACGGCCTGACGCTGCATGTTCGCGCCCATGAGCGCGCGGTTGGCGTCGTCGTGCTCGAGGAACGGGATCAGGGCGGTGGCCGCCGACACCATCTGGCGCGGGGACACGTCCATGTAGTCGATCTCGTCCACGGTCGAGAGCACGGGCTCGCCGTCGCCGCCGCGCTGGCGGCAGAGCACGAACTCCTCCTCGAACCGGCCGTCCTCATCCACCGGGGCGTTCGCCTGGGCGATCTGGAAGGCCAGCTCGTCGTCGGCGGTCAGGTAGTCCACGGTGTCCGTGACCCGGCCGTCGACCACGCGGCGGTACGGGGTCTCGATGAAGCCGAAGGAGTTGATCCGGCCGAAGGTCGCCAGCGACCCGATGAGGCCGATGTTCGGGCCTTCCGGGGTCTCGATGGGGCACATGCGGCCGTAGTGCGACGGGTGGACGTCACGGACCTCCATGCCGGCACGGTCGCGGGACAGGCCGCCCGGGCCGAGCGCGGACAGGCGACGCTTGTGCGTCAGGCCGGCCAGCGGGTTGTTCTGGTCCATGAACTGGGACAGCTGCGAGGTGCCGAAGAACTCCTTGATCGCCGCCACCACGGGGCGGATGTTGATCAGGGTCTGCGGGGTGATCGCCTCGACGTCCTGGGTGGTCATGCGCTCGCGCACGACGCGCTCCATGCGGGACAGGCCGGTGCGGATCTGGTTCTCGATCAGCTCGCCCACCGCACGGATGCGACGGTTGCCGAAGTGGTCGATGTCGTCGATCTCCACGCGCACATCCACCGGCTCGCCGTCGCGCGTGCCCTTGATGACGGTCTCGCCGGCGTGCAGCGCGGCGATGAAGTGCACCATCTGGACGATGTCGTCCTCGGTGAGCACAGACGCGTTGGGGTCGCCGAGGTGCACGTCCACGCCGAGCTTGCGGTTGAGCTTGTAGCGGCCCACCTTGGCGAGGTCGTAGCGCTTCGGGGTGAAGTACAGGTTGTTCAGCAGCGTCTGCGCGGCGTCGACGGCGGCCGGCTCGCCCGGGCGCAGCTTGCGGTAGATGTCGAGCAGGGCCTCGTCCTGGTCCGCGGTGCCGTCCTTCTCGAGGGTGGCGCGGATGGAGTCGTAGTGGCCGAACTCCTCCAGGATGCGGGACTCGGTCCAGCCCATGGCCTTGAGCAGCACCGTCACGGGCTGCTTGCGCTTGCGGTCGAGGCGGACGCCGACCTGGTCACGCTTGTCCACCTCGAGCTCGAACCAGGCGCCGCGCGAGGGGATGATCTTCGCGGAGAAGATCTCCTTGTCCGAGGTCTTGTCCGGGGTGCGCTCGAAGTAGGCGCCCGGGGAGCGGACCAGCTGGGAGACGACGACGCGCTCGGTGCCGTTGATGATGAACGTGCCGTTGCGGGTCATCAGCGGGAAGTCGCCCATGAAGACGGTCTGCTGCTTGATCTCGCCGGTCGTGTTGTTCATGAACTCGGCCTTGACGTACAGCGGGGCGGAGAAGGTCGCGTCGCGATCCTTGCACTCCTCCTCCGTCATCTTCGCGTCGGCGAACTCGGGCTCGGCGAAGGACAGGGACATGGTGCCCTGGAAGTCCTCGATCGGGGAGATCTCCTCGAAGATGTCCGTCAGTCCCGAGGTGACGGGCACGGAGTGGTCGTCGGCGGCCAGGGCGGCGTCCACGCGCGCGGCCCACCGCTCATTGCCGATCAGGCGGTCGAACGACTCGGTCTGCAGCGCCAGCAGGTCCGGCACGTCCAGCGGCTCGGAGATCTTGGCGAAGGAGACGCGTCCGGCGGAGGCGCCGGATCGCGGGGAGACGGTAGCGGTTTCGTTGGAGGTGCTCGAGGCGACCACGTAGGATCCTTCCACAGGCCTTCTGGGTTCCGTTCGCTCCCCTGCCGCGAGACGGCGGCGCCGGCCCACCGCTATATGAAGGCCGTGCGGAACCGTGCGGGCCACGGCGGGACGCGAGGTCCTGCGGGCGGCACGGAACAGGGGAGATGCAAAGATCCATCCTATCCGCGCCCGTCGCCCCTGTCCAGCCGGGGGTGCGTGACCCGGGACGCCACGAGGCCCCCGGTCCGCAGCGCGGGTCCGGGGGCCTCGTGAGGAGGCGTGATGCGGCTCAGGCCGCGATCATCACTTGAGGGTGACGGTGGCGCCGGCGCCCTCGAGCTGCTCCTTGGCCTTCTCGGCGGTCTCCTTGTTGACGCCCTCGAGGATGGGCTTGGGAGCGCCGTCCACCAGGTCCTTGGCCTCCTTCAGGCCGAGGGAGGTGAGGGCGCGCACCTCCTTGATGACGCCGATCTTCTTGTCGCCGGCGGCCTCGAGGACGACGTCGAACTCGTCCTTCTCCTCGGCGGCGGCGGCCTCGGCACCACCGGCGGCACCGCCGGCGGCGGCCACGGCCACGGGGGCGGCGGCGGTGACGTCGAACTTCTCCTCGAACGCCTTGATGAACTCGGACAGCTCGATGAGGGTCAGCTCCTCGAACGCGGCGAGCAGCTCTTCGGTGGTCAGCTTGGCCATGATGGCTCCTTTACGGGTACGTCTTGACTACGTGTGAAGTGGTGGGCCGTGCAGCCCGGGGCGGACTGCTCAGGCAGCCTCGCCCTGCGCGGCGCGCAGCGCCTCGACCGTGCGGACGGTCTTGGACAGCGGCGCCTGGAACAGGGCGGCAGCCTTGGACATGCTGCCCTTCATCGCGCCGGCGAACTTGGCCAGCAGCACCTCGCGGGACTCGAGGTCCGCGAGCTTCTTGATGCCGGCCTCGTCCAGGGGCTGGCCATCCATGTAGCCGCCCTTGAGCACGAGCTTCTCGTGATCCTTGGCAAAGTCACGCAGGGCCTTCGCGACGTTGACCGGGTCCCCGGTCACGAACGCGATCGCGGTGGGACCGGACAGGTGAGCCTCGAGGCCCTCCAGACCGGCGTCCTTGGCCGCGATCTCGGCCAGCGTGTTCTTCGCCACGGCGTAGGTCGCGTCCTGACGGATGGAGTCGCGCAGCTGCTTGAGCTCCGTCACCGTCAGGCCACGGTATTCCGTCAGAACAGCGGCGCTGGACTCACGGAACAGGTCCGTGAGCTCAGCCACCGCCGACTCCTTCGCGGACGTCGCCATGGCACTCCTCTCGATGATGCGTGGGAACCGCCACCCCGAGACGAGAAAGCGCCCCGTGCAGATGCACGGGGCGCAGCAGGAGCATCGACGCGGCCGGACCCGGAGGGTCGACGTGCGGATGCGAGCGTGGCTCACGTTCACCTGCGCGGGCCGTCTCCATCAGGGAGATCCTTCGGTGGGCTCTGCCCGGAGGCAGGGCACCACGACCGGCGGTCTTCGGTAGGCACCAGCGTACACGTCCGGGGCGGGCCCGCAAAATCGACCCGGGACGACGCCGGCCGGTCGTCCCCGCTGCGGGGACGACCGGCCGACGTCGTGGGCCCCGATCACCGGGGCCGCGTGGCTCAGAGCTCGGAGGAGTCCACCGAGGTCACGTTCGGGTCCATGGGCACGCCCGGGCCGAAGGTGGTGGCCACGGTGGCCTTGGAGATGTAGCGGCCCTTGGAGGAGGACGGCTTCAGACGCAGGACCTCCTCGAGGGCTGCGGCGTAGTTCTCCACCAGGGCCTTGGCCTCGAAGGAGGTCTTGCCGATGATGAAGTGCAGGTTGGAGTGCTTGTCGACGCGGAAGTCGATCTTGCCGCCCTTGATGTCGGCCACGGCCTTGGCCACGTCCGGGGTCACGGTGCCGGTCTTGGGGTTCGGCATCAGGTTGCGGGGGCCGAGCACCTTGCCCAGACGGCCGACCTTGCCCATGAGCTCCGGGGAGGCCACGGCGGCGTCGAAGTCCACCCAGCCCTCGGAGATCCGGGCGATCAGGTCGTCGTCGCCCACGACGTCCGCGCCGGCGGCGCGGGCGGCCTCGGCGCGGTCACCGGTGGCGAACACGACGACGCGCGCGGTCTTGCCGGTGCCGTGGGGCAGGCTCACGGAGCCGCGGACCATCTGGTCGGCCTTGCGGGGGTCGACCGAGAGGCGGAGGGCCACCTCCACGGTGGCGTCGGTCTTGGAGGGGTTGGTCTCCTTGGCGAGGCGGATCGCCTCCACCGGCGAGTACAGGTCCTCGCCGATCGCGGCCTTGGCCGCCTTGTATGCCTTGCTGCGCTGTGCCATCTGCGTTCTTCTCCTTGTGCAGTCGTGGTCTGCGGGCCGCGCTCGGCCCTGCCACTGGAAGGGGGTGGGGGTGGGCGTCAGCCCTCGACGGTGATGCCCATCGAGCGGGCGGTGCCCGCGATGATCTTGGCGGCGGCCTGGACGTCGTTGGCGTTCAGGTCCTCCATCTTGGTCTGGGCGATCTCCTCGCACTGGGCCTGGGTCAGCGTGCCGACCTTGGCCGTGTGCGGGGTGGCGGAGCCCTTGGCGACGCCGGCGGCCTTCTTGATGAGCTCGGCGGCCGGCGGGGTCTTGGTCACGAAGGTGAACGAGCGGTCCTCGTACACGGTGATCTCGACCGGGACCACGTTGCCGCGCTGCGACTCGGTGGCGGCGTTGTACGCCTTGCAGAACTCCATGATGTTCACGCCGTGCTGGCCCAGGGCGGGGCCGATGGGCGGGGCC
>NZ_JABFNH010000004.1:106229-107934 GCF_017168435.1 Micrococcus sp. KRD070
CCATCGCGCCCTCCGCCACCCTCGCCGTCGACGCCCGCGCCAAGGAGCTCAAGGCCGCCGGGCGCCCGGTGATCGGCTTCGGCGCCGGCGAGCCCGACTTCCCCACCCCGGACTACATCGTGGAGGCCGCCGTCGCCGCGGCCCGGGACCCGAAGAACCACCGCTACTCCCCCGCCTCCGGCCTGCCCGAGCTGCGCGAGGCGATCGCGGCCAAGACGCTGCGCGACTCCGGCGTGTCCCTCGAGGCCGCCCAGGTGCTCGTGACCAACGGCGGGAAGCAGGCCGTGTACAACGCCTTCGCCGCCCTGCTGGACCCGCAGGACGAGGTGCTCGTCCCCGCCCCCTACTGGACCACCTACCCGGAGGCGATCCGGCTGGCCGGCGGCGTGCCGGTGGAGGTGTTCGCCGGCCCCGAGCAGGGCTACAAGGTCACCGTGGACCAGCTCGACGAGTCCGTCACGGACCGCACCAAGGTGCTCCTGTTCGTCTCCCCCTCCAACCCCACCGGCGCCGTCTACTCCCCCGAGGAGACGGCGGCGATCGGCCAGTGGGCGCAGGAGCGGGGGCTGTGGGTGGTCACCGACGAGATCTACGAGCACCTGACCTACGACGGCATGCCGTTCACCTCGATCGTCCGCGCCGTGCCCGAGCTGGCGGAGCAGTCCGTGATCCTCAACGGCGTCGCCAAGACCTACGCCATGACGGGCTGGCGCGTCGGGTGGATGGCCGGCCCGCTGGACGTGGTCAAGGCCGCCACGAACCTGCAGTCCCACGCCACCTCGAACGTGGCCAACGTGTCGCAGCGGGCCGCCCTGGCCGCCGTCGCCGGCCCGTTGGACGCCGTGGCGGAGATGAAGACGGCGTTCGACCGTCGGCGCCGGGCCATGGTCGAGGCCATGGACGCCGTGGCGGGCTTCCACTGCCCCACCCCGCAGGGCGCGTTCTACGCGTACGTGGACGTGCGGGAGGCGCTCGGGAAGACCTACCGCGGCGGCGTCACCCCCACGACGTCGGCCGAGCTGGCCGCCTTCATCCTCGACGAGGCGGAGGTCGCCGTGGTCCCGGGCGAGGCGTTCGGCCCGTCCGGCTATCTGCGACTGTCCTATGCGCTGGGCGATGCGGACCTCGCCGAGGGCGTCGAGCGCATCCGCGCCCTGCTCAGCGCCTGAGCCGCCCACCCCGCCCCTGAGCCCCGCGACACCGCGCGCCGCGGGGCTCAGGCGTATCCGCGGCGCGCGGCCCAGCGGGTCAGCTCGTGGCGGTTGGAGAGCTGGAGCTTGCGCAGCACGGAGGACACGTGGGTCTCGACCGTGCGGTCCGAGATGAACAGCTCCGCCCCGGCCTCCCGGTAGGTGTATCCGCGGGCGATCAGCCGCATGACCTCCCGCTCCCGTGCCGAGAGCCGGTCGAGGTCCTCGCCGGGGGCCGCAGCCCCGCTCGCCGCCGCGGCGGTGACGGGCGGAGGCGCGGGCGCCGTGCCGCGGAAGGCGTCGAGGACGAACCCGGCCAGCCGGGGCGAGAACACGGCGTCGCCGTCGGCCACGCGGACCGCCGCGTCCGCCACCTCGGCGCCGGAGGCCGTCTTGGTGATGTAGCCGCGGGCCCCCGCACGGATCACGGCGACGACGTCCTCGGCCGCGTCCGAGACGGACAGGGCCAGGAACCGCTGCGCGGGTCGGCGCGCGAGGACACGCTCGGCCACCTC
>NZ_JABFNH010000004.1:108034-126046 GCF_017168435.1 Micrococcus sp. KRD070
AGAGGTGTATAAGAGACAGGGTGCACGTCCAGCAGCACCACATCCGGCGCCAGGTCCAGCACGGCGCGGACGGCCTCGTCCACGTCCCCGGCCTCACCGACGATGGCCAGTCGGTCCGGGTCCAGGTCGGCGCGCAGGCCGGAGCGGAAGATCGCGTGGTCGTCCACGATGACGGCCGTGCGCGGGGCGGGGTCGGTCATGGGTGCTCCTGTCCGGTGCGCGCTCGCGCACCCTCGGGCTCGGTCAGGGTCAGGTGGACCTCGGTGCCGCCCGGGCCGGACCGGATGCGGGCGGTCCCGCCGGCACGCTCCATGCGGCCGAGGATCGACTCCCGCACGCCGAGCCGGTCGGCCGGGACCGTGGGCAGGTCGAAGCCGGGACCGCGGTCCCGGACGAACACCTCCGCGACGGTGCGGCCGCGGTCGTCCTCACCGGCCTCCGCGAAGACCTGCGCGTCGCCGGCGTGCCGGGCCGCGTTCTGCATGGCCTCGCGCGCCGCGGCCGCGAGCGGCTCGAGCCACGCCCCCGCGGCCCGCCCCACGGCCACGACCTCCACCCGGGCCCCGTGGGCGTCCTCGACGGCGGCGGCGTGCTGGTCGAGCGCCTCCGCCAGGGAGTGCGGGCCGCCGCGGGAGTCCAGGGCGAGGAACTGACGCAGCTCACGCTCCTGGGCGCGGGCCACCCGGGCCACCGCGTCCGCGTCCTGGGCGCGCCGCTGGATGAGGGCGAGGGACTGCAGCACCGAGTCGTGCAGGTGCGCCGCGATCTCGGCGCGCTGGGCCTGCACCGCGAACGCGGTCCGCTCCGCGTCGCGTCGGCGCAGCCAGGCCAGGACGTAGGGCATGGCCACCAGCGCCGCGCCGGCGAGCATCGCGACGGCGGCCAGCAGAGCCCGCCACAGCTCGCCCGAGCTCACGGCGCCCAGGACGATGGCCAGCACCGCCAGCAGCACGAGGGCCGTGCCGAGCACGAGGCGGACCAGTCGTCCGCTCCGCCCGGCCCGGGGCCCGCCCGCCAGGTCGAGCTGCATCCAGGCCAGGCCGAGGCCGATCACGAGGACGGCCACCGGGCCCACGAGCGCCCAGTCGACGGCGAGGCCGAGGCCGTCCGCGACGGTCAGCACGCCCACGCCGAGCACCACGGCGGCCAGCAGCACCGGCCAGCCGCCCTCGCGCACCCGCTCGAGCACCTCGGGGGCGCGACCACGCAGGGTGGGGGCGTCGGCGGCGGGGGCGCCGTCCGGACCCTCCTCCGGCATGAGCAGCCAGAGCCACACGTACAGGGCCAGGCCCGCGCCGCCCAGCAGGCTCAGCAGCGCCAGGGCCGCGCGGACGCGGCCGGCGGGCATCCCGAGGTGCCGGGCGAGCCCCGCGGCGACGCCGGACACCGGACGGTCGGCCCCGTGCCGCATCAACGGCGGACGCGGGGCCGGCGCGGGCGCGGACGGGGTGGGCATGTCCCCATCCTGCCGCGTCGGACGGGGCGGCACATCCGGGGAGGATTCCGGGAGTTCCCGGATGGGCGGGGACCGGAGGCGGACGAGAATGGAGACATGACGAGCACACCCGACCCGTTCACCGGCCCCGGCCCCCACGTCGCCCCCGACGGAGCCGCCGCGGGCGAGACCGGCCCCGACGGACTGAACGCCCTGCCGGGCTGGCTGCGCCGCGCCGTCCTGAGCTGGGGCGTGCGCCGCTCGCCGGCCTCGTGGGTCGGCGGGGTGCTCGGCGGGGTGGCCGAGCGCTACCGCATCGACCCGCTGCTCGCCCGCGGCGTGTTCGTCGCCGTGTGCATGATCTCCGCGGGTCTGGGCCTGCTGGCCTACGCGGCCGCCTGGGCCGTGCTCCCCGACGCCGACGGACGCGTGCAGTTCGGCCGCCTGCGCCGCGGGGAGTGGCAGGACGCCACCGTGGCCATCGGCGTGATCGGGGCGATCGGCGCCCTCAACCTGCTGCTCGGCGCCGGGTTCACCCTCATCGCCCCGGCCGTGGGCGGCCCCGGCTCCCTCGTGGGCCTGGGCGCGCTGGCCGTGCTCGTCTGGTGGCTCGTGACCCGCTGGGACGGCCGGGCGCAGGCCCGCGTGGCCCCGGGCCGGGTCCCCGACGCCGACCAGCCCGCCCACGCCGTGCCGCGCCCGGCCTGGTACGTCGGCGGAGGTCCGCGCGAGCGGGCGGCCGAGGTCACCGACCCGCACGGCTTCCGCCCCGAGTGGATCGACCCCGCGACCGGCACCTGGCGCGACCACGTCCACTCCCGCGAGCGGCGAGCCGCGGCGCGCCTGGCCGAGGAGGCCCCCCGGGCGGCCACCGCCCCGACCGGCTCGGGGTCCGCAGCCACGGCCGCAAAGCCGCGCCTCGGGCCGATCGCGCAGGCCGCCACCTACGCCGGGGCCGTCCTCGCCGCGCTCGCCGCCCTCGGGATCAGCCTGCTGCTCGGTGTCGGTCCGACCCCCACGCTGCTGGCGGTGCCGATGCTCGTGGCCGCGCTCGCGGTGATCGCCCCCGTCATGCTGGGCGCTCTGCTCAGCGGCCGTCGTCCCGGCACCCTCGGCCCGGCGAGCGGCATCCTCGTGGGTGCGACGGCCCTCCAGGTCGCCGTCCTCGTGGCCCTCGGCTGACCCGCCGCCCGTCGCCCGTCCCCTGACGCGACGGGGCGGGCGCGCCTAGGGTGGTGCCAACCCCCCGCACGAGAACGCCCGAGAGGACCCCCATGCGCGTCGGAATGCTCACCTCCGGAGGCGACTGCCCCGGGCTCAACGCCGTCATCCGCTCCGCCGTCCTGCACGGCATCAAGTCGTACGACATGGAGATGGTGGGCATCCGCAACGGGTGGTCCGGCCTGATCGAGAAGGACGTCGAGGACCTGCCCCGCTCCCGCGTGCGCGGCCTGGCCCGCACCGGCGGCACCATCCTCGGCACCTCCCGCACGCACCCCTACAACGCGGAGGGCGGCGGCCCGGAGAACATGCTCCGCAACCTGCGCGAGCTGGACATCGACGCCGTCATCGCGATCGGCGGCGAGGGCACCCTGGCCGGCGCGAACCGCCTGGCCGCGGACGGGCTGCCGATCGTGGGCGTGCCCAAGACGATCGACAACGACCTGCAGGGCACCGACTACACGTTCGGCTTCGACACGGCCGTGCAGATCGCCACGGACGCCATGGACCGGCTGCGCACCACGGGCGAGTCCCACCACCGCTGCATGGTCGCCGAGGTCATGGGCCGCCACGTCGGCTGGATCGCCCTGCACTCGGGCATGGCCGCCGGCGCCCACGCGATCCTCATCCCCGAGGTCCGCACCCCGATGTCCCAGGTCGCCGAGTGGGTGCAGCAGGTCCACGACCGCGGTCGCTCCCCGCTGGTCGTGGTGGCGGAGGGCTTCGTCCCCGAGGGCCACGACGACCCGCTGGCCGAGGCCGGCGTCGAGGCGTCCGGCCGGCCGCGTCTGGGCGGCATCGGCGAGTGGGTGACCCGCGAGATCGAGGAGATGACCGGCATCGAGACGCGCAGCACCATCCTGGGCCACATCCAGCGCGGCGGCGCCCCCACCGCCACGGACCGCGTGCTCTCCACGCGCTTCGGCATGGGCGCCGTCGACCTCGTCGCCCAGCGCCGCTGGGGACAGATGGTGGCGGCCAACGGCACGGAGATCATCTCCATCCCCATGAGCGCCGCCCTCAAGGGCCTCAAGAAGGTGCCGGTCTCCCGCTACGACGAGGCGAAGATCCTGTTCGGCCGGTGAGACCCGACCACCCCGCCGTCGGCGTGCTGGCCCTCGGGCTGGCGCGTCGGCTCGGCCTGCCCGACACCGCGCTCCTGCCCGGCGACGCCCCGGCGGCGGGCGCCGAGCCGCGCCGCATCGAGGTGGCCCGGCAGGATGTGGCCGAGGCGGAGGTGCTGGCCCTGCCCTGGGCCACCGTCGTGGCGGGGCCGGCGTGGTTCACGCGTGCCTGCCGCGGCGTGCCCGCCGAGGCGCTGGGCGTGGAGTCGGCCCTGCTGCGGACGGCGGTGCGCGCCGCCGCCGGGGAGGCCGTGCGCTCCCGCGGCGAGTTCACGCTCTACGCCGCCGAGGAACCGCCGCCGGTCGACCCCTCGCGCACCGTCGCCGTGTCCGACGACCCCACCCACGTCCACGCCGTGGTCGCGCAGGCCCCCGCAGACGACGTGGCCGAGGCGGGTGTCCCCTCCTGGGAGTCCTCGGTCGCGCTCGTTCCCGACGACGGCGCGGGACGGGCGATCGAAGCCGCGGTGGCGGCGGCGGGGCATCGCGTGACGGGCGGCGTGCTGGCCTCGCTGGGCACCCTCACCCCACCGCGGCTGCGCGGTCGTGGGCTCGGCCGCTACGCGGTGGCCGTGGCGATGGACCGGGCGGCGCTGGAGGGGCTGCTGCCGTTCGCCGAGGTGCCGGCGGGCCACACAGCCGCGCACCACGTGGCGATCGCCGTCGGGCTGGAGGCGGCGGGCACGCGGACCGTCCTCGCGCTGGACTGAGCCGGCGAGTCGGTCAGCGCAGGCGGCCCACGCCGCGCGGTCGGCCGACGACCTGCCCGGCGTCCGGGGACACGAGCGGCTCCTGGCTCGCGGCGATCCAGCCGCCCTCGGCGGCACCGTCCTCGCCGGGAGCGTCCTCGCGGACCAGCAGCTCGGCGTCCACGGGCACCGTGCGCTTGAGCAGCGCCAGGGCGACGGCGCCCGCCTCATGGTGCTGGGCCGCGGCGGTGACCGTCCCCACCGGACGGGCGGCGGCGCGGGCCTCGGGCGTGTCCTCGGCCGGCCGGAGGATCACGGGGGCACCGTGCTCGGGGAGCGCGTGGACGGAGCCGTCCAGGAGCAGGCGGGTGAGGCGGCGGGGCGGGCGGCCCAGGTTGTGCACGCGCGCCACGGTCTCCTGACCGCGGTAGCAGCCCTTCTCGAGGTGCACGGCGGTGCGCAGCAGGTCCAGCTCGTGCGGGATCGCGCGGTCGTCCACGTCGAGGGCCCGGCGGGGGCGGCCGGCCTCGATGCGCAGCGCCTCGGCCGCCGTCGTGCCCGCCAGGGACCAGCCCGCGAGCACGCCCGTGCCGAGCGCGCGGACGGTGGCCTCGAGGTCGGCCCGGGTGACGAGGTACTCGCGCCAGGACCAGTCCGCACCCGGGTGGGTCGCCGGATCCGGATCGGCCGTGTAGGCCCAGCCGCCCGCCCCGACGCGCGGCCACGGGTCCAGCCACACGGTGCGGTCCTCCCAGCCGGGCACGGGCGCGGTGGCGCCCACGACGGCGACCGCCCCAGTGTGGTCCCGCAGCGTGACGTCGTGGGAGAAGCGCATCGAGGTGAGCCACGCGGCGAGGCCCGGGCCGTCCTCGCGGTCCGTGACGAGCCAGGCCGCGGCGCCGTCCTCGAGCAGGTGGGCGGCGTGCTCGATCCGCCCCTGCACGTCGAGGAAGAGGATCTCGGTGCTTGTGCCGGGGGGCAGCGTCTCGACGTGCTGCGTGCCGAGCGTGTGCAGCCAGCTCAGCCGGTCCGGGCCGGACACGGAGAGTACGGCCCGGTGGGAGAGGTCGACCAGGGCGCGGCCCCGGGCGAGGGCGCGCTGCTCGGGCAGGGGGCGACCGTAGTGCGCGGCGACGCCGGCGTCCGGGCCGCGGCCCTCGACGGCGCCGCCGGCCGGCCCCTGCGGCTCGGCCACGGCCAGGTCCAGCAGCGGGCTGCGGGAGGCCGTCACGACTGCTCCCCGTGCTTCCGCCCGCCGGCGCCGCGAGGACGCTCGGCCCCCGGGGCGAGCCGACCCTCGGCCGCGCTCGGCATGCGGTCCAGGATGGCGGAGGCGTGCGCCTGGAGCTCGGCGCCCGCGGCGTCCGCGACGTCCCAGCGCCAGAACAGCTGCCCGTTCACGAGACCGGCCATGCGTGTGGCCCGGTGGTACGGGCCGGCGGCGGAGCCGCGCAGGATCGCCTCCGTGGCCAACTGCAGCTGCGGGCCCTTGATGCGGCCGTAGTACAGCTCGGACAGCGAGCCCGGATGCGTGATGGTGGCGGTCAGGCCGAAGCCCTCGTCGCCGGCGCGCAGCCGCTCGACGTCCTCGGCGGAGCGGAACGCGGGGACGATGTCCGCCGGGCGCATGCCGGGGCCGACGTCGCCGTCGCGCCGCTCCCGGTCCACCTGCCAGAAGCCGGACTCGACGGTCAGCGGACGCAGCAGCGTGCCGTCCGCCTCGCACAGCCACGATTCCGCGCGGTACTCCACGAACGGCAGACCGTGCTCGGTGAAGTCCACCCGCTGGTAGAAGATCTCGGTGTCGGCGGAGCCGTCGCCGAGGCGGCCCTGGCCCTCCCAGCTGCCGATGAGCCAGGACAGGGGGGCGAGCTCTGGGGTGAGGTCGTACGGGAGTTCAGTCGCCATGGCAGATCACGGCGCGGCCCGCCAGCGGGCCGCGCGTCCTCAGCGCTGGCCCTTGAAGAGGCCGTTGATGACGACCGCGGCGACGGCGGCCATGCCCAGGCCGGCCAGGACCACGAGGGCCAGGAAGAAGATCTCGAGCGCAAGAAGGGTATCCATGCGGGACATCCTACCGAGCGGGTCGGACCTGTCAGGCCAGGAAGCCCACCATGACGTGCGCCACGACGCCGGCCGCTCCCACGGGCGCCAACGCGAGGGCGTAGCCCGCCCGGCGCGGGCGCAGGGTGGTGCCCACCGGCCGGTCCTCGGGCCGCGGCCGCGACGACGGCGCCGTGGCGGCGGTCAGGGACACCAGCACGGCCACCGCGAGCGCCGCGGCCATGACGGCCGGCCGGTCCCGGGCGCCCACGCCGGCCAGCGCGGAGACGGGCCACGCGAGCACCGTGCCGAGGGGGATGACGACGAGCGCCAGGACTCCCGGCCGGCCCTGCATCCACGGGGTGAGGCCGACGAGGGAGACCGCGGCCACCGTGACCGCCAGCGTGATGACCAGCCCGGCGACCGCAGGGGTGTCGGTCCAGCGTGAGACGGCCACCCAGCACGCCGTCACGACGGCCATGAACGCCCCGCCCATCGTGGCGACGGTGGACTCGAGGCGCAGCGGCCGGCCGGTCCCGCGCACCAGCTGGACGACGAACGAGGCCATGGTGCTCCAGGCGACGACGACGGCGAGCGGCTCGAAGAGCGTCCAGGCCCCGCTGTGGCCGTCCTCGAGCGGCGGCCACAGCAGCATGAGCAGCACCGCGATGCCCCCGGCGACGGCCAGGGTGACGCTGAGCGAGAGGCGCGCGGGCGCCCCCATCTGCCGCGGCCAGCCCCAGGCGATGACCAGGATCACGACGGCGGCGGCGAGGGCGGCGGGGACCGGGCCCAGCAACGCGGCACCGCCCAGGACGAGGGCGGCGACGGCCGCACTCAGGGCCATGGACAAGCGCATCACCTGCCCCATCCTGCCAGGTGCGCACCGGCTCGGCCCTGGGCGGGCGACGGCGGGGCGCACCTCGCGGGCCACCGTCCTCCTTCCGTAGGGTGGCCGGCATGGCCGAACACCCCACCCCCACGACCTCCGACGCCGACGGCATGCCGCGCGTCGTCACCCCGCGCCCGGAGGAGGCGAGCGCCGTCCTGGACCTGGCCGACCGCGCCGGGGCGGCGGACGGTCATCCCCCGCTGTCGGACCAGACGCGCGTGCTGCTCGCCCGCGGCGGGCAGCTCTGGTGGGGGGCCACCCGGGGCCCGGACGGCGCGATCGACGGGGCGGCCGTGCTCGTGCCCGAGGGCGCGGCGGCGGTGCTCGAGCTCGTCGTCGACCCGACCGCACGCCGCACCGGCCGGGGGACGGTCCTGGCCGACGCCGCGGCCGCCGCGGTCCGGGACCTGGCGCGGGAGGAGACCACGAGCGTCTGGGCCCACGGCATGCTCCCGGGGGCGGTCCGGCTCGCCCGGCGGCACGGCCTCGAGCCCGTCCGCGAGCTGCGCCGGATGCGCCTGTCGCACGCGGCGCTCGCGGCCCTGCCGGAGGTGCGGCTAGCCGACGGGGTGGCCCTGCGCGGCTTCGTCCCCGGCCAGGACGAGCAGGCCTGGCTGGACGTGAACGCCGCCGCCTTCGCGGACCACCCCGAACAGGGCAGCCTGACCCGCGCCGACCTCGACGACCGCATGGCGGAGGACTGGTTCGACGCCGACGGCCTCCTGCTCGCCGCCCGCGAGGCGGACGGGCGGCTGCTCGGCTTCCACTGGACGAAGGTGGAGCCGGATGCCGGAGCCGACGGCCCGCGCGTCGGGGAGGTGTACGCCGTGGGCGTCTCCCCCGACGCCCAGGGCCTCGGCCTCGGTCGGGCCCTGACGCTGGCGGGGCTGCACCGGATGGCGGAGCAGGGAGTCGACGTCGTGGACCTGTACGTGGACGCGGACAACACGGCCGCCGTCGCGCTCTACGCGTCCCTCGGCTTCGAGCTGTTCGCCGCCGACGCCCAGTACCGCCGCCCCTGAGACCCTCGGGCGGGGACCGGCCGGGCACATCCCGGCGGCCTCGTATCCTGGTGAGGCCGGCCCCCGTGGGGTCGGCCACGCCCCGTGCCCTGCCCCAGCAGTCGTCGCGGCCGCCGCACCCCGAGAGGAACCCGCCCCATGCCTTCGTCCCACGTCGACCGCGTCGCCCGCTGGTCCACGGAGGACCGCGCCTCGGAAGGCCCCCGCGCCGAGGTGCTGGCCGCCGGCATGCTGCCGTGGCGCCGCGTGCCCGGCGGCCTCGAGGTGATGGTGATCCACCGGCCCCGCTACGACGACTGGTCGTGGCCCAAGGGCAAGCTCGATCCGGGTGAGACGCTGCCGGAGTGCGCGGTGCGCGAGCTGCGCGAGGAGGTCGGCCTGGAGCTGCGGCCGGGCATCCCGCTGTGCGTGACCGCGTACGAGGTGCCCGGCAAGCGGGGCGTACGTCAGAGCAAGGAGGTCTGGTACTGGGCCGCCGAGGTCGACGGCCAGCGCGCCCTCCCCGACGGCGACGAGGTGGACGAGGTCCGCTGGGTCGGGCCGGACGAGGCCCGGCGGCTGCTGACGAACGGCTCGGATCACGAACCGCTCGACCTGCTGCTGCGTGCCGCCTCCCGGGGGCGCCTGCGGACCGTGCCGCTGCTGGTGCTGCGCCACGCCAAGGCCAAGCCCCGCTCCTCGTGGTCCCGCGCCGAGCAGGAGCGTCCGCTGGCGGCGACGGGCCGGCGGCAGGCGCTCGCCGTCGAGGGCCTCGTGGCGGCCTGGCGGCCGGAGCGGCTGGTCTCCTCCCCGTGGCGCCGCTGCGTGGAGACGCTGGCCCCGCTCGTGAAGTCCAGCCGGCTGCCGCTGAAGACCAAGGGCGCGTTCACGGAGACCACGGCCCGGGAGAAGCCCAAGAAGACCCGCAAGGTGATGGCCGAGCTCATGGGCCGCTCCCGGCCGCTGGTCGTGTGCACGCACCGGCCGGTGCTGCCGACGCTGTTCGAGGTGGTCGAGGACGCGGCCGCCGGCCAGGCGGACCGCGTGCTGCGGGCCCTGCCGACCGAGGACCCGTGGCTGCGGCCCGGCGCTGTGCTCGTGGCGCACCGCGCGCTCGACCTCGACGGCGACGTGGTGGCCGTCGAGGTCTACGACCCCTGGGACGACTGAGCCGCCCGCGCGACCGGGCCACCGTTGAGCGGGCCCGCCCCCGGCCCTAGGCTCGGGTCATGGAGAACACCGCCGCCCAGAGCCAGCCCGAGAAGATCGTCCACGAGCGCCTCACGGTGACCCGGGACCCGGACCGTCAGCGCTTCGAGCTGCGCCAGGACGGGACCTTCATCGGGTTCCTCGGCTACGACCAGGAGACCGTGCGCGGCGCGGACGGCGAGGACACCGTGGTCCTGCGCCTGCAGCACACCATCATCGACGAGCAGTTCGGCCGCCGCGGCTACGCCCGCGCCCTCGTGACCATGGTCCTGGACCGGCTGCGCGCGGAGGGTGACCGGATCGTGCCCGAGTGCTCCTACGTGGAGGACTACCTGCGCCGCTACCCCGAGTACCAGGACATGGTCTTCCACGGCTGACCGGGGGCGGGGCCCTGCCCTGCCGGTACCCGCCTCCGCCGGGCCGTCGACGACGCTCAGCGCGTCCGCTCGGATCGCTAGAGTGGACCGGGTGAGCATCCCCACCCCCTACGAGGACCTCCTCGCCGACGTGATGGCCCACGGGGCCGTCAAGACGGACCGGACCGGCACGGGCACGCGCAGCGTGTTCGGCCGCCAGCTGCGCTTCGACCTGGCCGAGTCCTTCCCGCTGATCACGACCAAGCGCGTGCACTTCAAGTCGGTCGCGCTCGAGCTGCTGTGGTTCCTGCGCGGGGACTCGAACGTGCGGTGGCTCCAGGAGCGCGGCGTGCGGATCTGGAACGAGTGGGCGGACGAGGACGGCGAGCTCGGCCCCGTCTACGGCGTGCAGTGGCGCTCGTGGCCCACCCCGGACGGGGGCCACATCGACCAGATCGCCAAGGTCGTGGAGCAGATCCGGACGAACCCCGACTCGCGCCGGCACATCGTCACCGCGTGGAACCCCGCCGAGGTGGACGAGATGGCGTTGCCGCCGTGCCACGCGCTGTTCCAGTTCTACGTCTCCCCCGGTCAGGACGGCGCCCCCGGGCGGCTCTCATGCCAGCTCTACCAGCGCTCGGCGGACCTGTTCCTCGGCGTGCCGTTCAACATCGCCTCGTACGCGCTGCTCACGGTGATGGTCGCGCAGCAGACCGGGTTGACGCCCGGCGAGTTCGTGTGGACCGGTGGGGACGCGCACATCTACGCGAACCACGAGGAGCAGGTGCGCGAGCAGCTCTCCCGCGAGCCGTACCCGTACCCGCGGCTGCGGCTGCGGCGCACCCCCGCGTCGATCTTCGACTACGACTACGAGGACTTCGAGGTCCTCGACTACCGTCACCACCCCACCATCACGGCGCCGATCGCCGTCTGAGCCGAGGATGCGCAGCGACCCCATGAGCCGGGCCACCCGTCCCACCGAGCCCGTGATCGCCATGATCTGGGCCCAGACCCCCGAGCGCGTCATCGGCCGCGACGGCACCATGCCGTGGCACGTGCCCGAGGACCTCGCCCACTTCCGGGCCCACACGCACGGCCACCCCGTGATCATGGGCCGGCGCACGTGGGAGTCGTTCCCGGCGCGGTTCCGCCCGCTGCCCGGGCGCACGAACATCGTGGTCTCCCGCACCCTGACGGCCACCGAGGAGGCCGGCGCGGAGCTGCGGGCCGCGGGTGCCGTCGTCGTGCCGGGCTTCGGGGCGGCCCTGGCCGCCGCGGCCGAGGCCGACGGCTGTGACACCGTGTGGGTGATCGGCGGGGCGACCCTCTACGAGCAGGCCCTCGACGTGGCCTCGCGCGCCGAGGTGACCGTGATCGACGCCGACGTCGACGGCGACACGCACGCCCCGCCGCTCGACGCCCGCTGGCGGCGCACCGCCGTCGACCCCGCCCCCGACGCGTGGCTGGACTCCGCCTCCGGCCCGCGCCACCGCTTCGAACGATGGGAACGCGACTGACATGGCCTCGACCGACTCCGACCAGCGTCTGCTCTCCCCGCAGGCGGTCTCGTTCCTCGCGCTCGTCGCCCTGCCCGTGCTGGCGTTCGTGTGCGCCGTGTTCGGGCTGATCCTCGTGCTGCAGGGCAAGACCCTCGCCGGGCTGGTGTTCCTGCTCGTGCTGACCCAGGTGTTCGCCGTGGGCGGTCTCATCGCGTGGAACAAGCGGAAGCGCGCGCAGCAGGGCCGCTAGCCTGGAGGGCATGACTTCCGCTGCCCCCGCATCTGTGAACGCCCCCGACGCGGCCGCCGTGCCCACCGTGGGCCTGGTCGGCTGGCGCGGCATGGTGGGGTCCGTCCTCCTGCAGCGCATGGCCGAGGAGGGCGACTTCGCCCGTATCCATCCCGTCTTCTTCTCCACGTCCAACGCCGGCGGTCCCGCGCCCGTGCTCGAGGGCATGGCCGGTGACCCGGGCGTGCTCCAGGACGCGTACGACGTGGACGCGCTCAAGGCCCTGCCCGTGATCCTCACCGCGCAGGGCGGGGACTACACGCAGGCCGTGTACCCGAAGCTGCGCGCCGCCGGCTGGGACGGCATCTGGATCGACGCCGCCTCCACCCTGCGCATGGCGGACACCTCCGTGATCGCGCTGGACCCCGTGAACCGCGGCGTCATCGACGCCGCCCTGGCGAACGGGACGAAGGACTTCATCGGCGGCAACTGCACCGTCTCCTGCATGCTCATGGGCCTGGGGGGCCTGTTCAAGGCGGGCCTGGTCGAGTGGGGCACCGCCATGACCTACCAGGCGGCCTCCGGCGGCGGCGCCCGGCACATGCGCGAGCTGCTCACCCAGTACGCCGAGCTGGGCGGCGCGGTGCGGGCCGAGCTGGCCGATCCGGCGTCGGCGATCCTCGAGATCGACCGCAAGGTGATCGAGCTGCAGCGCGGCGGCCTGGACTCGACGCAGTTCGGCGTGCCGCTGGGTGGCTCGCTGATCCCCTGGATCGACTCCGACCTGGGCGACGGCGTCTCCCGCGAGGAGCGCAAGGCCTACGACGAGACCAACAAGGTGCTCGGACTGACCGGGGCGGACCGGATCCCGTTCGACTCGCTGTGCGTGCGGATCGGCGCCATGCGCTCCCACTCGCAGGCCCTCACCCTCAAGCTCACCCGGGACGTGCCGCTGGACGAGGTCGAGCAGATCATCGCCGCGGACAACGAGTGGGTGCAGGTGGTGCCGAACACCAAGGAGGCCACGGTCACCGACCTGACCCCGATCGCCGCGACCGGCACCCTGCAGATCCCCGTCGGCCGGCTGCGCAAGCTCAACATGGGTCCCGAGTACCTGTCGGCGTTCACCGTCGGCGACCAGCTGCTGTGGGGTGCGGCCGAGCCCGTGCGCCGCATGCTGATGATCGCCACCGGCAACCTCTGAGCCGCGACGCCGGCGCGGCGGCGCGCACCCGGCCCAGCCCCGGCCCCCGTACCCCCCCGCCCCCGGCCCCCGTTTTCGTTCGGGAAACGGCGGGTGTTCGGTCGTTGTCGTTCGGGAAACGGCGCCCGCCCCGCCAAGGGGCGCCGTTTCCCGAACGAAAGCACTCCTGGGGGCGCCGTTTCCCGAACGAAAGTGAGGGGTCAGAGGCTGGTGCCGATGATCATCGGCTCGGGGTGCAGCTCGACGCCGAAGCGTTCGCGCACGCCGTCGCGCACGGTGCGCGCGACCGTCAGGACGTCCTCGGTGGTCGCGTCGCCGCGGTTGGTCATGGCGAGGGTGTGCTTCGTGGACACCGACGCGCGGCCCCCGGCCAGGCCGGTGCCGTCGGCTCCGCGGCCGTCCGGCCCGCCCTCGCGGGGGGCGACCTCGGGCAGCCCGAAGCCCTTCGCGAAGCCCGCGCGATCGATCAGCCAGGCCGCCGAGAGCTTCACGAGCGGCGTCCCGTCCTCGGCCTGGCCGGCGGCGAACGCCGGGGCGCCGTCGGGCAGGGAGGCCCGCACGGACGCGGGCACGATCGGGTTTGTGAAGTAGCTGCCCGTGGACCACGTGTCCGGGTCCGCCGGATCGGACACCATCCCCTTGGCGGCGCGCAGGGCCAGCACCTCGCGGCGGACCACCGCGAGCGGGGCATGGGCGCCCTCCTCGACGTCGAGCGCGGCCGCCAGCTGCCCGTAGCGGACCGGCACCGTCGGCTCGGCGTCGGAGGAGGCGCGACGCAGCCGCAGGTCGATCGAGAGCACGATCCACCGGGGACTCGGCGCGCCGGTCTCCAGCATGGAGCGCTTGATCACGGAGTCGCGGTAGCCGAAGCGCAGGTCCGCGGGCGTCAGCTCGACGACGTCGCCCGCCTCCCGGTCCCACGCGCGCAGGGCGACGAGCACCTGCGAGACGTCCGCGCCGTACGCGCCGACGTTCTGCACGGGCGTCGCGCCGGCCGAGCCCGGGATGCCCGAGAGCGCCTCGATCCCGCCGAGCCCGTGCGCCACGGTCCATGCGACGGCGTCGTCCCACGGGTGGCCCGCCGCGATCCGCACGACGACGGCCTCCCCCTCGTGGTCCGCGGACCGGGCCCCGTCGCCGGCGGGCGGCGTCTCGCCCTCGCCGGGCAGCGGCCCGTCCAGCACGTGGATGCCCTCGAAGGCCAGCCGCACGACGGTGCCGGGGAAGCCGGCGTCCGCCATGAGGGTGTTGGAACCGCCGCCGAGGACGAACAGGGGCTCGCCCGCCGCGTCGGCGGCGCGCACGGCCTCGATCGCCTCGGCCTCGGTGCGCGCGGTGACCCACGCGCGCGCAGGCCCGCCGACGCGGGTGGTGGTGTGGTCCGCCAGCCGCTCGCTCACGCGCTCTCCCCCGCGGGGTCGGCCAGACGGACCACGGCCTGCGCCTTGGTCAGCACGCGCGGCTTCGCCGCGTCCGGGTTGGTGACGTTCAGGTCGATCCGCACGGTCCCGGCGGCCTCGTCCACGGCGCCGACCGTGCCGACGACCTCGAGCGTGGCGCCGGGGACGGGCGCGCCGTCGTCGTCCGTGCGCCCCGTGGTGTCCGCGACGGGCACCATGCCGGTGAAGCGGGTCTGGTAGTCGACGACGGCGCCCGGGTCGCCCGCCCAGTCCGAGACGAGCTGCACGGCCGCGCCCATGGTGAGCATCCCGTGGGCGATGACGCCGGGCAGGCCGACGTGCTCGGCGAACGACGGGGACCAGTGGATCGGGTTGCGGTCGCCGGAGGCACCCGCGTAGGCGACGAGGTCGGCGCGGGTGAACGTGACGGTGCGCGTGCCGACCACCTCGCCCCGGGCGAGGTCGGACAGGCGGGGGGCGGTGCTCATCAGGACTCCTCTCCCCGGACCAGCAGGGTGGACGTGACGGTGGAGACGGCCGCGCCGTCCAGATCCGCGATCTCGGTGACGGTGGTGACCATGCGGTTGCCGCCGAGGGACTTCACGGCCTCGACCCGCACGGTCGCCACGACCTCGTCCCCGGCCACCAGCGGGCGGTGGTGGACGAAGCGCTCGTCCGCGTGGACCACGCGCGAGAAGTCGATGCCCAGCTCGGGATCGGCGACGACGGCGGCCTCGGCGCGCTGGGCGATGACGACGGCGAAGGTCGGGGGGGCGACCAGGTCGGCGTGTCCCAGGGCCCGGGCGGCCGCGACGTCGTGGTGCGCGGGATGCTGGGCCTGCACGGCCTCGGCGAAGCCGCGGACCGCCTCACGACCGACCTGGAAGGGGGGCGCGGGCGGATAGCTCCGCCCGGCGACGTCGGGGTTCACGCTCAACTCGGGCCTCCTGCGGGACGGTTCTCGACTGCCGTCCAGCCTAACGGCCGGGGCGCCGCTCCCCCTGCCGGCGGGCGGCCTGGCGGAAGCGCACGAGCTGAGCGGACAGGTGAACGGCGACGCCCGCGCCGAGCACGCCCAGGGCGGTCCCGGAGACGGCGAGGCGTCCGGTGGTGCCGCCGACGACCGCCAGCACGATGCCCACGAGGAACAGCGCGGAGCCGGTCAGCACGAGGGTCCGGTACAGCCGGGAGCCGTGCTCCCACGGGGAGACGAAGCCGCGGGGCGCGGCGGTGCCGCGGGTGGGCTGGTGGGCGGGGCGACGCGTGGACATGCCCGCCAGGCTACCGGGGCGACGGACGGGCCCCGGAACGCGAAAGGACCCGGCCCCTCCGAGGAGGTGACCGGGTCCGTCCGATTCCGTAGCGGCGGGGGGACTCGATCCCCCGACCTCACGATTATGAGTCGTGCGCTCTAACCAGCTGAGCTACGCCGCCACGACACGAGAACGCCCGCACTCACGGTTTTCACGCCGCGAGGGCGGGCTCTCATGTCAGAGCCCCGACCGGGAATCGATCCCGGGACCTCCATCTTACCAAGATGGCGCTCTACCACTGAGCTATCGGGGCAACGAGGTGAGACTCTACCAGGGCCCCGGGGCCGATGCAAAATCGGCCCCGGTCACGGCCTCCGGCGGGGTCGGCACCCCGGCGGAATCAGCGGCGGGCGCCCCGATCCGAGCGCTCCTGGGCGCCCCAGCGGGGCTTGCGGCCGCCGGGGCGTCCCCTGCGGTCGCCACGGAAGCTGCGGTCGTCCCGGTCCTTGCGGAAGCCGCCACGATCCTCGCGGGAGCCGCGGTCGTCCCGGTCCTTGCGGTACCCGCCGCGCTGGCCGCCGTCGCGGTCCCCGCGGAAGCCGCCGCGCTCGCCGCGCTCGCCGCGGTCCTTGCGGAAGCCGCCGCGGCGCTCACCGCGGTCCTCGCCGTCGCGCTCGGCGCGGGTCGGGCGGCCGGTGTCCTTGCGCAGGCCGAGGCGACGGCCGTTGATCTCGGCGTTGGCCGCGGCCTCGAGCTGGGCCGAGGTCAGGTCCGCCGGCAGCTCGACGAGCGAGTGGTTGCCACGCAGGTCGATCGCGCCGATGGCCGAGGCGGGCAGGCCCACCTCGTTCGCCAGCGCGCCCACGATGTTGCCCGGCCGCACACGGTCCTGGTGGCCGACGGCGATCCAGTACGTCGCGTTGCCGGCCGCGGGCTCCCGGGCCGGGCCACGCGAGCCGCGGCCGTCGCTCGCGCCGCGCTCACGGCCGCCGTCGCGCCCACCCTCGCGACCGCCGTCGCGGTCCTTGCGGCCCCGGCCGCCGCCGGACGGGATCTCCTGTTCGCGGGCCAGCAGCGGGCGGCCGCCCTGGGCCATCATGCCCAGCGCGGCGGCCACACGCGCCGGCTCGACCTCGTGCTCGTCGACGTACGCGGCGACGATCTCACCGAACACCGCCAGCTCCTCCTCCGAGGCGCGCTCGAGGGTGCGGGTGATGCCGTCGGCGAAGCGGCGCTTGCGGGCCGCGTTGACGTCGGCGACGGAGGGCACGGCCATCTCCTCGACCTGCTGGCGGGTGGTCCGCTCGATCTGCTTGAGCAGGAAGCGCTCGCGCGGGGTCATGAAGAGCACGGCGTCGCCCTGCCGGCCGGCGCGGCCGGTGCGGCCGATGCGGTGCACGTAGGACTCCGCGTCCTGCGGAATGTCGTAGTTGACCACGAGCGAGATGCGCTCGACGTCGAGGCCGCGGGCGGCGACGTCGGTGGCCACGAGGATGTCCACGCGGCCGGCCTTCAGGTCCTCGACGGTCTTCTCGCGCTGCTTCTGGGCGACGTCGCCGGAGATGGCCACGGCCTTGAACCCGGCGCGCGTGAGCTTCTGGGCGAGCTCCTCGGTACCGGCACGGGTGCGCACGAAGGCGATGACGCCGTCGTGCTCCTCGGTCTCGAGGATCCGGCTCAGGGCCTCGAACTTCCACTGGTGACCCACCTGCAGGTAGCGCTGGCGGATGGTGGCGGACGTCGTCGACTGACGGGCGACGGCCACCTCCTCCGGGGCGTTCAGGTACTGGGCGGAGATGCGGCGGATGGCCGGGGGCATGGTGGCGGAGAACAGCGCGGTCTGCTTCGTGTCCGGGGTGGAGGCGAGGATGCGGTCCACCTCCTCCGCGAAGCCCATGCGCAGCATCTCGTCCGCCTCGTCCAGCACGAGGGTCTGCAGGTCGGAGAGGTCCAGCGAGCCGCGCTCGAGGTGGTCGATCACGCGGCCCGGCGTGCCGACGACGACCTGGGCGCCGCGGCGCAGCGCGGAGAGCTGGGGGCCGTAGGGCGAACCGCCGTAGACGGCCAGCACGGACACGTCGCCGAGATGCTTGGCGTACGCGTCGAAGGCCTCGGCGAGCTGGAGCGCGAGCTCGCGCGTGGGGGCCAGGGCGAGGATCTGCGGGGCGTTGGCGCGCCCGTTGACGTCCGAGGCCTCCGCCAGGCGGGAGAGCGCCGGCAGCGCGAACGCGCCGGTCTTGCCGGTGCCGGTCTGGGCGAGGCCCACGACGTCGCGGCCGTCCAGCAGCAGCGGGATGGTCGCCTCCTGGATCGGCGAGGGGCGGGTGTAGCCCAGGTCCTCGACGGCGGCCAGCACGCGGGCGTCCAGGCCGAGGTCCAGGAAGGTGGGGCCGGCGGGCCCGGCCGGGGCCTCGGGGGCGGCGGGCTCGGCGGCGTCGACCTGCGGGACGGTCCCGG
>NZ_JABFNH010000004.1:126146-132815 GCF_017168435.1 Micrococcus sp. KRD070
GTCCCGGTGGCCTCCTGCTCCGCCTCGGCGAGCTCGGGGGCGGGCTCGGCGGTGGTCTGGGGATCGAGGATGTCGGACATGGGTCCTCCTGTGGGGATGCGCGGGCGCACGCCGGAGGACGTCGGTCGCGGGTCGACGTCGTGGGGCGCAGGGGCCAGCTGGGTCAGATGATTCCGTCCACCCGGCAGCCCCCGAGGGCCACGACGTTCGTGACCCGCACACACATCTGCACAGACATCTGCAGTCCGGCGTGGCACACGCGTCCACGCTCATTCATCACAGGGGGAGAGACCGGATCCGGTCCGCCCAGTCTACGCCACCGGATCCCGGGCCGGGCTGTGCCCTCGGACACCCCGGTCGCTCACCGGCCGGGGCGATAGGCTCGGCAGGTGCCCCAGAACAGCGAAGACCGCCCCCTCGCCCGCGGGCTCGGCCGGGCCGCCGGCCGCGCCGCCCAGTCCTTCCGGGAGAATCAGCGGGCCGACGACGCACGGCTGCGCGCCGAGCGCGCCCGCCTCACCGCCGAGGACGAGGAGCGCCTGGAACGGCGCCGCGCGGACCGCGAGCGCGACCTGGTCGCGCGGGACGCGGCCGAGTCCGACGCCGGCCTCGTCCACCCGCTCCTGAAGGTCGCGCGCCTCTACTGGCTCGCGGTCACCGTGGTGCTGATCGGCATCGCGGGCGCGTTCCTCTGGAACGGGGCCCGCGCACAGGACAGCGGCGAGCCCGTCATCGATCCGCTCACCGGCATGGAGTCGGTGGGCGTGCTGGGCGGCGCGACGGGGCAGTTCACGATGGGCACCGCCGTCGCCCTGCTGGCCGCGGCGTCCCTGTGGGGCTGGATCGGTCTGCTGCGCCGCCGTCGTTCGGCGATCGGGACCCTGACGTTCATCGCCGTCCTGCTGGCCGCCCCCGCGTTCCTGCGGGCCAACGGCCTGCTGATCATCCTCGCCGTCGTGATGCTCCTGGGCGCCGCGCTCGTCTGGCTGCCGCCCGTGCGCTCGCGCGTGCGGCGCTGAGCCCGCGCGTCCCGCCCCCGCCGCCGGGCGGCGGCGCCGCTCAGTCCTCCACGGGACGGGCGGAGGCGACGACGGGCCGGGCCGTGGCGAGGTCGTACTCCATGACCTGACGGCCGCCGATCCACACGCGCAGGGCCCGCTGCATGACATCGAGCGGGTCGCCGGACCAGAGCACCAGGTCGGCATCCTTGCCCACCTCGAGGGAGCCGATGCGGTCGTCCAGCCCCAGCACGCGCGCGGGATGCAGGGTGATGGCGCGCAGGGCGGTCTCCCGGTCCAGGCCCTCCTTCACCGACAGCGCCGCCTGGTAGACGAGGAAGTCGATGGGCACCACCGGGTGGTCGGTGATGATGCTGATCTCGACGCCGGCCCGCGCCAGACGGCCCGGGTTGCGCATCGAGCGGCCCCGCAGCTCCGGCTTGGACTTGGTGGTGAACAGCGGGCCGATCAGCACCGGCACGCCGCGGGCCGCGAGCTGGTCGGCCAGCGGGTGCGCCTCGGTGCCGTGGTCCAGGACGAGGTCGTAGCCGAACTCGTCGGCCAGGCGCAGGGCGGTGGCGACGTCGTCGGTGCGGTGGCAGTGCTGGCGCCAGGGGATCGTGCGCTCCAGGACGAGGGCGAGGGCGTCGAGGTGGGGGTCGCGGGTGAAGGGCTTGTCCTCGCGCTCGGCCTCCGCGCGGCGGGCCATGTAGCCCTGCGCCCGCAGGAACGCCTCGCGGATCACGAGGGCGGTGCCCAGCCGCGTGGACGGGGTGCGGCCCTTCTCCTTGTAGACGTTCTTGGGGTTCTCGCCGAGGGCGGACTTCACGCCCGAGGGACTGCGCAGCACCATCTCGTCCACGGTGCGTCCGTGGGTGTGCAGCGCTACCGCCTGGCCGCCGATCGGGTTGCCCGAGCCGGGGTTCACGTTCACGGTGGTCACCCCGCCGGCCAGGGCGTCCTTCCAGCCCGGCTCGTTCGGGTCGACGGCGTCGATCGCCCGCACCCCGGCCATCACCGGGTCCGTCATCTCGTTGACGTCCGCGGTCGCACCGACCTCGCCCTCGGCGTGCATGCCGAGGTGGACGTGGGCATCCACGAAGCCGGGCAGCAGCCAGCGCCCCTCGCAGTCCACCACCTCGGCGCCGTCGGGCGCCTCGACGTCGGGGCCGAGCGCGGTGATCCGGCCGTCCTCGACGAGCAGGGCGCCGTCGAACGGCTCGGCGGCGACGGGGACGACATGGGCGTTGACGAAGGCGGTGAGGGTCATGCCCGTCACACTACGCCGCCCCGTGCTCCCCACCCGTGCGCTAGACCTCTGGCGGACGTCGGCGGGTCAGAGGCTGCCCAGAGCCCGCTCCAGGTCCGCCACGAGGTCCTCGGCGTCCTCGATGCCCACCGACAGGCGCAGCAGGTCGTCCGGCACGGCCAGCTCGGTGCCGGCCACGGAGGCGTGGGTCATCTCCGCCGGGTAGTTCATCAGCGACTCGATGCCGCCCAGGGACTCGGCGAGCTGGAACAGGCGGGTCGACTCGGCCACGCGGCGGGCCGCCGCGGCGCCGCCGGACAGGCGCAGCGAGACCATGCCGCCGAAACCGCGCATCTGCCGCTGCGCGAGCTCATGGCCGGGGTGGTCCGGCAGCCCCGGGTAGAGCACCTGGGAGACCTCGGCGCGGCCGGTGAGCCACTCGGCGACCGCCTGGGCGTTGGCCTGGTGACGGTCCATGCGCACCCCGAGCGTCTTGAGGCCGCGCGTGGTCAGGTACGCGTCCATGGGCCCGTTCACGGCCCCCGCCGCGAACTGCTGGAACTTCACCTGCTCGGCGAGTGCGGCGTCCGGGATCACGAGCGCCCCGCCGATCACGTCCGAGTGGCCGCCGATGTACTTCGTGGTGGAGTGCACCACCACGTCCGCGCCGAGGGCGATCGGGGACTGCAGGTACGGCGTCGCGAAGGTGTTGTCCACCACGAGCAGGGCGCCGTGCGCGTGGGCCGCCTCGGCGACCGCGGCGACGTCGGAGATCTTCATCATCGGGTTCGACGGGGTCTCCAGCCACACCATGACCGGCCCCGCGGCGGCGGCGCGCTCGACGGCGGCGGCGACCTGCTCGGCGTCCCCCATGTCCACGACGACGTGCTCCACGCCCCACGGGGCGAGCACGCGGGAGATGAGGCGGTAGGAGCCGCCGTACACGTCGTTGCCGAGCACGATCGTCATGCCCGGCCGGCCCGCGCCCATGATCAGCGCGGTCTCCGCGGCCAGGCCGGAGGCGAACGTGAGGCCGGTGGCCCGGGGGGCGCCGGACTCGTCGACGCCGGCCTCGAGCGCGGCCAGCTGCTCCTGCAGCGCGTCCCGGGTGGGGTTGGTGCCGCGGCCGTAGTCGTAGCCGCGCCGCAGCTCGCCGACGGCCGTGGGCGCGTAGGTGCTCGAGAGGTGGATCGGCGGGACGACGGCGCCGAACACCTCGTCCAGGTGCTGGCCCGCGTGCACGGCGCGCGTGCCGAAGCCTCCCCCCTGGGGGTGGGCGGCGGCGTCTTCGGCGCCGGTGTCGGGGGTGGTGGCGTGCGGGTCCTCGTGGACGTTCTGCTCGGTCATCTCGGGAGCCTCCTCGGAGAGATCGGGTCGGGTGGGGCGGGCGCGGCCGGTGCGGCCGGCCTCAGGCGGTGACGTGGGCGAGGACGTCGTGCAGGGTGACGACGCCCTGGACGCGGCCGGCCTCGAGCACCAGCAGCACGGGGTCCTGGGCGAGGCGCCGGGCCACGGCGCGCAGCGGGGTGCGCGCCCCCAGGCAGGGCAGCACGGGGCCCATGACGTCGGCCACGGGGGTCTGCGCGGTGGCCCGCCCCTCAGCGAGGGCGTCCGCGAGCGCGGCGGAGGAGACGGTGCCGCGGACCTCGCCGATCCGCAGGTCGTGCCGGGGCTCGAGGATCACGGGCAGGGCGTCGACGCCGTACCGGTTCATGGTCGCCACGGCGTCCGCCACCGAGGTGGTCGGGGCCGCGGTGACGAGGGTGGGCACGGAGCCCGGGAACAGGTCGGCCTTCTCGGTCAGCAGCTCCCCCGCCGTCGCGGACCAGCGGTCGGCCTCGGCGGGGGCGCCCGCGCGGGTCGCCGGCTCGGCGTCGGCGTGCTCGAGCACCTCGACGGGCGTGCCGGCCCCGCCGGCGGCCCCCGTGGCGCCGTCGTCGTCCATCTGCGGGACCGCCGAGCGGGTGCGCCCGCGCGCCCACGCCGGCAGCACGGTCTCGCGGACGTCGTAGTCGAAGCCGCGCTCGTCCATCCACGGGTCGTTGAAGATCTTGGCGAGGTAGCCGCGGCCCGAGTCGGGCAGCACGATCACCATGACGTCCTCCGGGCCGAGCTCGCGGGCGGCGCGCAGGCCGGCGACGACGGCCAGACCGGAGGAGCCGCCCACGAGCAGGCCCTCCTCGGCGGCGAGGCGGCGGGTCATGGCCAGGGCCTCGGCGTCCTCGACGGCGATGACCTCGTCCGGGACCGCGGGGTCGTAGTTGTCCACCCACATGTCCTCGCCGACACCCTCGACGAAGTAGGGCCGGCCGGCGCCGCCGGAGTACACCGAGCCGCTGGGGTCCGCGCCGATCACGCGGACCGGACCGGACGGGCGGTCCGCCGAGACCTCCTTGAGGTAGCGGCCGGTGCCCGTGATGGTGCCGCCCGTGCCGGCGCCCATCACGACGTGGGTGACGCGGCCGGCCGTGTCCTCCCAGATCTCGGGGCCGGTGGTCTCGTAGTGGGAGGCCGGGGCGGCGGGGTTGAAGAACTGGTTGGGCTGATAGGCCCCGGGGATCTCCCGCACGAGGCGGTCGGCGACCCCGTAGTAGGACTCCTCGGACGTCGGGTCCACGGCGGTGGGCGTGACGACGAGCTCGGCGCCGTACGCGCTGAGCACGTCCCGCTTCTCCTGACCCACCTTGTCCGGGGTGACGAACACGGTGCGGTAGCCCTTGAGCTGCGAGACCAGGGCCAGCCCCACGCCCGTGTTGCCCGAGGTGGGCTCCACGACGGTGCCGCCCGGGCCGAGCAGGCCCTCGCGCTCGGCCTCCTCGATCATCTTCAGCGCGATGCGGTCCTTCACGGAGCCGCCGGGGTTCAGGTACTCGACCTTCACCAGGACGGTGGCCTCGATGCCCTCCGTCACGGAGTGCAGCTTCACGAGCGGGGTGTGCCCGATCAGCTCGAGGACGTTCTCGGCGTACTGCATGGGCTGCGCAGGGGTGGGCGCGGGGGTCTTTTCACTCACGCACCCCACGCTACGCCAGGGGCCGGACGCCGAAGGAGGGCTCCGGACACGCGGGGCAACGCCCGGCGTGCGCGCCGTCACGGCCGACGTCGTCCTGTCCGGGCCCGGGTGTACGGTGCGGGCATGACCGCCCCGGACGCCGAGCGCCGCGTGCGCGTGCCCGTCCCCGTGGACGTCGCGCTCACCCTGCGCCCCCTGCAGCGCGGTGCGGCCGACCCCACGGTCCGCGCCACACCGCAGGGCGTCTGGCTCACTCTGCGCTCCCCCGCCCCGGACGTGGCGTCGGACGGCCCGGGCCGGCCGACGTCGTTGCTGGTCTCCGGCGTCCGGGAGGCCGCAGGGGGCGGCACCGCGGTGACGGCCCGCGCGTGGGGCGCGGGCGCGAGCGCCGCCGTCGCCGGCGTGGAACGCCTGCTCGGCCTGCACGACGACGGCTGGGACGCCTTCGACGCCCTGCTGCGGCCGGACTCCGGCGCGCCCGCGCTGCCGCCGCACGTGCGCGAGGCGCGGCGGATGCGGGCCGGGCTGCGGCTGCCGGCGGCGGGCGCGCTGTCCCGGCAGCTGCTCACCGCCGTGCTCGAGCAGAAGGTCACCCACGACCAGGCGCGGCACGGCTGGCGCACCCTCGTGCGGCTGGCCGCCCGGATCGACGACGACGGGCCCGCCCCCGGCCCGGTGCCGCCGGGGATGCTGCCGCCGCCGACCCCGGCCGCCGTCCTGCGGATCCCCTCGTGGGACTGGCATGCGCGGGCCTGGGTGCAGCCCTCCCAGTCGCGGACCATGCTGGAGGTCGCCCGGCGGGCCGCGAGCATCGACCGGCTCGGCGACGCGGTCGCCCCCGGGGACACGGCCGGGGTGGCCGCGCTGGCCCGGCGCCTGGAGTCGGTGCCCGGGATCGGGCCGTGGACCACGGCCGAGGCGCTGCAGCGCAGCCACGGGGCGGCGGACCTCGTCTCCGTGGGCGACTACCACCTGGCGCAGTACGTGGGGCAGGTCCTCACGGGACGCCGGACCGACGACGCCGGGATGCTCCGCCTGCTCGCGCCATGGGCCGGGCACCGGCAGCGGGTGGTGCGGATGATCGGGCTCTCCGGAGAGCGCAAGCAGGCGTTCGGGCCCAAGCTCGCCCCGGCCGACCACCGCGCCCACTGACGCGACGCCGGGCCGGCCGAGGCCGTGCCGGCGCGTCCGCGCGACCCCTCCGCTCCTGCACAGGCCGCTGCTCCCGGCGTGTCCTCCCCAGCCCCGGCCGGGTCCGGCCGGCCGCCCGCCCCGGGTTCCTAGCGTGGGCGATGCCGCTCCGACCGGTGCGGCGCCGCCGGGACCCTGATGAGTCCCCACCCGGGAGGAGACCGCCATGACCACCGCCTTCGAGCCCCGCCCGCACACCGCCGCCGCCCCGCGCGAAC
>NZ_JABFNH010000004.1:132915-140780 GCF_017168435.1 Micrococcus sp. KRD070
CCGCCGCCCCGCGCGAACCCGACCCGCACGGCCCCGGCACGCCCGGCTCCCTGCGTCCGGGCGAGCGCGGCTCCGTGCTCATCGTGACCCGCCACCCCGACCCGGACGAGGCCATGCGGCACGCGATGGCCTGGATCACCGCCTTCGAGGAGGACTGCGGCCTCGTGCTGGACACGGACGAGACCGCGCTCTACGCCGTCGGCCGAGCGGGCGACCTGGGTGAAGCCCTGCGTCGCGGCCCCCTGGTCCACGAGGACGGCAGCCCCGCCGACACCTCCGCGTTCGTGGACGCGGTGCTCGCGGACGGCACGTGGCGCCTGCGCGACGCCGACCCGCGGGCGTGGTCGACCACGTACCGTGCCACGATCCTGGGCGCCGCCCCCGAGGCGGTCTGCACCATCTGGGACGTGTTCCCGCTGCCCGCCGCCTGAGGGTGACGGTCGTCGTCAGCCCGCACCCTGGGCGTGGGCCTGGGCCTGGACGACCTTCGCGCCCTCTTCGCGCAGCTCGACCTTGCGGACCTTGCCGGAGACGGTCATGGGGAAGGCGTCGAGCACGCGGACGTAGGCCGGGATCTTGAAGTGCGCGATCCGGCCCGTGGCGAACTCGCGGACGGCGTCCACGGTGAGCGGCTCGACGCCGTCCTTCATGATCACGCAGGCCATGAGCTGCTCGCCGTACTTCTCGTCCGGCACGCCCACCACCTGGACGTCCTGGATGTCCGGGTGGGTGTAAAGGAACTCCTCCACCTCGCGCGGGGAGATGTTCTCGCCGCCGCGGATCACGAGGTCCTTGATGCGGCCCTCGATGCGCACGGAGCCGTCCTCGTCCATGGAGGCGAGGTCGCCGGAGTGCATCCAGCCGTCGGCGTCCAGCACCTCGGCGGTCTTCTCGGGGGCGTCCCAGTAGCCGAGCATCACGGAGTAGCCGCGGGTGCACAGCTCGCCCGTGGCCCCGCGCGGGACGACCTCACCGGTGGCGGGGTCCACGATCTTCGTCTCCACGTGGGGCATGGTGCGGCCGACGGTCTGGGTGCGCACCTCCAGGGAGTCGTCGCGGCGGGTCATGGTGGACACGGGCGCGGTCTCCGTCATGCCGTAGCAGATGGCGACCTCGGACATGTGGAACCGGTCGATGACCTTCTTCATCACCTCGACGGGGCACGTGGAGCCGGCCATCACGCCGGTGCGCAGCGTCGTCAGGTCCAGCTCGTCCGCCTCGGGCCGGGCGAGCATGGCGATGAACATCGCCGGCACGCCGTACAGGCTCGTCGCGCCGGTGGCGGCCACGGCCCGCAGCGCCGAGACCGGCTCGAAGCTGCGCGCCGGGATGACGGCGAGCGAGCCATGGGAGACGGTGGCGATCACGCCGATCACCATGCCGAAGCAGTGGAAGAACGGCACCGGGATCACCACGGTGTCCTCCTCCGTGTAGCCCAGCAGCTCGCCGATGTGGAAGCCGTTGTTCAGCACGTTGCGATGCGTCAGCGTGACGCCCTTGGGGAAGCCGGTGGTGCCCGAGGTGTACTGCAGGTTCACGGGGTCCGCCGGCCGGGTGGCGGCCTCGCGCGCGGCCAGGTCCTCGTCCGAGACCCGCGCGGCCCCGGCCAGGAAGGCGGCCCACGTGCCCTCGGCCACGGGATCGGCGGCGTGCCGGCCGGCCACGTCACCGTCCTGCACGTGGGCGTAGGCGTCCTCGCCGCTCCCGGCCGGCAGCATGATCAGCTGCCGCAGGTGCGGCGCCGACTCACGGGCCACGGCCCGCGCGGTGGCGGGCGGGTCCATGCGTGCGTCCGCGCAGGCCACCACCAGCCCGCGCATGTCGCACTGCTCGACCACGTACGTCAGCTCGTGGGCGCGGTACGCCGGGTTGAGGTTCACGAGGATGACGCCGGCGCGTGCCGCGCCGTAGAGCAGCGAGACCCACTCGGCGACGTTGGGGCTCCACATCCCGATCCGGTCCCCCGCCTCGTAGCCCGCAGCCATGAGCGCCTTGGCCACCGTCACGGACTCCTCCCGCAGCTGCCCGTAGGTCCAGGTGCGTCCGGTGGCAGGGTCCCCGTCCGGTCCACACTCCAGGAGGGCGGCGCGGTCGGCGAACCGGCGGGCGGTGTCGTCGAGGTTCTGGGCCAGGGTCTGCTCGAGCAGCTCGACGTCGGTCGGTCCCTGGGTGAAGGACTCGGGGGCGGTGGACTCGGTCATCGGGCGCTCCTCGCGGACGGTCGGGCGACGCCGCACGGCGTCACGATGCACGGCCGTGCCGCCGCCGGACCGCGGAGGGCATCGGGTGTGACACGGACCACAGGCAGGCTACGTCGCCTGGCGGGAGGCCGCCACCTCCCGGGGCGGGGACGCGGGGTGTGCCACGGCCCCGGACGGCAGAAGACCCCGGGACCGTACGGTCCCGGGGTCTTCGTTCCGGTGGCAGATACTGGATTCGAACCAGTGAAGGCAGTGCCAGCTGATTTACAGTCAGCCCCCTTTGGCCGCTCGGGAAATCTGCCGTGCCACCCGGCGGCTGCCGGACGTCTCGAGGACGACCGCACCGGTCGGGCGAGAGTCCACTGTACAGCATCTCCGCGCCACGCCGCCAATCGGCCCGGGACCGCGTCCGTCGTCCCCGGTAGGCTGGCCCGCAGAGCGCTCCGCGCGGCCCCGCAGTGGCCGTCGACGACGGGCGCGCCCCGTCCGCAGACCCTGAAGGAGAGCACCCGTGGCCAGCGATTCCACGTTCGACGTCGTCAGCAAGGTGGACAGCCAGGAGGTGTCCAACGCCCTGAACCAGGCGCAGAAGGAGATCGCCCAGCGCTACGACTTCAAGGGCGTCGGCGCCGAGATCGACTTCTCCGGCGAGAAGATCCTCATGAAGGCCTCCTCCGAGGAGCGCGTCAAGGCCGTCAAGGACGTGTTCGAGTCCAAGCTCGTCAAGCGCGGCATCTCCCTCAAGTCCCTCGACGCCGGCGCCCCGTTCGCCTCCGGCAAGGAGTACCGCATCGAGGCGACCATGAAGGAGGGCATCGACCAGCCCACCGCGAAGAAGATCACCAAGCTGATCCGCGACGAGGGCCCCAAGTCCGTCAAGGCCCAGATCCAGGGGGACGAGCTGCGCGTGTCCTCCAAGTCCCGCGACGACCTGCAGTCGGTCATCGCGATGCTCAAGGACTTCGAGGACGCGGACCTGCAGTTCGTGAACTTCCGCTGATCCGCACGCCGTCTCCCCTCCGAGCCCACCAGGAGTCCCCATGCTGTACCTGATCGACCCTCGCGGGGCCGTGTGGTCCGCCGACACCACGATCGGCCGGGCGCGGGCCCGGGCCCGCGTGGACGGCCGCCCGGTCGACGACCTGAAGTTCACCAAGGCCGCCATGCTCCTGACCTTCGAGGACCATGTGGACCTCGCGCTGCGTCACGGCATCGCCGCCCCGCGCGGCCTCCTCCTCGACCACGGGTTCGTGGCCCAGGTGCTCGCCCCCGCGAACCTGAAGGCCCAGCGCGCCAACCAGGACGCGATCGCCGAGCAGCTCGCGGTGGTGGAGCGTCGCACGGAGGACGTCGGATCGCTGCGCTCCCACCGGCACGCGGCCGCCTACGAGGGCGCGGACCAGGATCTGGAGCGCCGCATCAAGAAGGCGGAGGAGGCGGCCCGCGAGACGCTCCAGGCGGCCCCGGACGAGGACCTCGTCCGCCACTGGACGCGCCTGGGCGGCGCGGTGCCGGCCACGCTCCAGGCCGACCGCGACCGCTGACCCGCCGGCCGCCGTCGTCGTGGTGGCTCCCGTGGACGGCGGCTCAGGCTGCCGCGAGCCAGACGTTTCGGCGGTTTCGCGGCCCGATCTGCAGCAGAATCATCTGGCTCACGGGCAGAAACGTCTGGCTCGGCGCTCCTCGGCGGTCGCGGGCTCGCAGCCTCCCGCCACGGAACCCCGCGCCCGCTCAGGGCGTGGGGTTCCGGGCGTCGTAGCGCAGGAAGCCGGGCTGCCACCGCATCAGCGCGCTCACGCCGAGCATGCACAGCACACCGCCGGCCAGCAGGGTCGGCCCCTCCCCCAGGACCACGGACGCACCGCCGGTGATCAGCTCGCCCAGGCGCGGCCCGCCCGCCACCACGACGACGAACACGCCCTGCAGCCGGCCGCGCAGGTGGTCCGGGGTCGCGGACTGCAGGATCGAGCCGCGGAAGACGCCGGAGAGCGAGTCCGCGGCCCCGCCCACCGCCATGCACAGCGCGGCGAGGGCGAACGCGAGCGTGAGGCGGGGATCGCCGTCGGGCAGCGACTGTGCCCACCAGACCACGCCGCCGAACGCGGCCACCGCCCCGCCCCACACGAGGATCGAGACGTACACGCCCCAGCCCTGCGCGTGCAGGCGGGTGAACGGAGCGGAGAACAGCCCCGCGAGGAACGCGCCCGCCGCCATCGCGGCCAGCAGCACCCCGACGGCGGCCTCACCCCCGCCGAGCACCACGGCGCCGATGGCGGGCAGCAGGGCGCGCGGGAACGCCGTCGTCATGGCCACGATGTCCGCCAGGAAGGTCATCCGCAGGTTCGGTCGCGAGCCGAGGAAGCGCAGGCCCTCGACCACCGAGGCCAGGCCCCCGCGCGTGCCCGAGGCGGCCGCGGCCTCGGCCTGCTGCGGCGGCAGGGACGGCAGCCGCCACACGGCGTACAGGGCGGCCAGGAAGGTGACGACGTCGATCGAGTAGGTCCACGCGTAGCCGACCGCCGCCACGAGCACGCCGCCCAGCACGGGGCCGAACATGAGGGCCACGGAGAACGTCATCATGTTCAGCGCGTTCGCCGCCGGCACGAGCGGCAGGCCCACGAGCGCGGGGATGATCGCGCCGCGGGTGGGCTGGTTGATGCCGGACGCGCCGGAGTGCAGGGCCACGAGGGCATACAGCACCGGCACCGACTCGAGCCCGGCCCAGGCCTGCGCGGCGATGCCGACCGTGGTCAGCCACATGACGGCCGACGAGGTCAGCGCCACGCGGCGGCGGTCGTGCCGGTCTGCGATCGCGCCGCCGTACAGGCCCGCGACCACGAGCGGCACGAGCGCGGCGAGGCCGAGCAGGCCCACCGCGAACGAGGAGCCGGTCAGGGCGAACACCTCGAGGGACACCGCCACGAGCGTGAGCTGCGTGCCCACGTACGAGAGCGTGTTGCCCAGCCACAGCCGCCGGTAGGCGGGTGAGACCCGCAGCGGGGTGATGTCGACGAGGAGGCGGGCCACCCCGGAAGCCTAGCGCCGGTGCGGCGAGGGCCCGCCCCGGATCAGGCGGACGGGACGGAGGCCCCGTCGCGGGAGATGCGGGTCATCTCCTCCCGGTCCACGACCTTCACCCGCTCCCGCGCCACCGGACCGGTCTGCGTCGCCTGCGCACCCAGGGACTTCTCATGCTCATCCAGAGCATGCCAACCGGCCCACGTCGTGTACGGCACCTCACGGGACTCGAGCAGCTCGATCACCGACTCCTCCGACGGCTCCTGGGCCGTCCACAGCCCCGGCTCGTCCTCGATCAGATGCTTGATCGTCTCCAGGGAGTCACCCTTGGTGTGCCCGATCAACCCCACCGGACCCCGCTTGATCCACCCCGAGGCATACAGGCCCGGCACCGGGGCACCGTCCGCGTCCAGCACCCGGCCTTCCGCATTCGGGATCACCCCGCGCACCTCATCGAACTCCACCCCCTCCACCGGGGACCCGAAGTACCCCACGGCCCGGTAGACCGCCTGCACCGGGTAGTCCACGGTCTCGTCGGTCGGGCGGACCCCACCGGAGCCGTCGAGCTCCATGCGGCGCATCCGCAGGCCGTCCACCCGGCCGTCCCCGTCCTCGTCCAGGAACTCCTCGGGGGCCTGCAGGAAATGCAGGTGCAGCCGGCGCGAGGCGCTCTGCTGACGATCCTCCTGCTCCATGAGCCAGTTCGTCAGCGTCCCGACCATGGTGCGGACCTGGTTGTTCTCCTCGATCGCCTTCTCCGAGGCCTCATCGAAGTCGAAGTCCTCCTCGTACAGCACGATGTCCACATCCCGGGAATGCGCCAGCTCCCGCAGCTCCAACGGGGTGAACTTCACCTGCGCGGGTCCGCGCCGGCCGAACACGTGCACGTCCGTGACCGGGGACGCGGCCAGGTCCCGGTACACGTTGTCCGGGATCTCGGTGGGCAGCAGGTCCTCGGCATGCTTGGACAGGATCCGGGCCACGTCCAGGGCCACGTTCCCGTTGCCGATCACCGCGACCTGCGTGGCCTCCAACGGCCAGTGCCGCGGCACGTCCGGGTGCCCGTCATACCAGGCGGCGAAGTCCGCGCCACCGAATGAGCCGGCCAGCTCGACGCCGGGCACGTCCAGGGCCGCGTCGCGCACAGCCCCGGTGGAGAACACGATCGCGTCGTAGTGCCGACGCAGATCCGCCAGGCTCAGGTCCGTGCCGTAGTCCACGTTCCCCAGGAAACGGATGTCCCCGCGGTCCATGACCTTGTGCAGCGCGGTGACGATGCCCTTGATGCGCGGATGGTCCGGGGCCACCCCGTAGCGGATCAGACCGAACGGGGCCGGGTACCGGTCGAACAGGTCGATGCTGACACGGAAGTCCCGTTCCTCCTTGGTCAGGATGTCCGCCGTGTACACCCCGGCGGGTCCGGCACCGATGATGGCGATGCGCAACGGGCGGTCAGGGCGAGCGGTCACGGCGGGTGGGTCCTTTTCGACGACGGCGGGGCGCGCCGGCAGGACGCAGGGCGGGGCCCGGCGCCGGCGCGCGGGATCGACCCCCCAGTCTACCGCCGTGACCGGGAAGAACCTGGGTGAGAGTGCTCACCCGGACCGTACAGTGGTCCGCGTGAGCCCCTCCTCCCCCTCTGCCCGGCCCGGCGCCGGTGCCCTGCCCACCGTCTCCCCCGCCCCGGCCGACGACCCGCGCGGGCTGGCCCTCGGCTTCACCGCCTACTTCGTGTGGGGCCTGCTGCCGCTCTACATGGCGATGCTCGCGCCCGCCGGGGCCCTGGAGATCGTGGTGGTGCGCATCGGCTTCGCCCTGATCTTCTGCCTGCTGCTGCTGACCGTGATGCGCCGCCTGCGCGAGCTGGGGACGGCGCTGGCCACGCCCGGCCGCTGGGGCACCACGGGTCTGGCCGCCGGGATCATCGCGGTGAACTGGCTGCTGTACGCGGTCTCGGTCACCACGGGCAACGTGCTCCAGGCCTCGCTGGGCTACTTCATGAACCCGCTGGTGAACGTCCTGCTCGGCGTGCTCTTCCTCGGGGAGCGGCTGCGGCGGGGCCAGTGGGTGGCCGTCGGGATCGCGGTGGCCGCCGTCGTCGTGATGTCCGCGGCGATGGGGCAGGTGCCGTGGATCGCGCTCGGGCTGGCCACCTCGTTCGGGCTCTACGGCTTCGTGAAGAAGCGCTTCCCCTCCCCCGTGCACGCAGTGACCGCGATGACCGCCGAGACCGTGGTGCTGATCCCCGTGTTCGTGGTGGGCAGCGTGCTGCTGGCGCAGGCCGGGCTGCTCACCACGGTCACCGAGGGGCCCGGCCACTTCTGGCTCATGGCCGGGCTCGGCGTGCTCACCGCCGTTCCGCTCATCCTGTTCTCGGCGGCGGCCCGCTCCCTGACGCTGACCACGCTCGGGATGCTGCAGTACACGGCGCCCATCCTGCAGTTCCTCGTGGCGGTCACGGTGCTCGGCGAGCAGATGCCCGCGGCCCGCTGGGCGGGCTTCGGGCTGATCTGGCTGTCCCTGGCGGTGTTCACCGTGGACCAGCTGAACGCCTCCCGCCTGCAGCGTCGGGCGGTCCGGGCCGGGCGGGGCGCGCACGCCTAGACTGACGACATGCCCGCCAAGCCCCCCGCCCCCGTGTACCTC
>NZ_JABFNH010000004.1:140880-150585 GCF_017168435.1 Micrococcus sp. KRD070
CCCGTGTACCTCCCGGCCTTCCAGCGGCTCGTCCCGGACCTGCTGGGCGACGCCTGGGCCGAGGACGACGGCCTCTCCCCGGCCGACGTCGACGCCCGACTGGCCCAGTCCCCCGCGGCGGAGCAGCTCGGTGCCGGGCTCATGATCCCGGCCGCCCTGCGCGAGTTCTACCTCGCCCTGGGCAACTGCGGCGACCTCATGGAGACGGACCACTACGTGTGGGACCCCGAGGACCTCGAGGTGCGGGACGGCTTCCTCATGTTCCTGGAGGACGCGGACGAGACGGTCGTGTGGGGCCTGCCGGTGGACAACCTGGCGCTGCCGGACCCGCTGGTGTGGCGGCGCTCCGCCGGCGCCGACGCGCCCGAGGGCGAGTGGCAGGACGAGGGCGGCACCTTCAGCGAGTTCCTGACGGACCTGCTCGCGTGGACCTTCGAGGACCCCGAGGACGACGACGAGGGGCTGGACCGGTGACCGCGCCCGCCCCGGTCTCCCACGCCCCGGACGACTACGTCTGCCCGTTCTGCGGGCTCGTGGCCGGCGACGTCTCCGACCCGGGCAACCGCTGCGAGCTCGGGGACACCGTCTACCAGGACGAGGACCTGCTCGTGATGATCGCCGTGGACGGGTTCGGCGACCACGAGGGCCACGCCATGGTCTGCCCGGCCGAGCACTACGAGAACCTCTACGACCTGCCCCCGCGCGTGCTGCAGCGCATCGCCCTGATGGCCCAGCAGGTGGCGCTGGCCATGAAGCGCGCGTGGGCCCCGGACGGGGTCTCCACGCGCCAGCACAACGAGCCCGCCGGCAACCAGCACGTGTGGCACTACCACCTGCACGTGTTCCCGCGCTTCGAGGGGGACATGCTCTACCGGCAGCTGCGCCACCCGGTGGCCCCGGAGGTCCGCGCCGGCAAGGCGCGGGAGCTCGCGGCCGCGCTGGACCCCGCCCCGACCCGCCTGGACTGAGCGGCCTCCCCGGATCGCGGCGGCGACGCTGCGGAGCCGCGGACCGCGGCGTCAGGCCGAGCGCCTGACCACGTAGTCGGCGAACGCCTCGAGCGCCGTCTTCACGGCGGAGTCCGGCAACGGGGTGAGCGCCTGCTTCGCCTGTTCCGCCCAGTCACGGGTGATCGCCCACGCCTCGTCGATGGCGGGGTGGCCCGTGAGCGCGGCGACGGCGGCGGCCAGCTGCTCGTCCGAGTCGAGCGGCCCGTCCACGAGCGCGCGCACCCGGTGGGCGTCCTCGGCCTCCGGCCCCTCGCCCTGCGCGGCGCGGGCCAGCAGCAGCGTGGTCAGGGTGGGCACGCGCTCGCGCAGGTCCGTGCCGGGGACCTTGCCGATCCGCTCGGCGTCGCCGGTGAGGTCGATCAGGTCGTCGGCGAGCTGGAAGGCCAGGCCCACCTTCTCGCCGTATGCGCGCATCACCTGGACGGCGGCCTCGTCGGCTCCGCCCAGCAGCGCGCCGAGCATGCCGGCCGCGGCGATCAGCGAGCCGGTCTTGCCGGAGAGCACCGCGTAGTAGTGCTCGATCGGGTCCGCACCCTCGGCCGGGCCGCGGGTCTCCCACAGCTGGCCCTGCACGAGGCGTTCGAAGGTGTCCGCCTGGATCTGCACGGGCCGCGGGCCGAGCTCGGCCATGAGCTGGGAGGCGCGGGCGAAGATCAGGTCGCCGGCCAGGATCGCCGCCGAGTTGCCCCACAGCCGGTGGGCGGCGGGGGCGCCGCGGCGCACGGGGGCCTCGTCCATCACGTCGTCGTGGTACAGCGTGGCCAGGTGCGTCAGCTCCATCACGACGGCGGCCTGGCGGGCGGGCGCGTCCACGTCGGCGACCTCGCCGGAGGCCAGGGCGGGGTCGCCCAGGAGGGAGGCGAGCACCGTCAGGACCGGACGGACCCGCTTGCCGCCGGCGGCCAGCAGGTGGTGGGCGGCGGTGTCGGAGAAGAGGTCGTCGAAGCCGAGGGCGCTGTCCAGCTGCTCCTCGACCTGCTCGAGCGCGGTCAGCACGACCTCCAGGACACGGCCGTGCTCGGCGAGGGGTTCGAAGCCGGAGGGCAGGGCGAAGCCGGGGTCTGCGGTGGTCACCGGGCAAGCCTACCCAACGGCGCGCCGCCCGCGGTCGTCAGCGCGGGGGTGAGCGCCTCGAGCACGCGGACGGCCCGGTCGACGGCGTCGCCGCCCCGCGCGTCCACCGTGTTGCCCATGACCTTCACCGCGGCCCGCAGCAGCGGGGGTGCGGCCATCCCGGCGCCCAGTGCCGCCTTCATCACGCGCGGATCGCCGATCAGGCGGGCGAACCGGGCGCCGAGGGCGAAGTGTCGGCCCCACAGGTGCTGGGTGATCACCGGGTAACGGGACAGGATCGCGTCCGCGGCGCCGTCGGTCCCGGCCGCGTGCGCCTGCACCGCCAGGTCCGCGGCCAGGCGGGCCGCCTCCATCGCGAACCCGATGCCCTCGCCGTTGAACGGGGAGACCATGCCGGCCGCGTCGCCCACCAGGAGCATGCCCGGCACGTGCTGGGGGGTGCGGTTGAACGCCATCGGCAGGGCGGCGCCGAGGATCCGCGAGGTGCGCGTCTGCTCGGCGATCCCCCAGTCCGCGGTGAGCGCCCCGGTCCAGGACTTCAGCAGCCCGCGGTAGTCCAGCTTCCCGAACTGCGGGGAGGTGTCCAGGATGCCCAGGCCCACGTTCACGGTGCCGTCCGCGAGCGGGAACAGCCAGCCGTAGCCGGGCAGCGGGTTGCCCTCGGCATCCGGCAGGCGCAGCCAGGACTCCATCCACTCCCCGCGGTCGCCGGGCGGGGCGGGGATCGCCCCGTCGACGGCGGCGCCGGCGGTGTAGTAGGCCCGCACGGCCACGCCCATGGGCCGGTCCTCGCGGCGGTGCAGGCCCGCGGAGACGGCGGCACGGGCGGAGACGCCGTCGCACGCGAGCACGATCGGCGCGGTGAAGCGGGCGGTCTCCCCGGTCTTGCGGCCGTTCGGCGCGATCAGCTCCGCGTCCAGCCCGACCACGCGTCCGGCCTCGTCCCGCACGACGCCGGTGACGGCGTGCCGCTCGCGGACCTCGGCGCCGCGGGTGCGCGCCAGGTCCGCCAGGAGGGCGTCGAAATCGCGGCGGGTGCGCGTGAGCGCGTAGTCCGGCCAGGTCTGGGTGGGCGCCCACGGCACGTCCACGCTGCGCTCGCCCGCGCGCAGCCGCAGGCCGCGGATGACGCGCCAGCCGCCGTCGTCGCCGGGCTCGCCCCGGTGGGGCACGCCGAGCAGCTGCAGCTCCCGGACCGCCTGCGGGGTCAGGCCGTCGCCGCAGACCTTCTCACGCGGGTGCGCGGTCTTCTCGAGCACCACCACGTCCAGCCCCGCCGCGGCGAGGTGGGCGGCGGCGGTGGCGCCGGCGGGGCCGCAGCCGGAGATCAGCACGTCGGCGCGGCGCACGACGGCGGAGGTCGAGTCGGGCGCGGGCGACGTCGGCGTGTCGGTCACTGGGGGGCCTCCTCGGCGGCGAGCTCGGCGGTGGGCGGGGCCGGCGTCCGGCGCGGGGTCCGGGACGGGGCACGCGGGCGGGAACGTGGCACGCACCGCCGCGGCCAGGGCGGCGGCGACGCGCGGGCGGTCGGCGCGGTCGCAGCGGACCTCGAGCAGACGCCGGCCGCGCACCGGGTCGGACAGGGCCCGGACGAGGTCGACGCGGTCGGTGACCCGCGTGTGCGGGACACCGTACGCGGCGGCCAGGGCGGCCAGGTCCACGCCGTGCGGGGTGCCGAAGAGCCGCTCGACCGGGTCCGCCATGCCGGGTGCCTCGGCCACGGCCCCGTGTTCGAGGCTCGCGAAGATCGCCCCGCCGTTGTCGTTGAGCACCACGAGGTCGAGGTCCGGCTCGGTCTCGGTGGGGCCCACGAGCAGGCCGCCCGCCTCGTGCAGGGCGGTGAGGTCGCCGAGCAGGGCCACGGTCCGCCGTCCGCGCGCCAGTGCGACGCCCGCGGCCGTGGAGACGGTCCCGTCGATCCCGGCGAGCCCGCGGTTGGCGTACACCTCCGCGTCCGGCGCCGAGGGGGGCCGCCAGGTCAGGTCCACGTCCCGGATCACCGAGGACGAGCCCAGCACGAGCGGGCCCCGGACCATGGCGGCGCTCACGTGCGCCACCGTCTGCGGGCTGAGCCGGTCGCCGGCGTCGGTGGTGACGAGCACGTCCTCCACGGCGGCCTGGGCGCGCATCGAGGCGTGCTGCCACGCGGCGAGCCAGCCGGGCTCGCCCTGCCCGGCGAAGGCGGCGAGCTCCTCGAGGGTCTCCACGGGCGTCTCCCGGCGCCGGCCCGGCTCGAACCACGGTGCGGGCTCGGGGGCGTGCAGGGCCGTGGCGACGTCGGGGCGGGCCAGCAGGGCGTTGACCGTCCGGGTGAGCGTGGGCCGGCCGAACAGCACGACCCGTTGGATGCGGGCGGCCAGGGGGTGTGCGTCCGCGTCGCGCCCGCCGGCCGCGCCCAGCAGGAGCGGGTACGCGGCGATGGCGTTGGCGGAGAACCGCGCGTTCGAGGACGGCTCGGCCAGCAGGGGCAGGCCCAGGGACAGCGCGAAGGCCGCAGCCACGGGGCCGGCGCCGTGGCAGGCCAGCACGACGGTGCGCCGCTGGTCCAGGCGGGCGACGTCCAGCTCGGGCAGCCCCGAGAGCACCGCCCCGGGCGCCCGGTAGGCCGACGCGGCGGCGGCCGGGCTCGCGCCGGTCGGGGCGACGGCCGGAGCAGGGGTGTGCGGCGCCGCGGCGGCGGCGCCCATGGCGGCCGCCTCCTCAGGGCTCGGCACGAGCGGGTCGCGGAAGTGCAGGTTCAGGTGGACGGGTCCGGCCGGGGCCTCGGCCATCGTCACCGGACCGGGCGCGCCGTCGTCGGAATCGGTCTCGGCGACGACCCCCTCGGCCGCCAGCAGGGCCCGGCGCACGGTGGCCCGCACATGGCGCAGATGCTGCTCGGTGTCCACGCCGTCGGCCGCGTCGCAGCCGAGGGAGGCGGCATGGCGGACGTGCGTGCCGAACACGTCCCTCTGGTCCGTGGTCTGGTTCGCGCCGGTGCCGTGCAGCTCGGGCGGACGATCCGCGGTCAGCGCGATCACGCGCGTGCCGGCGTGGAAGGACTCCATCAGGGCGGGCACCAGGTTCCCGACGGCGGTGCCCGAGGTGGTCAGCACGCCCACCGGGCGCCCCGAGGCCAGCGAGAGCCCGTGGGCGAGGAAGCCGGCCGAACGCTCGTCCACCCGCACGTGCAGGCGGACCTGGCCGGCGTGCTCGAGGGCCGCGAGCGCGTAGGCCAGCGGGGCGGAGCGGGAGCCGGGGCAGACCACCGCGTCCCGCATGCCGGCGTCGATCAGGGCGGTGGCGACGGCGCGCGCCACGGAGAGGGAGTCGACGGAGGTCATGGTGGCCACCAGTCTAGGCCCGGGCGCGGGCGGGCCCCGGACGCGGCGAGGCCGCCACGGTGACGCGGTGGCGCCGGCCGTGACGGCCTCGTCGAGGGTCCGCGCGGAGGCGGGGGTCAGCCCTTCGGACCCTTGCCGTTGCCCTTGCCGTTGCCCTTGCCCTTGTTGCCCTTCTCCTTGCCGGCGCCCTTGCCGACGCCGTTGTTCCCGGTGGCGTTGAACACCTGGACGACGCTCGGACGCGGGGCCGCGACCTTGTCGCCCACCTGGACCGGGCCGGTCGGGCTCAGGAAGTCCGGGAAGTAGGAGGTGTGCGCGCCCCAGGTGCCGTCCTCGCCCGGGTGCTGGACGTTGACGAACACGGAGTTGTCGCGGTCGTGGATCACGGGGCCGCAGGTCTCGGCGTCGCGGGGGACGGCGAGGAACTGCTGGACGCGGCCGCGCTCGGCGCCGTCGAGGGTGACCTTGTGCAGCGCGTCGGCGTAGCCGATGGTGCCGGGCTGGCCGTCGGTGGAGATCCAGAGGTTGCCCTCGGAGTCGAACGCCAGGTTGTCCGGGCAGGAGATCGGGGAGACCTTCTCCTTCGGGTAGCCGGCGAAGTAGGCCGAGGAGGAGACCGCCGGGTCGCCGGCGAGCAGCAGGATGACCCAGGTGAAGGTGGTGGAGGTGTGATCCCCGCCCCGCTCGGTGATCTCGATGACGTGGCCGTCGCGGTTGCCGATGACCGGGTTGGCCTCGTCCACGGCGGTGCGCTTGGTGTTGTTGGTCAGGGCCGCGTAGACCTTGCCGGTGACCGGGTTGGTCTCGACGTCCTCCGGACGGTCCATCTTGGTGGCGCCCATCTTGTCTGCCGCGAGGCGGGTGTAGACGAGGACCTCGGCCAGGGACATGCCCGGGACGAAGGACGTCTTCTCGTCGGCCAGGGCGATCCACTCGCCGGAGCCGTCGAAGGCCCCGTCCGAGGGCAGGGTGCCCCTGCCGTCGATCTGGGCGGCCGGGGAGTCGCCGGAGAACTTGGCCACGTAGAGGGTGCCCTTGTCCATCAGGCGCATGTTGTGCTTCTTGTCGCCCTCGCGGACCTTCTCGGCCGAGACGAACTTGTACAGGTAGTCGTGGCGCTCGTCGTCGCCGGAGTAGACCACGGCGTGGCCGGACGGGGAGATCACGGCGGTGCCGGCCTCGTGCTTGAAGCGGCCCAGGAGGGTGTGCTTCACGGGCGTGGAGGTCGGGTCCTCGGGGTCGATCTCGACGACCCAGCCGAAGCGGTTGGCCTCGTTCTCGTAGCCGGGCTTGGTCAGGTCGAAGCGGTCGTGGACCTTCTCCCAGCCACGGCGGGTGGCGGAGGTGGAGATGCCGTAGCGCTTCTCCTCGGCGGTGCCGCGGCCCTTGAAGTACTGGTTGAAGTTCTCCTCGCCGGAGAGCACGGTGCCCCACGGGGTGGTGCCGCCGGCGCAGTTGTTCAGGGTGCCCAGCACGCGGGTGCCGGTCGGGTCCTCGACGGTCGTGAGCAGCGCGTGGCCGGCGGCCGGGCCGCGGACCTCGAACTCGGTGGTGCCGGTGATGCGGCGGTTGCGGCGGCCACCGCGGACGTACTCCCACTGGGCGCCGCGCTTGGCGCACTTGAGCTCCACGATGGACAGGCCGTGGGCCTGGAGGCCGACGTTGACGACGTCCTCGAAGTTCGAGGCGATGTACTCCGGGGAGAACATGATGTTCTCGTTGGTGTACTCGTGGTTGGAGACGAGGTAGCCGGAGCGGTCGTTGCCGCCGTCGGTGATGATGTTCAGGTAGTCGTTGTTGTAGCCGAACTGGGCGGCCTGCGACGCACCGGTCTGGTGCTCGATGTCGAACTCCGGGGAGTCGGCGAACAGCGGGTCGCCCCAGCGGATCACGGTGCCCCAGTCGTAGCCCTCCGGCACGGTCATGGTGTCGACGGTGCGGGTCACCGGCGCGATGGGCTCGAAGGGGAGCTTGCCGCCGCCGGTCGGGCGCCGGCCGTTGTCCGCGAGCGCCTCGGGGGCCTGGGCCACCTGGGAGCCGATGACGACGGCGGCGGCGAGGCCGGTGCCGCCGACCAGGGCGGAGCGGCGCGAGATGGCGGTCTCCGCGATCTGCTGGAAGGTCGGGTTCGCCGAGGTGTTGGGCACCGGGTGGGCGCACGCGTTGCCGCACTTGAGCTCGCACGTGACGGCGGAGCGGTTGCCACGGGTGTGGCCGGCCATGGGGAGGAGGCGCTTCAGCATGACGGGGTCCTTCGCGTCGTGGGGATGGTTCGGGCTCCGGTGCCGGGCCGGAGGCGACCCCGGGGGTGAGACCGGCCGGGGCCGCCATCACCTTGGCCCCTCGCTCCGAGCGGCGAGCCACACCCAGGTGGCCGCGAGTTGAACTCTTCCCGGCCGCCGGATTTCGTCCCGTCGACGTGCTGTAATCCGGCTCACATGCCCCGCGCCGACGGGGACAGGGCGGGCCCGTCAGCCCTGCGCGGCCAGCACCGCGTGGGCCGCGCGCACGCGGTCGGCCCACCACGCCTGCCGCGCCCCGTCCGTCCGGACGCGGTCGAGCAGCTCCGGGTCGGGGGCGGGGGCCCGCTCCCCCGGCGCCGGGAGGGCCCCCGCGCGTGGGCGCCAGGCCGGGGCGACGACGTCGTGCTCGAAGAGGGCCGCGGTGCCGAGCCCGCACGCGTGCGGCAGGGACGGCAGGCAGGCGGCGAGCGCGGCGCCGCCGGCGATGCCCACGGAGGTGTCCAGCGCGGAGGAGACCACCGCGGGCAGCCCCGCGGCCGCCACGATCGCCGCGGCGCGGCGCACGCCCCCGAGCGGCTGGACCTTCACCACGATCAGGTCCGCGGCCCCGGCGGCCGCGACGGCGAGCGGGTCCTCGGCCTTGCGGACCGCCTCGTCCGCGGCGATCGGGGTGGGGACGCCCCGGGCGCGCAGCTCCGCGCGGACCTCCGCGAGGTCGGTGATGCCGGGCACGGGCTGCTCGGCGTACTCGAGGCCGACGTCGGCCAGCTCGGTGAGCACGTCCACGGCTTCGGCGGGCGTCCAGCCGGCATTGGCGTCGACGCGGACCTGCGCGTGGGGCAGCAGCGCGCGCACGCGCCGCACGCGGGCCAGGTCGGCCTCGCGGCCGCCGGGGACGAGACCGCCCTCGGGTCCGTGCTCGGCCACCTTGACCTTGACCGCGGTGATGCCGTCGCCGTAGCGGGCCAGGACGGCCTCGACGTCGTCCGCGTCCACCGCGGGCACGGTGGCGTTGACGGGGATGGTCTCGCGGACCGGGGCGGGCCAGCCCTGCCAGCCGGCCTCGATCGCGGCGGCGAGCCACGCGGCGCTCTCGTGTGGACCGTACTCCGGGAACGGGGAGAACTCGCCCCAGCCCGCCGGGCCGCGCAGCAGCAGGGCGTGGCGGAGGTCCGTGCCGCGGAACCGCACGCGCATCGGCACGGCGACCGCGACGGCGTCGGCCAGCAGCTCCTCGACGCTCGGCAGGGCGGGACCGCCCGGCGCGCCGGGCAGCGGGGGCAGGGCGGGGGCGGTGCTCATGCGGCCAGTGTAGGAAGGGCGCTCGGCTCCCGTTCCGACGGGCGCCGGCGGGGTGGGACTGTCTGTGTCGGCGCCGACGCTCAGACGGCGCCGAGGTAGCCGAGGGCACGGGCCAGGTCCACGGCGCGGTCGTGGGCGCCGAGCACCCCCTCCAGGCCGGCGACGACGGCGGCCGTCACCTCCTCGGTGAGGTGCCAGTCGGCGGTGAACGGGTCGTCGAAGCGCGCCCACGCCGTGCCCACGGCCGCGAGCGCGCGGGTCATCTCGGTGAGGTCGCGGAAGACCGGTCGCGGCTCGTCCAGGCGGTCCTCCCAGCCCTCGTCTCCCGGGGCCATGAGCACCTGGCCGGTGGAGGCCGCGTGGATGAACGGGTCGGCGCCCTGCTTGGCCACCACCGTCCAGTCGTCGTTCCAGTCCACCAGCAGCGCACCGGTGCGGTGGTTCCACCGGTATCCGGCCTGCTCGTCCCACAGGCGGTCCAGCGGGAAGAACATCACGGGCAGGCCGAGGGTGTCGATCTCCAGCCACTCCGGCCCCACGTAGCGGTAGAAGTCGGCCAGGTCCGGGGCGAGGGGCTCCTCGGCGGCCCACTCGATGGGCTCCTGCCGGCTCAGCCGGCCGAACGGGGCCAGGGCGTCCCGGGCGGCCAGCAGGTCCTCGGCCGAGAGACGGGGCCGGGCGCCCGGCTCGGCACCCGGGCCGGGGGCCGAGCCGGTGGAGTCGCGGAGGGCCGGGCGATGTCCGTGGGCGGGG
>NZ_JABFNH010000004.1:150685-157449 GCF_017168435.1 Micrococcus sp. KRD070
CCACCGCCCGCGCCCCGCGCCGCCTCCCCTCGTGGACGTGGTGGCTGGCGCTGGCCGCGTGCGTGGCCGGCGTCGTGCTGGTCTACGCCGCCCTGGTGTGGTCCTCCGCCGGCCAGGTGCTCGAGTACCAGGTGTTCCGCGCCGTCGAGGAGCGCTACGCGGACACCGTGCCGGACGTGGCCTCCCAAGTGGTGCGGATCCTGCCGCTCGGGCTGGCGGTCGGCATGGCGCTGGCCTCGCTCGGCGCGCTCGCCGTGGCCCGGTGGCGGCGGCGGGGGCTGCTCGCCCTCGTCGTGCTGGTCGGGTCCAACCTCACCACGCAGCTGCTCAAGGCGGCGCTTCCGCGGCCCGAGCACGCCGACGGGGTCCCGTGGTCCGGCGGCAACTCACTGCCCTCGGGCCACATGACGCTCGCGACGGGCGCCGCGGTGGCCGCGCTGCTGCTCGTGCCCGCCCGGTGGCGACCTCTCACCACCGTCCTCGGCGCCGTGGTCAGCGCCTGCACCGGCGCCGTCGCCTACACGGAGGCCTGGCACCGGCCGTCGGACATGGCCGCCGCGGCGCTCGTGTCCGCCGCCTGGGGCCTGCTCGCCGTGCCGTTCGCCCGGTACGACGGCGCACCGCGGCCCGCACCGCGCGGCGCCCGCGGCGTGGAGGCCACGCTCTGGTCCCTGGGCGTCGCGGGCCTGGCGGCCGGGCTGACGCTGCTGGCCCTCACCCTCGACACCCCCGCGACCAGCGGCGCCGGCCCCCACCCAGCGGCCGAGCCGGCCGGGATCCTGCTCAGCGCCTCCCCCGCGGTCCTGCTGTGGGGCGCGCTCGGCACGGCCTTCCGCCGCGGCCGCGCGGACTGACCCCTCCCCGCACGCCCACCAGACGACGAGCCCTGCGATGTGGCGGCCATCCGCGAGGAATGGCCGCCACATCGCAGGGCTCGTCAGGGGCTGAGGCGGGCCGGGATCGTCCGGATCAGAACCGGGCGAGGGCCGCCGTCGGATCGTGGAGGCAGTCCGCCACGAACGTGAGGAACGCGCTCGCGGTGGCGCCGTCGGTGACGCGGTGGTCGAAGGTCACGGTCATCTCGGTGACCTTGCGGACCACGATCTCCCCGTCCACGACCCACGGGCGGTCGATGATCCGGCCGATGCCGAGCATCCCGACCTCGGGCACGTTGATGATCGGCGTGGCGCCGTCCGTGCCCAGCGGGCCGTAGTTGTTCAGCGTGAACGTGCCGCGGGTGAGCTCGGCCGGGGCGGCCCGGCCCGCGCGGGCGCGGCTGACGGTGTCGTTGATGGCGGCGGTGAGCTCGTCCGCGGACAGCTTCTCCGCGTGCTCGACCGACGGCACCATGAGGCCGCGGTCGGTCTGCACGGCCAGGCCGAGGTGGACGCCGTCGACCTCCACGATCTCGTCCCTGCCGTCCGCCCCCGCCTCGATGCGCGCGTTCATCACCGGGTACCGGCGCAGGCCGGCCAGGGTGAAGCGGGCGATCAGGCCGAGCAGCGAGGGCGCGTTCTCCGGGTCCTTCGCCTTGAGCGCGGCCCGCAGCTCGAGCAGGGCGGTGACGTCGACGTCCAGCCACGCCGTGACCTCCGGGACCTCGCGGCGCGAGCGGGAGAGCTGGTCCGCGATCACCTTGCGCACCCCCGTGATCGGGGTGCGGGCGACGACGGCCAGGCCGGTCCGCCCGTCCACGGCGCCCGGCTGCGCGGTGGCCCCGGCCGCCGGGGCGGCGGCGGCCGACGGCGCCGGGGTCGGGGCGGCCTGCGGGGTGGAGCCCTCGGCCGCGGTGAGCACGTCGGCGCGGGTGATCAGGCCGTCCGGGCCCGTGCCGGTCAGCGCGGCCACGTCCACGCCCTTCTCGCGGGCGAGCTTGCGGACGATCGGGGAGGTCACGCGCGGGGCGCCGGCCTCGGCCGTGGGGGCCGGCGTCGGGCGGGTGGCGCCGCGGCCGCGCTTGGACGGACGACTGCGGGAGGTGGCCCTGTGGCCGGAGGTGCCGTAGCCGATGAGCACGGCGCCGGAGGCCTCGTCGTCGGAGCCGGCGACGTCGCCGTCGCCGCCGCGGGCCTTGTCCGGCTTCGGCTGGACGCCGGCCATCTCCTCCTCGCGGTAGCTCAGCGCGCCGGGGCGGGCGGCCTCGGCCGCGGCCGCACCGGTGGACGGTGGGACGGCGAGGGTCTCGGTGCCGGCGACGGGCGCGGAGCCCTCACCGGACTCGCCGGCCTCGCCGACGGTGATCAGCGGGCTGCCGACGTCCATCGTCTCGCCCTCGGCGCCGTGCAGGATCAGCACGGTGCCGGCGTACGGGCTCGGCACCTCGACGAGGGCCTTGGCGGTCTCGACCTCGACCATGGGCTGGTCGACGGCCACGGTGTCGCCCTCGGCGACGAGCCAGCGGACGATGTCGGCCTCGGTCAGGCCCTCGCCCAGGTCGGGCAGCAGGAAGGTGTTGCTCATGCGCGGGCCTCCTCGGCGTCCAGGTCCCAGTTCAGGTCGTCGATCGCGTCCAGGATGCGGTCGATGTTCGGCAGGTGGTGCTCCTCGAGCTTCGGCGCGGGGAACGGGATGTCGAAGCCGGTCACGCGGCCCACGGGCGCCGCCAGCGAGTGGAAGCAGCGCTGCTGGATCCGGGCCACCAGCTCGGAGGCCACGGACGCGAAGCCCTGCGGCTCGGCGACGACGACGGCGCGGCCGGTCTTGGCGACCGAGGCGGTCATCGTGTCCTCGTCCAGCGGGTTCACGGTGCGCAGGTCCACGACCTCCACCGCGAGCCCCTCCTCCGCGGCCGCGTGGGCGGCGGCGAGGCAGGTGGGGACGGAGGGGCCGTAGGAGACGAGGGTGACGTCCGTGCCCTCGCGGACGACGGCGGCGCGCGCCCAGGCCTCGCCGTGCTCCTTCTTGTCCTCGACGCGGGCCCAGCCCTCCTCGAACTCTTCGCGCAGCTGGTCGAGGTCGAGCTCGGCCTTGGTCCAGTACATCTTCTTGGGCTCCATGAAGACCACCGGATCGTCCAGACGGATGGCCGAGCGCAGCATCATGTACGCGTCCTTCACCGAGGCCGGGGTGTACACCTTCAGGCCCGGGGTGTGCGCGTAGTAGGACTCGGAGGAGTCGCAGTGGTGCTCCACGCCGCCGATGCCGCCGCCGTAGGGGATGCGGATGGTGATCGGCATGGGCGTGGCGCCCTTGGTGCGGTTGCGCATCTTGGCCACGTGCGAGGCGATCTGCTCGAAGGCCGGGTATGCGAACGCGTCGAACTGCATCTCGATCACGGGGCGGGCGCCGCCGAGGGCCATGCCCACGGCCATGCCCGCGATGCCGGACTCGGCCAGCGGGGTGTCGAAGCAGCGCTCCTCGCCGAAGCGCGCGGTCAGCCCGTCCGTGATGCGGAAGACACCGCCGAGGGTGCCGACGTCCTCGCCGAACACCACCACCATGTCGTCGGCGGCCATCTCGTCGGCCAGCGCCGCGTTGAGCGCGGCGGCGAAGGTCAGGGTCGCCATGCTCAGGCCTCCTGGTGCTCGGAACGGGACAGCTCCTCGGCCAGCTGCGCGCGCTGGGCGGCGAGCTGCGGGGTCTGCACGGAGTAGACGTGGTCGAACAGCTCGAGCGGATCGAGCTCCGTCTCGGCGTTCATGGCGTCACGCAGCTGCTGCGCGACGTCCTCGGCGTCGCGGGCGATCTGGGCCGAGACCTCCTCGGTGAGGGCGCCGGTGGACTCGAGGTAGGCGGTCATGCGGCGCAGCGGGTCGCGCGCCTCCCACTCCTTCACCTCGGCGTCGTCGCGGTAGCGCGAGGGGTCGTCCGTGTTGGTGTGCGCCTGCATGCGGTAGGTGTCCGCCTCCACGAGGAAGGGGCCCTGGCCCTGCCGGCACAGCTCCACGGCGCGGCCCAGCACGGCCAGCAGGGCGCCGAGGTCGTTGCCGTCCACGCGCTCGCCGGCCAGGCCGTAGCCCACGGCCTTGTGGGCCAGGGACGGGGCGGCCGACTGCTTGGCGAACGGCACGGAGATGGCGAACTTGTTGTTCTGCACGAAGAAGATCACCGGCAGCTTGAACACGGCCGCGAAGTTCAGCGCCTCGTGGAAGTCGCCCTCGGAGGTGCCGCCGTCGCCGACCATGGCCAGGCACACGACCTCCTCGCCGCGCAGGCGGGCGGCCTTGGCCATCCCGACGGCGTGCAGCATCTGGGTGGTCAGGGGCGTGGACTGGATGGAGACGTGGTGCTTCTGGGGGTCGTAGCCCTGATGCCAGGTGCCCTGGTAGGCCACCATCACCTCGAGCGGCGGGACGCCGCGGGCGATCACGGCCACGGTGTCGCGGTAGGTCGGGAACAGCCAGTCGTCCTCGCCCAGGCAGACGGCGGCGGCGACCTCGGAGGCCTCCTGGCCGTGCGAGGACGGGTAGACGGCCATGCGGCCCTGGCGCACCAGGGCGTAGGCCTGGTCGTTGACGCGGCGGCCGATGACGAGGTGGCGGTAGGCGGCCAGCAGCTCGTCGTCGGAGGGCAGGGGATACTCGTGGCCGGGCTCGGTGCCCTGCTCCTCCGGGGCCAGCAGGGTGCCGTCCTCGCCGATCAGCTGGATGCGGCGGGCGGCGGGGAGCAGGTACTCCTCGAGGGAGATGCCGAAGGCGGCGCCGGCGTTCGGGCGGGTCTCGGCCTCGTCGGTCCGGGCGGCCCCGGGCACGGCGGGGGTGGGGTCACTCATGGCGGGTCCTCTCGATCTGTGGCCTTCAGTGTGCCCAAGAGGGTCAATGTGTCGCGCGCTCACTCGGGATCACGAGACGATCCGGTGCAAATCAGGCACTCCATCGGACAAACTGCTATTGTGACTCGTGCCACGCAGACGGTCCGCCGCCGCGTGGCCGACCCCATCCGCCCCGCCCCAGGAGGAGCCATGGCCGCCGAGCCGCTGGACCGCGTGGACCGCGCGATCGTCCGCGAACTGACGCAGGACGGGCGGATGTCCGTCGCGGCCCTGGCCGAGCGCGTGCACATCTCCCGCGCGCACTGCTACTCGCGCCTGAACCGCCTGCAGGACGCAGGCGTGATCACAGGCTTCACCGTGCGGGTCGACCCCGTCAAGGTCGGCTTCGGGGCCTCCGCCCACGTGACCATGAAGCTGCGTCAGCACGACTGGCGAGAGCTGCGCGCCACGCTCCTGGCCATCCCCGAGGTCTCCCACGTCTCCCTCGTGGGCGGGAACATGGACGTGATCCTGCTGGTCCGCGCGCGGGACACCGCCGACCTGCGCCGCGTGATCTTCGACGAACTGCAGACCCTGCCGAGCGTCGTCGACACGCAGACGTACATGGTCTTCGACGACCAGGCCTCCGGGCAGACCATCCCCCCGGACGAGACCGCCGACTGAGCCGACGGTCCGGTGCCCCGGTCAGCGGGGGCGCACGACGACGGGCGGCGGGTCCGCCACGGCCCCCGGCCCGCGCGGCAGCACCGCGGCGAACACGACCGCTCCGACCCCGCAGACGACCGCGAGGGAGCCGACGCCGACGGCCAGCCCGGCCGCTGCGGTCGCCCCGGAGAGCAGCAGCGGCCCGGCGAGCATCCCCGCGTCGGACATCGAGCGCCACAGACCGAGGAACTGGGCGCGCGCGTTCGGCGGCGAGTGGTCCGCCCCGAGGGTCATCACGATCCCCGCGCCGAAGCCGTTGCCGATGCCCAGCAGCACCGCCGCCGCCGCGAACGCCGTCGGCTCCCGGGTGAGGCTGATCGCCAGGAACCCCGCCCCCAGCAGGGTCAGGCACGGCACCGCCACGGCGCGCCGGCCGAAGCGGTCCATGAGCCGACCCGAGGGGTAGAAGAGCAGCAGGTCCGCCGCGCCGGCCAGGCCGAAGACGAGCGACGCCGTCGCCGCGTCCAGGCCCAGGTGCGTGGCCCACAGCGGGATGACGGCGTTGCGCGCCGCGCGGGCGGCGGAGACGGCCACGACACCGAAGCCGGCCGTGAGCAACGCCCCCCGCCGGGCGCGCGCCACGTCCAGCAGGCGGGGTCGGCCGGCCGGGGCGGAGTCCTCCCCCGCCGCCGGACCGGACGCCGGCACCGGCAGATCCCGGATCCGCAGGCACAGCAGGGCGCCGACGGCCATGGCCGCGGCCGCCGCGGCGAACGCGCCGTCCAGCCCGAGCGGGGCCTGCGCGGCGGCGCCCAGGAACGGGCCCAGGAAGGTCCCGATCCGCACGGTCCCGCCGAGCGTGGACATCGCGCGGGCCCGGTGCGTGGCCGGCACCGCCACCGCCAGGTACGCCTGGCGGGCCAGGTTGAACCCGGCCCCGGCCATGCCCACGGCGAGCACCGCGGCCAGGAACAGCGCCAGCCGCCCCGGCTCGGCCACCCCCGCCGCCGACGGCCCGGAGGACACCCCGGCCGTCGTCGCCCAGGCCAGGCCCGCGCCCGCCGTGCCGAGCACCGCGGAGACGACCATGGTGACCCGCTCACCCGCCCGGGCCGCGAGCGCCGAGGCCGGCCCGTTGGCCACGAGCGAGCCGAGCCCCACCAGCAGCACGACGGCGGCCGCCCGCGCCGCGTCCAGGCCGAGGGCCAGCGCCGCCACCGCGAGCGCGGGCGTCATCGCGCCCAGGCCGACGGCGTAGACGGTGGAGGGGGCGTAGATCTGCACGGCGTCGCGCAGCGCCTCCCGGGTGCGGGCGGCGGAGGCGGAGCGGGGACGCATGCCCGCGAGCGTAGCGGGACTGCACGCGCGCCATCGTCGGGGGACCGGGTCACTACGCTGGTGCCATGGC
>NZ_JABFNH010000004.1:157549-175684 GCF_017168435.1 Micrococcus sp. KRD070
GCCCCGTCCCCCGCCGCTCCCCGCGGCGCCCTGGACCGGTACTTCCGCATCACCGAGCGCGGCTCGTCGGTGGGCCAGGAGTTCCGCGGCGGCCTCGCCACGTTCCTGGCGATGAGCTACATCGTGGTGCTGAACCCGCTGATCCTGTCCGGGCCCGACTCGGCCGGGAACACCCTGGGCATCCCCGCCGTGGCCGCCGTGACCGCGCTCGTGGCGGGCGTCATGACCATCGTCATGGGCGTGTGGGCGCGGCACCCGTTCGCGGTGGCCGCGGGCCTGGGCGTCTCCGCGTTCGTCTCCATCACCATCGCCACGACACCGGGACTCACCTGGCCCCAGCTGATGGGCCTCGTCACCCTCGCCGGTCTCGTGATGCTGCTGCTCGTGGTGACCGGCTTCCGACGCGCCGTGTTCGACGCGGTCCCGGAGTCGCTGAAGTCCGGCATCGTGGTGGGCATCGGCCTGTTCATCGCGCTGATCGGCCTCGTCAACGCCGGGTTCGTGCGGCGGCTGCCGGACGCCGCCGACACCACGGTCCCGGTGGGCCTGGGCACGGGCGGCGAGCTCGAGGGCTGGCCCGTGCTGGTCTTCGTCGTCGGGCTGCTGCTGACCGCGGTCCTCGTGATCCGCAAGGTGCGCGGCGCCATCCTGATCGGCATCGTCGTGGCGACGATCCTCGCCAACGTGCTGGAGGCCGTGTTCCACATCGGCCCCTCCGTGGACGCCGACGGGAACGCCGTGCCCACCGGCTGGTCCCTGATCGCCCCCTCCCTGCCCGAGTGGACCGCCCCGGACCTGCACCTGCTCGGCAGCGTGGACCTGTTCGGCGCCTTCACCTCCGTGGGCGGGCTGATGGCCTCCCTGCTCGTGTTCGCGATCCTGCTCTCCGTGTTCTTCGACGCGATGGGCGTCTCCGTGGGCCTGGCCCGCGAGGCCGGCACCGTGAACCCGGACGGCTCCATCCCCGACCTGAACCGGGTGCTCGCCGCGGACGCGCTCGCGGTCGCCGTGGGCGGCGCCGCCTCCGGCTCGGCGCACCAGATCTTCGTGGAGTCCGGCACCGGCATCGGCGAGGGCGCCCGGACCGGCCTGGCCTCCGTGTTCACCGGCCTGTTCTTCCTCGCGGCCGTGTTCCTCTCCCCGCTCATCCACCTCGTGCCGTTCGAGGCCGTGGCCCCCGCGCTCGTGGTGGTCGGGTTCATGATGTGCCAGCACGTGGTGCAGATCGACTGGTCCGACCCGGGCGCGGCCTTCCCCGCGTTCCTCACGTTCATCCTCATGCCGTTCACCTACTCGATCGTCAACGGCATCGGCGCCGGCGTGGTGGCCTACGCGGTGATCCGCACCGGCCAGGGCCGCGGCCGCGAGGTGCACCCGCTGCTGTGGTTCGTGGCGCTCGCGTTCGTCGCGTACTTCGGGCTCGGCGTGGTCCGGGCGGCCCTCGGCCTGAACTGACCCGCGACCCCCGGCGGCGGCGCACCGGACCGGTGCGCCGCCGTCGTCGTGTGCGGCGCGGGGTGTCGTCAGCGCCGGAAGGCGGCGGACCGCTGCGCGAACTCGGCCGAGCGGATCAGCTCCACCTGGTCCCGCGCCTCACGCTCGAGCGCGCGCCCCACGACCTCCGCGTCGGCCGCGTTGAGGGCGGCCTTGGCCAGCGCGACCGCACGGCGGGGACGCTCGGCCACCGCGTCGGCGAGGGCGTGGGCGACGCCGGCGAGGTCCGGCCCGGGGACCACGCGGGAGAACAGCCCCGCGGCCCGAGCCTCCTCCGCCCCGAGGCGCCGCCCCGTCAGGGCCATCTCCGCGGCCAGCGCCCGGCCGACGGCCCGCGCGATGGTGACGGAGCTGCCGCCGTCCGGCACCAGGCCGATGCCCGTGAACGGCAGCAGGAGGTACGCGTCGTCGGCGGCGACCGCGAGGTCGGCGGCGGCCGCCAGGGCCGCGCCGTAGCCCACGGCCGGACCGTTGACGGCCGCGATGACCGGCACGTCCACCGCCCGGATCGTCTCGACGACACGGTTGGCCGCGCGCATCGTCGCCTCCGGATCGAGGTCGTCCCGGAGATCGGCTCCCGCGCAGAAGGCCCGTCCTCGGCCGGTGAGGATGACGGCGCGGATCGCCGGGTCCCGACCGGCCTCCCCCAGCGCGGTGTGCAGCGCCTCCATGGCGGTCGGCGTGACGGCGTTGAGCCGATCCGGGCCGTCCAGGGTCAGGACGAGGGCGGTGTCGTGACGTTCGGTGGCCACCCTGGTGCCGGTCATGCCCGCCTCCCGGCCGTGGCCTCGGACCGCATCTCGAGGTAGGCCGCCATCTCCATGGTCAGCACCTCCTTGCCCTCCTGGTTGAGGGCGCGCACGTCGAACACCACGAGTCCGCGGCGCCACTCTGGCTCCAGCCGCACGTCGATGACGCGGCTGTGTCCGGAGAGGACGTCCCCCGGGCGCACCGGCCGCCGGAACCGCAGGCGGTCGATGCCCTGCCCGGCGATCACGTTCCAGTGCTCGCGGCGTCCCAGCACCTGGAGGCGCTGGAGGATCGCCAGGGTGTGGAGGCCGCTGGCGATCAGGCCTCCGTAGCGGCCCCCCGTCTCGGCGTGCCCGGGGTCGATGTGGATGTCCTGCGGGTCCCAGTGGGATGCGAACGCGATGACCTCCTGCTCCGTCACCTCGTACGTGCCGAGGTCGCATTCCTCGCCCACGGTGAAGTCCTCTGCGTGCCGCCCGTCTGTCGCCTGGGCCGTCATGCCCGGCCTCCTCTCGCTGTTTCGTCTTCCGCCGCCTGGACACGGACGACCACCGCCGGCCGGGCGGCGTCGCGGTCGACCGCGTCGACGATCCGGTCCACCAGCGGCTCGAAGAAGAGCTCGCCGAGCATGCGCATGATCATCGACACCACCTGCGGCACCTCGTCCCGCCGGCCGCTGATGAGCCCCGCGGCACGCAGCTGGCGCACCTGCTCACGGGCGAGCGCCGTGAGCTTCTCCACGAGCTGGGAGTCGGCGGCCGGCTCGCCCAGCAGCACATGGCGCCGGACGTACTCGAGGACGTCGGGACGGGCCCGGAGCATCTCAGCCACCGCGGCGTCCCGACGGAGGGTCACGTCTCGAGCCGTCCCCTCCGCGGGGACGGACGCGATCGCGGCCGCGAAATCGTCGGCGACCGCGGCGTCCACCTCCCGATGCAGCCCGGCCTTGGAGCCGTAGTGATGCGTGATCAGGCCGACGGTCACGGACGCCTCCTCGGCGATGGCACGCATCGAGGTCCCCTCGACGCCGTGATGCGCGAAGAGCCGGAGGGCGGCGTGTCGGATGCGGGCCTTGCCCGTGAGGTCCGATGCCGGGGCGTCCATCCCCGCCCCTCCGGGACCGTTCCGTGCGTCGATCGTCACCGTTGCTCCTCTCTCGAGCCCCGCGAGGCCGGGGGCTGCCGCCCGTCGGTGATGACGGCGGATCTCATCCTGCCATTGCACATTCGCACAGTCGACTATACATTCGTACAACATCGCCCCGATGCGATGCAGATCACATTCCAGTGGACCGAGAGGAGGGCACCCGTGCAGCCCATCGATCAGACGACGTCCGGCCCCGCCACATCCGTGGGCGAGCGGCCCCTGGCCGGGATCCGCGTCGTCTCCGTGGCCGTGAACCTGCCCGGCCCCCTCGCAGCGGCCCGGCTCGCCGAATTCGGAGCCGAGGTCGTGAAGATCGAACCGCCGACGGGCGATCCGCTCGCCGCCGCTGCCCCGCAGTGGTACGCCGAACTCATCGCCGGCCAGCGCGTCCTGACCCTGGACCTGAAGACCGGTCCCGGGCAGGACCACCTCGCGACCCTCCTGAAGGGCGCTGACCTGCTGCTCAGCTCGCTGCGCCCGTCCGCGGCCGACCGTCTCGGCCTACCTGCCTCGGCGCATGCCGCGGGAGCCGTGTTCCTCGAGGTCGTGGGACACGACGGTGACGACGCCGACCTGCCGGGCCACGACCTGACCTACCAGGCCGCCGCCGGCACCCTCGACGCCCCCCGGATGCCGCTCGTGCCCGTGGCCGACCTGCTCGGCGGGGAGCGGGCCGTCTCCGCCGCGCTCGCCGCGCTGCGGAGCCGAGACCACGGGGGCCCGGTCACCCGCGTCCGCGTGACGCTCGAGGACGCCGCCAGGGCCGCCGCGGCCCCGGTGCGGCGGGGCCTGCTCGGCCCGGGCGGCCCGCTCGGCGGAGACCTGCCCACCTATTCCCTCTACGCCAGCGCCGACGGCCATGTGGCCGTCGCCGCGGTCGAGCCCCATTTCGCCGCCCGCCTGGCGGAGCACATCGGCTCGACCCGGGACGAGATCGCCCGCACGATCCTCACCCGTCCCGGAGCCGAGTGGGAGCGGATCGCTAACGAGCTCGACCTGCCGCTCGCCGTCGTCCGTCCCCCTCGCTGACCCCGCCGTCCGTCCTCAGGAGCACATCATGGCCACCCTCCCCAGCGTCCACCCTCCCCAGCGTCCTCGCCACCACGGCCCGCCGCGTCCCCCAGCACCCCGCCCTGAAATGGGGCGATTCCTCGCTCACCTATGCCGACCTCGATGCGACCGTGGACCGGCTCGCCGGTGAACTCATCTCCCGAGGACTGCGCCCGGGCGACCGCGTCGTCCTCGTGGCCGGCAACACCCCCGAATTCGTGATCGGCCTCTACGGAGCGTTGCGGGCGGGTGCGATCGTCGCCCCCGTCAACCCGCGCTCCGCGCGTCCTGAACTCGAGCACTTCCTCGCCGACACCGAGGCGCGGATGCTCCTCGTCGACCCGACCGTCGGCGAGGGTGTCCAGGCCCTGGCCGCAGCGGACTCGGGGTCGGCCCAGCTCCTCGCGCTCGGCGCTCTCGACGGCTTCGACGACGTCCTCGCCGCGGCCGACGGCCGGCCTGAAGGAGCCGTCGCCCATCCGGACCTGGCCGAGGACGACGACGCCCTCATCATCTACACCTCCGGCACGACGGGACGGCCGAAGGGCGCCCTCTTCGACCACCACCGCGTGCTGTGGGTGGGCCAGAACATGATCATGGGCCTGGGCATGCGGGTCGGCGAGACGATGGTGCACGTGGCGCCGCTGTACCACTCCGCCGCCCTCAACCTCCTGCTGTTCAGCGGCGTAATGCTGGGCGCCACCCACGTCCTGCTCCCGGCCTTCGACCCCGACGAGGTCATCGCGACGCTCGAGCGGGAGAGGGCCACCATCTTCTTCGGCGTCCCCACGATGCTCGCCTACATGCTGCGCAGCCCGAGGTTGGCCGCCAGCGATCTGTCCCACCTGCGCGGCATCCTCTACGGCGCCGCCCCGATGCCGGCGAGCACGGCCGAGGCGCTCGTGGCCGCGCTGCCTCACGTCCACATCATCCAGGCGTGCGGCCAGACCGAGGGCGGTCCGGGCGGGATCTTGCTCACCCATGAGGAGGTCATGGCGAAGCCACACACGAGCGGGCGCATGGCCATGCCCAACACCGAGGTGCGCGTCGTCGACGCGGACGGCCGCGACGTCGGCCCTGGGGAGGTCGGCGAGATGATCATGCGGGGCGAGACCATGATGAAGGGGTATTGGCGGAACCCCGAGGCCACGGCGGTCACGGTCGTCGACGGCTGGGTCCACACGGGCGACCTCACCCGGGTCGACGAGGAGGGCTTCCTCACCGTGGTCGACCGCCTCAAGGACCTCATCATCACGGGCGGGCGCAACGTGTACTCCGCCGAGGTGGAGAACGCGTTGGCCGGCTGCCCGGGCGTCGCCGAACTGGCGATCATCGGACGCCCCCATCCCGACTACGGGGAGAGCATCGTCGCCGTCGTCGCCCCGATGCCCGGCGCGACCGTGTCCCTCGAGGCGCTGCGGGACTACGGCGAAGGCCGCCTCTCGCACTACAAGCTCCCGCACGAGCTGGTGCTGCGCGAGATCCCCCGCAACCTCTCCGGGAAGATCCTCAAGCACCGCCTGCGGGCCGACCTCACCGAGCCCGGCGTCCCCGCCTGAGCCGGGCCCCTCCGTCCCACCAGACCTCACCCGTGAAGGAGAACCCATGAGCACCGCCCCTTCCAGCCGAGACGCCGTGATCGTCGACGCCGTCCGCACCCCCGTGGGCCGCCGCGGCGGCGCCCTGCGCGACTGGCATCCCCTGGACCTGCTCGCGCACACGCTCGACCACCTCGTCCGCCATTCCGGGGCCGACGCCGACGCCCTGGACGACCTGATCGCCGGCTGCGCGCTCCAGCGCGGCGAGCAGGCGGGCAACGTGGCCCGCAACGCGCTACTCGGCGCCGGCCTGCCGATCGGCCTGCCCGGCACCACGATCGACCGCCAGTGCGGCTCCGGCCAACAGGCCGTGCACTTCGCCGCCCAGGGCGTCCGGTCCGGCGAATACGACTGGGCGATCGGCTGCGGCGTGGAGTCCATGTCCCGGGTGGACCTCGGCCCGCTCTTCGCCCCGGGCGGCCCCCGCGGCGAGTGGTACGGCACGCGTTCCCTGGCCCGTTTCGAAGGCAACCTCCCCGCCCAGGGGCCGTCCGCGGAGCTCATCGTGGAGAAGTGGGGCCTCACGCGCGAACGGCTCGACGCCTACAGCGTCCAGAGCCACCGCCGCGCCGCCGAAGCCACCCGGGAAGGCCGCTTCACGGATTCCCTCGTGCCGATCGACGGGCTCGACCGCAATGGCGACACCGTGGCACTCACCGCCGACGAAGGCATCCGTGCGGACGTCGATCCGCAGAAGGTGGCCGCGCTCGCCCCCGTGTTCTCCCCCGACGGCGCCATCACGGCGGGGAACTCCTCCCAGCTCAGCGACGGCGCCGCCGCCCTCCTCGTCGCCGAACGCGGCGCCGCCGAGGCCGCCGGGCTGCGCCCCAAGGCCCGCATCCTCAGCATGGCGGTGGCGGCGGACGACCCGGTGCTCCAGTTCACAGCGATCCTCGCCGCGACCCGCCGCGCCCTGGACCAGGCCGGACTGGACATCACGGACATCGACCTCGTCGAGGTGAACGAGGCGTTCGCCCCCGTCCCCCTGATCTTCATGGACGAGTTCGGCTACCCGGAGGACCAGCTCAACGTGAACGGCGGCTCCATCGCGATCGGCCACCCGCTCGGCTCGACCGGCGCCCGGCTGCTCACTCAGCTCACCGACGAGCTCCACCGCCGTCAGGCCCGGTACGGGCTGCTGACGGTCTGCGAGGGCGGCGGCATGGCCAACGCCACCATCCTCGAGCGCTTCTAAGCGCCCCGACCAACGGAACCCTCCCAGGACCAGAACCAGGAGCATCACATGCAGATCAAGGACCGCACCTTCCTCGTCACCGGCGGCGCGTCCGGCCTCGGCGAGGCCACGACCCGCGCGCTGCTCGACCGCGGCGGGCACGTGGTGGTGGCCGACCGCGCCGGAACCGCGCCCGAGGGCGCCGTCTTCGTCGAGGCAGACGTCACCGACGCCGTCCAGGTCGCGCACGCCGTGGCGGAGGCGACCCGCCAGCCGGGGCCGCTGTCCGGCGTCGTGAACTGCGCCGGCATCGGCTCGGCCGCCAAGGTGATCTCCCGCGACGGCCCCCAGCCGCTGGCGGACTTCGAACGGATCGTCGGGGTGAACCTCATCGGCACCTTCAACGTCATCCGCCTCGCGGCCGCGGCGATGGCCGAGAACGAGCCGGACGACGATGGCGGCCGCGGCGTCATCGTCAACACGGCCTCCGTGGCCGCCTACGAGGGACAGGTGGGCCAGGCCGGGTACTCAGCGTCGAAGGGGGGCGTGGTGGCGATGACGCTGCCGATCGCCCGTGAGCTCGCAGCCTACGGAATCCGCGTGAACACGATCGCGCCCGGACTCTTCCTCACGCCGATGATGCACCAGCTGCCGGAGAAGGCCCGTGCCTCCCTCGGGGAGCAGGTGCCCTATCCCTCCCGCCTCGGCGATCCGGCCGAATACGCGCATCTGGTCACCCACATCGTGGAGAACCAGATGCTCAACGGCGAGACCATCCGCCTCGACGGCGCCATCCGCATGGCGCCCCGCTGATCCTGACCACTTCTGGAGGAACCATGAGCACCGCGCCCCGCCGCCGCGTCACCGGATACCCCTCGACCTCGGGGGACGACGTCCAGCTGAACACCACCACCCTCATCCGACACGCCGCCCGGACCCACGGCGACCAGGAGATCGTCTATCGCACCCCGGACGGGGGGTGGGACCGCTACACGTACGCCGAGGCCTACGAACGGATCCGCCGCGCCGCGAACGCCATGACCGGCCTCGGCGTCAGCCCCGGCGACCGCGTGGGCGTCATCGACTGGAACAGTCGGCGACACTACGAGCTCTACTGGGCGATCCCCGGCATCGGCGCGACGATGGTCCAGGTGAATCTCCGCCTCGCACCCGAAGACCTCGTCCACGTCCTCACGGACAGCGGGTGCACCACGGTGTTCGTGGACGAGTCCCTGCTGCGCCACGCCGAGGTCATCGCCCCGCGCCTGCCGGAGGTGACCACGTGGGTGGTGATGACGGACCGCCCCCTGTCCGAGATCGAGACGACGCTGCCGGGCGTGCGGCACTACGAGGACCTCCTGGCCTCGGCCTCCCCGGACGTCGACTGGCCGGAGGTCGAGGAGACCTCCGCCTACGGCGCGTGCTACACCACCGGCACGACCGGCCGGCCGAAGGGGGTGTTCTACTCGCACCGCGCGATCGTGCTGCACTCGTATGCCCTGGCCGCCTCGATCGGCATGACGCTCCGGGACGCCACCATGATCATCACCCCCATGTTCCACGGCCAGGCCTGGGGCCTCCCGCAGGCCGCCACCCTGATGGCGAACAAGATCGTCCTCCCCGGCCGCTACATGGCGGAGGACACCGCCCCCCTGACCGACGCCCTCATCGCCGAAGAGGTGACGATCACCAGCGGCGCCCCCGCCATCTTCCAGCCGATGCTCGCCTACATCGAGACCCTGGACGAGAAGCCGGACCTGAGCCGGCTGCGCATGATCTCCGGGGCGACCGAGCCGTCGTTGTCGCTCATGCGGGGATTCCGCGACCTCACGGGCGCGGAGGTGGTCCATGCCTACGGCGCCACCGAGACCACTCCCCTGGTCACGGTGAACCGCTACAAGCCGGGTGTGCTCGCCCGCCTCGACGAGCCCGCCCTGATGGACCTCAAACGCAAGCAGGGCCTGCCGTTGACCAACGTGGACCTGCGGATCGTCGGGCCGGGTGATGAAAACCTGCCCTTCGACGGCGTCAGCCAGGGGGAGATCTGCGTGCGCGGGCCGTGGGTCACGACGGGGTACCACGGCATGAGCGAGGCCGACGCCGAGGGCCGGTTCCTCGACGGCTACTGGCGCAGCGGCGACGTCGGCACCGTCGACTCGGACGGCTACCTCAAGGTCACCGATCGCCTCAAGGACGTCATCAAGTCCGGCGGCGAGTGGATCTCGTCGATCGACATGGAGAACCTGCTGACGAGCCATCCGGCCATCACGGAAGCCGCGGTCGTCGGGCTGCCCCACCCCAAGTGGCAGGAGCGCCCATACGTACAGGTGATGCTTCGTCCTGGAGCGACGATCACGCTCGCCGAGGTCCACGAGCACCTGAGCGGGGCGTTCGCCTCGTGGCAGCTCCCGGAGCGCGTGGACGTGGTCACGGAGCTCCCCCGCACCAGTGTCGGGAAGATCGACAAGAAGACGATCCGCGGCCGGCACACGGACCTCTATGCGGACGCGTCGGAGGCCGCCCGCCCCGGCGGCGGGGCCGGCGACGTCGAGGAAGGCGGCCGAGCATGACCCGCGACATCATCCGGACCGAGCGCATCGGCCCCGTCACCGTGATCCACCTGCAGGACGACCGGGCCCTGAACGCGTTGGGGTCGGCGCTCGTGGCCGGCCTCGCCGATGCCCTCGAGCACGCCCAGCAGGACCCGGAGGTGCGCGCCGTCGTGATCACCGGCTCCGACCGCGCGTTCTGTGCCGGTGCACACATCCCGGAGGTGCTCGCCCTCCGCGAGGCCCTCACCGCCGACCCGGACGCCGAGGTCTACCTCGACCGGCTGTTCGACCTGCTCGCCGCGAGCCCCCAGCCGGTGATCGCCGCGGTGCGCGGACTCGCCCTCGGCGGTGGCTGCGAGCTGGCCCTGGCCTGCGACCTCGTCGTCGCCGGGGAGTCCGCGTCCTTCGGACTGCCCGAGGTCCGGCTCGGCGTCATCCCCGGCGCCGGCGGCACACAGCGGCTCGTCCACGCGATCGGCAAGGCCAAGGCCACGCGGATGCTCATGACCGGTGAGTCGGTCGACGCTGCGTGGGCCGAGTCCGCGGGCCTGGTCGCCGAGGTCGCGGCGGACGAGGACGTCGTCGCCCGTGCGGTCGACATCGCCCGGCGCGCCGCGGACAACGCGCCAGGCGCGGTCCGCCTCGCCGTCGGCTGTGCCCGCCGCGCCCAGGACCTGTCGTTGACCGACGGCCTGGCCCACGAGCGCCGGGCCTTCCTGGAGGCGCTGGCCTCCGACGACGCCGCCGAAGGGATGAGCGCATTTGCGCAGAAGCGGCGCCCCGTCTTCGGTTCCCGCTGACCGACACCGACACACTGAGACACCGAGGAGAACACCATGATCCTGGATTCGTACCGATCCCCCTGGCTGACGGAGGACGCGGAGGCCCTGCTGGAGCACTGCCGCGACTTCCTGGCCCGCGAGGTCGTCCCCCACGAGGAGCGTTGGGCCGAGCAGCACGGGGTGGACCGCGACCTGTGGACCAAGGCCGGAGAGGCCGGCCTGCTGTGTCCCTCCCTGCCGGAGGAGTACGGCGGGGCCGGCGGCACCTTCGCGCTCGAGGCCGCGATCCTCACCGAACAGGGTCGCTGCTTCGACGACGCGTGGGGATTCAGCATCCACTCCCCGATCGTCGCGCACTACATCCTGGCGTACGGCACCGAGGAGCAGAAGCAGCGGTGGTTGCCCGGGCTGGCCTCGGGAGAGCTGGTCGGGGCGATCGCCATGACCGAGCCCAACACCGGGTCGGATCTGCAGGCGGTCCGCACGCGCGCCACCCGCGACGGGGACCACTACGTGATCAACGGTTCCAAGACCTTCATCTCGAACGCCACGCACTGCGGCCTGCTGCTCATCGTGGCGCGGACGGGAGACGAGCCCGGTGGCCGCGGTCTGTCCCTGATCGTCGCGGAGACGGACGGCCTCGAGGGCTTCGAGCGCGGCCGGGTCCTGAAGAAGATCGGTCAGCACGGCCAGGACACCCGCGAACTCTCCTTCTCGGACATGCGGGTCCCCGTGTCCCACCTGCTCGGCCCGGACGAGGGCCAGGGCTTCGTGCAGCTCATGGCCCAGCTGCCTCAGGAACGGCTCACCCTGGCGGTGCTGGCCGCGGGCGTGTGCGAGGCCGCCGTGCGCGAGACCATCCGGTACACCAAGGAGCGTCACGCGTTCGGCGAACCGCTGATGTCCTTCCAGAACACGCAGTTCGTCCTGGCGGAGTGCGTCGCGGACACGCTGGCGACCCGGACCCTCGTGGACCAGTGCATCGTCGCCCACGTGGACGGCACGCTGACCGCCGCAGACGCCTCCATGGTGAAGTTCTTCGCCAGCGACATGCAGAACAAGGTGGTCGACCGCTGCCTGCAGCTCTTCGGCGGGTACGGGTACATGGAGGAGTACCCGATCGCCCGGGCGTTCACGGGCGCCCGCGTGCAGAAGATCTACGGCGGCACCAACGAGATCATGAAGATGCTCGTGGCCCGGGCACTCTGAGCCACACCCCCGTCACCCCCGACGGCGGCGCACCGGACCGGTGCGCCGCCGTCGCCGTGTGCGGCGCGGGGTGTCGGCCCCGCCCCGCGCGGCGTGATGGGATGGGCCGCATGCCCCAGACCACTTCGCACGCCCCCGTCCCGCCGTCCGCCTCCGCCGAGCCCGTGACCCGCCGCCACCACGGCCACACGTTCCAGGACGACTTCGAGTGGCTGCGCGGCAAGGCGGAGCCCCGCGTGCTCGAGCACCTGGCCGCCGAGAACGCGTACACCGAGGCCGTGACCGCGGACCAGGCGCCGCTGCGCGAGGCGATCGTCGGCGAGATCAAGGCCCGCACGGTGGAGACGGACCGCTCCGTGCCCGCCCGCCGGGACGGGTGGTGGTACTTCGTGCGCACCCGCGAGGGCGCCGAGTACCCGATCCACTGCCGCGTGCCCGCACGCGACACCGGCGACCTGGAGGCCGACTGGACCCCGCCCGTCATCACCCCGGACGCCGCCCTGCCGGGCGAGCAGGTGATCCTGGACGGCAACGCCGAGGCCGAGGGCCACCCGTTCTTCGCGCTCGGCGGCCTGCACATCAGCCCGGACGCCACCCGGGTGGCCTACGCCGTGGACCACACCGGCGACGAGCGCTTCACCCTGCGCGTGCGCGAGATCGCCACGGGCGAGGACCTGCCGGACGCGGTCGAGAACGTGGCCCACGGCGTCCGCTTCGACCGCTCGGGCACCCGCGTGTTCTACACCGTGTGGGACGACTCGTGGCGGCCGTACCAGGTCAGGGCCCACGTGCTCGGCACGGACCCGGCCGAGGACGTGCTCCTGCACGAGGAGGCCGACCCGGGCATGTGGACCGGCTTCGAGGGCGTCGCCGACCGCACCCAGCTGCTGATCGGCGTCGGCAACTCGGAGGTCTCCGAGACCCTCGTGGTCGATCTGCCGGAGGACCCCGCCGCACCCCTGCCCGCCCCGCGCGTGCTGATCCCCCGCGCGTGGCGGATGCTCGCCGACGTCGAGCCCGTCACCGACGCCGACGGCGTCCGCCGGCTGCTCGTGGTCCACGACCGCGCCCTGGACGACGACGGCGCCCCCGTCGCCGCGCCCAACGGGATGCTCTCGGTGGTCGCCGAGGCGGACGTCGCCGACCGCGGCGCCTGGCGCACGGTCGTCCCGCACCGCGAGGACGTGAAGGTCGACGGCGTCATGGTCACCCTGACCCATGCCGCCCTGGCCGTGCGCCGGGAGACGACCCCGCGCGTCGTCGTCGCCGAACTGGACGCCGTGCTGGCCGGGCAGGCCGCGCACTGGCGCGAGCCCGCGTTCGACGAGGAGCTCTACGCGTGCCATCTGTCCGCGACGGCGGCCGAGTCCCCGTTCCTGCGGCTGGCCTACACGTCCTGGATCACGCCCGCGCGCGTGCTGGACGTCTCGGCGGCGACAGGCGAGGTGCACCTGCGCCGCGAGACGGAGGTGCCCGGCTACGACCCGGCCGACTACGTGGCCGAGCGCGTGTGGGCGCCGGCCTCCGAGCCGTCGTCGGTGACCGGGGAGGACGTGCGGATCCCCGTCACCGTGATCCGGCGCCGCGACGTGAAGCCGGACGGGACGGCCCCGTGCGTGGTGTATGGCTACGGCTCCTACGAGATGTCCATGGACCCCGTGCTGGGTGTGGCCCGGCTGTCCCTGCTGGACCGGGGCGTGGTGTTCGCGGTCGCGCACGTGCGCGGCGGCGGCGAACTGGGCCGGCGCTGGTACGAGGACGGCAAGAAGCTGGCCAAGCGGCACTCCTTCACGGACTTCGTGGACGCCACCCGGCACCTCGTGGGCCTCGGCTGGGCGGACCCGGCGCGCGTGGCCTGCATGGGCGGCTCGGCCGGCGGCCTGCTCATGGGCGCTGTGCTGAACCTCGCGCCGGAGCTGTACCGGGCGTGCCTGGCCGTGGTGCCGTTCGTGGACGCGCTCACCACCATCCTCGACCCGGAGCTGCCGCTGTCCGCGCTCGAGTGGGAGGAGTGGGGCAACCCGATCGAGGACGCGGCCGTGTACGCGGCCATGCGCGCCTACACCCCGTATGAGAACGTGCGGGCGGTGGACTACCCGGCGATCGCGGCCGTGACGAGCCTGAACGACACCCGCGTGCACTACGTCGAGCCGGCCAAGTGGGTGGCCCAGCTGCGGCGGACGGTGACGAGCGACCAGGCCACGCCTCTGGCCGAGGGCGGCGCCCCGATCCTGCTGCGCACCGAGATGGACGGCGGCCACGGCGGCGCGTCCGGCCGGTACCAGGGCTGGGAGGACACCGCCTGGGAGTACGCGTTCCTGCTGACCGCGCTGGGGGCGACGGCGCGGATCGTCTGAGCCGGGGCGGGGCCCCGGCAGCCCGCGCAGCCGTCGATGCGCTGGTGCGCCGCGCGCGTGAACCAGAGAGTACTGCTGTCAGAACGGCCCTGGGACGACCGAATTGTCTGGCTCGCGGAGGAGGCGGGCGGCTCACCCCCGCCTCGCCCGGCGGGCCTAGACTCGGGCCCCATGAGCACCCCGCAGCCCGACGCCGCCCGCCCCGACCGCGACCGCCTGCCCGAGCAGGTCTCCGACCTCTTCGACCCCACGCGCTGGCGCGTGGTCGAGGGCTTCGACTTCGAGGACCTGACCTACCACCGTCAGGTGGAGCGCGACGCCGACGGCCGCTGGGTGCGCGACCTGCCGACGGTGCGCATCGCCTTCGACCGCCCCGAGGTCCGCAACGCGTTCCGCCCCGGCACCGTGGACGAGCTCTACCGCGCCCTCGACCACGCGCGCATGACCCCGGACGTGGGCACGGTGCTGCTCACCGGCAACGGCCCCTCCCCCAAGGACGGCGGCCACGCGTTCTGCTCCGGCGGAGACCAGCGCATCCGCGGCCGCGACGGCTACCGCTACGCCGAGGGGGAGACGGCCGAGACCATCGACCCGGCCCGCGCCGGACGCCTCCACATCCTCGAGGTCCAGCGCCTGATGCGCACCTCCCCCAAGGCGATCATCGCCGTCGTGAACGGCTGGGCGGCCGGCGGCGGCCACTCGCTGCACGTGGTCGCGGACCTCACCCTCGCCTCCCGCGAGCACGGGAAGTTCAAGCAGACGGACGCCACCGTGGGCTCCTTCGACGCCGGCTACGGCTCGGCCCTGCTCGCCCGGCAGGTGGGCCAGAAGCGCGCCCGCGAGATCTTCTTCACCGCCCGCGAGTACTCGGCCGAGGAGATGGTGGCCATGGGCGCGGTGAACGAGGCCGTGGACCACGAGCGCCTCGAGGAGGTCGCCCTCGAGTACGCCGCGGACATCAACCGTCAGTCCCCGCAGGCCCTGCGCATGCTCAAGTTCGCGTTCAACCTTCCCGACGACGGCATGGCCGGCCAGCAGGTCTTCGCCGGCGAGGCCACGCGCATGGCCTACATGACGGACGAGGCCGTGGAGGGCCGGGACGCGTTCCTGCAGAAGCGCGACCCGGACTGGTCCGCCTTCCCGTACCACTTCTGACCGACCACCACGGCAGGACGGAGACCCGCCCATGCTCGCACTGCTCGACGACCAGCCCATCCTCGTCCTCATGGCCACGGTCGCCCTGGGCGCCGCCGTCGGCACCATCCCCCTGGGCAAGATCCGCCTCGGCGCCTCGGGAGCACTGTTCGTGGGCCTGCTCGTCGGGGCGGTGCTGCCCGACGTCGGCGACCGGCTGGCCCTGTTCCAGAGCTTCGGCCTGGCCCTGTTCGCCTACCTGATCGGGCTCGGCGCCGGCAAGGTGTTCTTCCGGGACCTGCGCCGCAACCTGCCCCTGATGCTGGCCGCCGTCGTCGTGGTGATCCTCACCGCCTTCACGGTGCACCCGCTGGCCGCGCTGCTCAACCTGGACCTGCCGACGGCGATCGGCGTGTGGACGGGTTCGCTCACCGCGACGCCGGCGATGGCGCTGGCGAACCAGCTCACCGGCGGGCAGGCCCCGGCCGTGGGCTACGGGCTGTCCTACCTGGTGGGCGTGGTCGGCACCATCATCGCGATCACCGTGCTCGCCGCCCGCCCGTGGAGCAGTTCCCCGCGCGATCCGGCGCCGGTGACCGACGGCAAGCTGCGCTTCACCGCCGCGGTCGCCACCTCCGCGCTCGCCGTGCGGGAGATCCCCGGGATCTCCGAGGGGCTGGTGCGCGTGGTGGCGCTGCGCCACGGCGGCGTGGCCCGGATCGCCGGCTCCGCCGACCGGATCGAACCCGGGGACGAGGTCGTCCTGGACGGCACGGAGAAGAACATCGACGCGGCCGTGCAGGCCTTCGGCCGACGCACCGGCGCCGACCCGGCGCGGGTGATGAACCCGCTGCAGACCTCCATGGTCATCGTCACCGCCCGCGCCCTGGCCGATCGCCGCCTGGGCACGCTGTCCCTGCGCGAGCGCTTCGGCACCGACGTCGCCCGGCTGCGGCGCGACGACGTCGAGTCGCTGGCCACCCCGCAGACCGAGCTCAAGGTCGGCGACCGGGTGCTCATCGTGACCACCGCGCCGCGGATGGAGGCGGTGCGCGACTTCTTCGGCAACTCGACGCGCGGGCTCTCGGACCTGGACTGGATCTCCCTGGGCACGGGCATGGCGCTGGGCTACCTGCTGGGCATGGTGACGATCCCGCTTCCGGGCGGGGCCTCCTTCTCCCTCGGCCCGGCGGCCGGGTGCATCCTCGTCGGCCTCGCCCTCGGTGCGATCGGCCGAACGGGACCCACGGTATGGGAGCCGTCCACGGAGATCGCGCTGACGCTGCGGCAGTTCGGCCTCATGATCTTCCTGGGCGTGGTGGGCCTGGCCGCCGGCCCGGCGTTCATCGAGACGGTGTTCACCCGGGTCGGCGGGCTGGCCATCCTGATGTCCGCCGTGCTCACCGCGCTGACCGCGGCCCTGCTCATCGCCGCGGCACGGCTGCTGGGGCAGTCCGTGGATCGCACCTACGGGGCGCTGGCGGGCATCACGGGCCAGCCGGCGATCCTGGACTACGCGCTCTCCCGGTCCACCGACGCCCGCGTGACCGAGGGGTACGCCCAGCTGTTCGCACTGATCATGGTGGTCAAGATCGCCACCGTGCCGTTCCTGCTCTGACCGGCCGGGCGGATCCGATCCGCGGGGCGGATCCGTCCGACCGCCGGGCCTCCTACACTCGGGGCCATGCCCGCCACCGCCGACGCCCTCGCTCGCGCCACGGACGCCCTCGCCGCGGCCTTCGACGGCGGCGCCCCCGTCGAGCTGACCGCCGACGGCGCCGTCCTCCCCCGGCCCGAGGCCCGCGATTCACGCCGCTGCGGGGACCCGGACGCCGTCGCCGTGGTGCGCACCTCCGGGTCCACGGGCACGCCGAAGCAGATCGTCCTGACCGGCGCGGCCCTGCGCGCCTCGGCCGCGGCCACGGCCCGGCGGCTCGGCGGCGAGGGGGCGTGGCTGCTGGCCCTCGGCGTGCACTACGTGGCCGGGCTCGCCGTGCTCTCCCGCTCGATCGCGGCCGGGACCGCCCCCGTGGCCCTGCCACCGGGCCCCTTCACGCCCGCGGCGTTCGCCACCGGGGCGGCCGCCCTGCCCGACGACGCCGGCCCCCGGCTCATCTCGCTCGTCCCCACCCAGCTCGCGCGCCTCCTCGCGGCCGACGCCGACCCGGCCGGGCGGGCGGCCCTGCGCTCCTTCGACCGCGTGCTCGTCGGCGGCGCCCGGCTCGATCCCGCGCTGCGGGCCGCGGCCGAGGCGGCGGGGGTGCGTCTCACCGCCACCTACGGCATGGCCGAGACGTGCGGCGGCTGCGTCTACGACGGCGTGCCGCTGCCCGGCGTCACCGCCGCGGTGGCCCCGGACTGCCCCGACGCCCCGCCGCGCGTGCGCCTGGCCGGGCCCATGGTGGCCGCCGGCTACCTCGACGACCCCGCCCGCACCGCCGCCCACTTCGTCCCCGCCGCGGACGGCGCCCGCGCCTTCCTGACCGAGGACACGGGCATCCTCTCCCCCACGGACGACGGCGGCGTGCGGCTGGCCGTGACCGGCCGCCTGGACGACGTGGTCATCACGGGCGGGGTGAAGGTGTCCGCGGCCGCGGTGACCGCGGCGCTCGAGGCGCACCCGGGCGTCGCGGCGGCCCACGTGGCCGGCGTGCCGGATCCCGAGTGGGGCGCCCGGCTGTGCGCCGCCGTCGTGCCCGTCCGCCCGGCCGCGGCCCCCGACGAGGCCGTCCTGCGCGCCCACGTGCGCGCGGCGCTGGGTGCGGCCGCGGTGCCCAAGACCTGGCTCCTCCTCGAGGCCCTGCCCCTGCTCTCCACCGGCAAGACCGACCGGCAGGCCCTGGCCGCCCGGTTCACCGCCGGCTGAGCGCCTGTCTCTTATACACATCT
>NZ_JABFNH010000040.1:0-384 GCF_017168435.1 Micrococcus sp. KRD070
CCCGATGCCCCCACGCCAGCCAGAACGCCCGCAACGGCCTCGAGCGCGGCGCAGGACGCCCGCCCGACGCTGGACCGCCTCCCCAGCCTGGAGGACCGCCGGTGATCCGCACGCACCCCGCCGAGGACCAGCACGCCAGCGGCCGCTACCTGGACACCGCAGCCAGAAATGCCGAGGACTTGGCAGCCGTCGCCGACGCCGCGGCCAAAGACGCCGAAGCCATGGCCCGCATCGTCGCGGACATCGTGGCGCAGCACGCCGAGGACTTGGCCGGCATCACCGCCACCACGGCCGACGACTCCCAGGCCCACACCTGACCACGCCCACCCTGTTCCACCGCGAGGAGCACACCATGAGCACCACCACCACCCACCCGGCACAACC
>NZ_JABFNH010000041.1:0-5984 GCF_017168435.1 Micrococcus sp. KRD070
CAACGGTGCGAGGCCCTCCCTCAAAGAATGTCCGGCGGCGACCTACTCTCCCACAACCTCCCGGCTGCAGTACCATCGGCGCTGTGGGCCTTAGCTTCCGGGTTCGGAATGGAACCGGGCGTTTCCCCCACGCTATGACCGCCGTAACCCTAACCCCACACCACCACCCTCAACACGGGCAACAGCAGGGAAACCTACGGGTCACACAACAGTGACACTATTCAACTCAAAACACCCCAACCACCCACCAACAAGCAGACAGCCGGTTGCAATCAGACAACCGCACAGCGGACGCGAACACCAACCCATCACCTTGAAGCAAGCAATAGGATAAGAGTGTGTGTAAGTCATCGGCCTATTAGTACTGGTCAGCTTCACGAGTCTTCAGTCCTCGCTTCCACATCCAGCCTATCAACCCAGTGTTCTAGCTGGGGGCCTCACACCCTCAAAGGGGCAAGGAAATCTCATCTCGAAGCCGGCTTCCCGCTTAGATGCTTTCAGCGGTTATCCATCCCGAACGTAGCTAATCAGCCATGCACCTGGCGGTACAACTGACATACCAGAGGTTCGTCCGTCCCGGTCCTCTCGTACTAAGGACAGACCTTCTCAAATTTCCAACGCGCGCAGAGGATAGGGACCGAACTGTCTCACGACGTTCTGAACCCAGCTCGCGTACCGCTTTAATGGGCGAACAGCCCAACCCTTGGGACCTACTCCAGCCCCAGGATGCGACGAGCCGACATCGAGGTGCCAAACCATGCCGTCGATATGGACTCTTGGGCAAGATCAGCCTGTTATCCCCGAGGTACCTTTTATCCGTTGAGCGACGGCCGTTCCACAACGAGCCGCCGGATCACTAGTCCCGACTTTCGTCCCTGCTCGAGCTGCCACTCTCACAGTCAAGCTCCCTTGTGCACTTGCACTCGACACCTGATTGCCAACCAGGCTGAGGGAACCTTTGGGCGCCTCCGTTACATTTTAGGAGGCAACCGCCCCAGTTAAACTACCCATCAGGCACTGTCCCTGACCCGGATCACGGGCCGAAGTTAGATATCCAGAGTGACCAGAGTGGTATTTCAACGGCGACTCCACGAACACTGGCGTGCCCGCTTCACAGTCTCCCACCTATCCTACACAAGTCACACCGAATACCAATACCAAACTATAGTAAAGGTCACGGGGTCTTTCCGTCCTTCTGCGCGTAACGAGCATCTTTACTCGTAATGCAATTTCGCCGAGTTCATGGTTGAGACAGCGGGGAAGTCGTTACTCCATTCGTGCAGGTCGGAACTTACCCGACAAGGAATTTCGCTACCTTAGGATGGTTATAGTTACCACCGCCGTTTACTGGGGCTTAAGTTCTCCGCTTCGCCGAAGCTAACGGGTCCCCTTAACCTTCCAGCACCGGGCAGGAGTCAGTCCATATACATCGTCTTACGACTTCGCATGGACCTGTGTTTTTGATAAACAGTCGCTTCCCCCTGGTCTCTGCGGCCCCGATCCCCTCACACCAGCACGTGGTGCTCAAGGTTGGGGCCCCCCTTCTCCCGAAGTTACGGGGGCATTTTGCCGAGTTCCTTAACCATGATTCTCTCGATCGCCTTAGTATTCTCTACCTGACCACCTGTGTCGGTTTAGGGTACGGGCAGTTTGAACCTCACGCCGATGCTTTTCTAGGCAGCATAGGATCACCGGATCACCCACCATGTGGGCGCCCATCAGGTCTCAGGCATACAGCCGGCGGATTTACCTACCGGCAGCCCTACACCCTTAGACCAGGTCATTTCCATTGCCCGGCCCGGCTACCTTCCTGCGTCACACCTGTTAATGCGCTTGCCTCCCCGGTTCAGGTCCCGCGCTCCCCATCACCGACCCCGTCAAAGACGGGGTTCGGGATGGTTCGGGCGGTTAGTATCACCGGCTCAACATGGACGGTTCTTCACTGGTACGGGAATATCAACCCGTTGTCCATCGACTACGCCTGTCGGCCTCGCCTTAGGTCCCGACTTACCCAGGGCAGATTAGCTTGACCCTGGAACCCTTAGTCATCCGGCGGACGGGTTTCTCACCCGTCTTTCGCTACTCATGCCTGCATTCTCACTCGTCCACAATCCACCAGAAGTTACCCGCTGGCTTCACCTCGTGAACGACGCTCCCCTACCCATCCAGCAAAACTGAATGCCACGGTTTCGGCGGTGTACTTGAGCCCCGCTACATTGTCGGCGCGGAATCACTTGACCAGTGAGCTATTACGCACTCTTTCAAGGGTGGCTGCTTCTAAGCCAACCTCCTGGTTGTCTCAGCAACTCCACATCCTTTCCCACTTAGCACACGCTTAGGGGCCTTAACCGGTGGTCTGGGCTGTTTCCCTCTCGACTATGAAGCTTATCCCCCACAGTCTCACTGCCACGCTCTCACTTCCCGGCATTCGGAGTTTGGCTGAAGTCAGTAACCTTGTAGGGCCCATCGTCCATCCAGTAGCTCTACCTCCGGGAAGAAACACGTGACGCTGCACCTAAATGCATTTCGGGGAGAACCAGCTATCACGGAGTTTGATTGGCCTTTCACCCCTACCCACAGCTCATCCCCTCCATTTTCAACTGAAGTGGGTTCGGTCCTCCACGCGCTCTTACACGCGCTTCAACCTGGCCATGGGTAGATCACTCCGCTTCGGGTCTAGGACACGCGACTCAATCGCCCTATTCAGACTCGCTTTCGCTACGGCTTCCCCACACGGGTTAACCTCGCCACGTATCACTAACTCGCAGGCTCATTCTTCAAAAGGCACGCTGTCACCCCACAAGGAGGCTCCAACGGTTTGTAGGCACATGGTTTCAGGTACTATTTCACTCCCCTCCCGGGGTACTTTTCACCATTCCCTCACGGTACTGATCCGCTATCGGTCAACAGGTAGTATTCAGGCTTACCAGGTGGTCCTGGCAGATTCACACGGGATTCCTCGGGCCCCGTGCTACTCGGGCAACCCTCCAACAGCGGCGGAACACATTTCGACTACGGGACTCTCACCCTCTACGGTCCAGCATCCACACTGGTTCGTCTATATGCCCGCACCTCACTGCGCCATGCCGGCAGACATGACAAGGAGGGGCCCACAACACCGCACATGCAACCCCTGCCGGGTATCACACACATACGGTTTAGCCCCATCCGCGTTCGCTCGCCACTACTAACGGAATCACTTTTGTTTTCTCTTCCTGTGGGTACTGAGATGTTTCACTTCCCCACGTTCCCTCCACCCGGTCTATGTGTTCAACCGGGGGTCACACGACACGTCGTGCGGGGTTTCCCCATTCGGAAATCCTGGTCTCAACGTCCGGTTATCGACTCCACCAGGCTTATCGCAGATTCCCACGTCCTTCTTCGGCTCCTGTTGCCAAGGCATCCACCATGCGCCCTTGGAAACTTTCACACACAATGAAAGTCCTCAAATGAGCAATATCTAACTAAGATGTCATTCTCGGCATCACCACACCTCACACACCACCCCAGGGGGAACAGTGCGATCAACGATGCAGCAACAAAAAAAATAAGATGCTCGCGTCCACTATGCAGTTCTCAAACAACAACCCACACCCCATCCACCAACCCACAAGGCCAGCTTCACAAGATACGGAGACCAGAAACAACAACCCCAACCCTCACAGATCAGGGTGCCTGCTGTTCCAGGACCCAACAGTGTGCCAACACCAGCTCGCAGCCACCAACACCACCCATTCCAACCACACCCGCAAAGGCATGACGTACTCGAGCACTGCCGGCACCACCACTGGCACCATTCATTGATGTTCCACCCATGAGCAACCCGCCATCACACACGCGGTGATGCAACGGGCACTAATGCTCCTTAGAAAGGAGGTGATCCAGCCGCACCTTCCGGTACGGCTACCTTGTTACGACTTAGTCCCAATCGCTGGTCCCACCTTCGACGGCTCCCCCCACAAGGGTTAGGCCACCGGCTTCGGGTGTTACCAACTTTCGTGACTTGACGGGCGGTGTGTACAAGGCCCGGGAACGTATTCACCGCAGCGTTGCTGATCTGCGATTACTAGCGACTCCGACTTCATGGGGTCGAGTTGCAGACCCCAATCCGAACTGAGACCGGCTTTTTGGGATTAGCTCCACCTCACAGTATCGCAACCCATTGTACCGGCCATTGTAGCATGCGTGAAGCCCAAGACATAAGGGGCATGATGATTTGACGTCGTCCTCACCTTCCTCCGAGTTGACCCCGGCAGTCTCCCATGAGTCCCCACCATTACGTGCTGGCAACATGGAACGAGGGTTGCGCTCGTTGCGGGACTTAACCCAACATCTCACGACACGAGCTGACGACAACCATGCACCACCTGTGAACCCGCCCCAAAGGGGAAACCGTATCTCTACGGCGATCGAGAACATGTCAAGCCTTGGTAAGGTTCTTCGCGTTGCATCGAATTAATCCGCATGCTCCGCCGCTTGTGCGGGCCCCCGTCAATTCCTTTGAGTTTTAGCCTTGCGGCCGTACTCCCCAGGCGGGGCACTTAATGCGTTAGCTGCGGCGCGGAAACCGTGGAATGGTCCCCACACCTAGTGCCCAACGTTTACGGCATGGACTACCAGGGTATCTAATCCTGTTCGCTCCCCATGCTTTCGCTCCTCAGCGTCAGTTACAGCCCAGAGACCTGCCTTCGCCATCGGTGTTCCTCCTGATATCTGCGCATTCCACCGCTACACCAGGAATTCCAGTCTCCCCTACTGCACTCTAGTCTGCCCGTACCCACCGCAGATCCGGGGTTAAGCCCCGGACTTTCACGACAGACGCGACAAACCGCCTACGAGCTCTTTACGCCCAATAATTCCGGATAACGCTCGCACCCTACGTATTACCGCGGCTGCTGGCACGTAGTTAGCCGGTGCTTCTTCTGCAGGTACCGTCACTTTCGCTTCTTCCCTACTGAAAGAGGTTTACAACCCGAAGGCCGTCATCCCTCACGCGGCGTCGCTGCATCAGGCTTGCGCCCATTGTGCAATATTCCCCACTGCTGCCTCCCGTAGGAGTCTGGGCCGTGTCTCAGTCCCAGTGTGGCCGGTCACCCTCTCAGGCCGGCTACCCGTCGTCGCCTTGGTGAGCCATTACCTCACCAACAAGCTGATAGGCCGCGAGTCCATCCAAAACCGATAAATCTTTCCAACACCCACCATGCGGTGGACGCTCCTATCCGGTATTAGACCCAGTTTCCCAGGCTTATCCCAGAGTTAAGGGCAGGTTACTCACGTGTTACTCACCCGTTCGCCACTAATCCACCCAGCAAGCTGGGCTTCATCGTTCGACTTGCATGTGTTAAGCACGCCGCCAGCGTTCATCCTGAGCCAGGATCAAACTCTCCGTAAAAAATTACAGAACAACACCGTGGCAGCCGGAAATAACCACCACGACATCCATTCAATACCTGGCAGACCATCACCACACCACGGGGGTGGCAGGCGATGATCAACCAATATGTGTTAAAACAATTGGCATCAACAAACTTGGCACACTATTGAGTTCTCAAACAACAGGCGCTTCCAGCTTCAGCGACCCGCTCCGCGGGCCGTTTCGCTCTGGAGCAACTTCTCCATCCTAGACCATCCGTTTCGACCGTGTCAACTCCGTGTCCGAAGCATTCACCGTCTGTTCACATGGCCGGGCTAGAAAACCTTACCACGCGATCCGACAATGTCAACTCCGCTTCCGCAGGGCCAGACACTCACCGGACCATCCACGTGGAAGGCCTCGAAAAGCTTACCACATGATCCCCGGCTGTCAAACCAGATCATCTTCTTCAGGAATCCCGACCCGCATCACTGCCGGCCGCGCACCCGGTGAGCACCACCCGCCCTGGACCTGCCATTCTCGGCATGAATCCGCGGATTCTGTGTTCTTCACCCCGCCTCCCGGTCACCCGGTCGGCGTCTTGAGCACGAGATGGAACTCTACACACGAA
>NZ_JABFNH010000042.1:0-401 GCF_017168435.1 Micrococcus sp. KRD070
AATAACAGACATGACTCCATTAGCCACCTGAGAAATAATCGACGCCTGGGTGCTCATTCCTGCGAACTCCAACACCTTGGGCGCGTAATACATGACGGTATTGACGCCGGTGGTTTGGTTAACTACAGCAAGGAAAATCCCGACCAGCAGGAGGCGACGCGTCCAGCGAGACTCCATGACGACCGCCCACTGCTGACGGTGACTGAGCCTGCCGCCCTCGCCGTTGAGTTCAACCATCTCAGTGACCTCATCGACGATGGGTTCATCAACCCCTTCGACGCGCACCTGTTTGAGGCATGCGACGGTCTCCCGAAGCTGACCATGGCTTAGATGCCAACGAGCCGACTCGGGCATCTTCCTCATACCGATCCACAGCGCGATGGCGGGCAGAGTGCATACCA
>NZ_JABFNH010000043.1:0-8401 GCF_017168435.1 Micrococcus sp. KRD070
TCTCTGCGGCCCACCCCGACCTGGACATGGACCTGATGGGCTCGGTCCGTCTGGCCGCCACCGCCCGCCCGGTCTCCACGCGGCCCACCGCCGTATTCCGCATCCATCGGCTGGTGAACACCACCCTGGAGCAGCTGGTCGACAACGGCACCCTGAGCCCCCTGGCCGCCGAGTTCCTCACGGCGCTCGTGCAGGCCGGCAAGACGATCGTCATCAGCGGCTTCGGCGGCGACGGCAAGACGACCCTGATGCGCGCCCTGGCGGAGAAGATCGGCCCGCTGGAGCAGATCGTGACCATCGAGAAGGAGCGCGAGCTGCACCTGGACCGGCTCGACTCTCGCCTGGTCCCGCCGATCGAGCTTCAGGCTCGCCCCGGATCGGGCGAGCGCGCCGCCGACGGCAGCACCATCGGCGAGTACACGTTGACCATGGCCATGGAGAAGGCCCTGCGTCTGAACTCCGCACGCATCCTGGTCGGCGAGGTCCGCGGTTCGGAGATCGGCGCGATGATCTCCGCGATGCAGACCGGCGCGGGAACTTACTGCACCGTCCACGCCTACTCCGGCGAGGAGGCCGTGCGCCGTCTGGTCGGCCTGGGCATGAACGAGTTCTCCGAGACCTACATGGCTCGCCAGCTGGGCTACCACATCGACGTCGTCGTGCAGATGCGCAAGGTGCCTCAGCCCGATGGCTCGGTGAAGCGCAAGATCATCTCGATCTCCGAGGTGCTGCCCGGCGACACCGACAAGGGCATTTCGGTGGCCGACCTGTTCCGCATGGGTCCCGGCGACGAGAACGCCGTGCCCGTGGCCCCTCCCGTGGACAACCGCCTGCGCAACGATCTCGAGCGCACCGGCTTCGACCTGCTGCGCCTGGCCGGAGGTGCCCGATGAGCTCGCTCCTGCTCCCTCTGAGCTTTGCCCTGGGCATCCTCGGCCTGGGCATGGCTGCCGTGAACTGGCTCTGGCCCGCCCCTCCCAAGGCCCCTGCACCCGATCCGCGCTGGCTCACCGCCCTCAAGGGACTCGGCCGCCGCATGGACCGCAACACGTGGATCATGGTGGGCATCGCCGCCGCCGTGGGCTTCTTCATTGCGCTGTTCACCGGCCTGCTCGTCTACCTCGTCGCCCTGCCCGGCGCCGTCATCCTCCTGCGCTTGGCCTTCGGCTCCGGCGGGGGATCGGCCCAGATCGAGAAGCTGGCGCAGATGGAGATGTGGACGCGCTCGCTCTCCGGCCTGATCGTCGCAGGAACCTCCCTGGAGACCGCACTGGCCGCTTCCATGCCCAACGCCGGCGACCTGATCCGGGACGAGATCGCCACGATGAATGCCCGCATCAAGGCCGGCTGGCCTACCGCAGACGCCCTCAAGCGCCTGGGCCTGGAATGGGGAGACCAGACCGGCGACCTGGTCGTCATGCAGCTGATCCTGGCCGCCAATCAGCGCGGCCAGGGCCTGGCGAACGCCCTGGACGACCTCTCCACCTCCGTGGAGGAAGAGGTCTCCAAGCGCCGGGCCATCTACGCCGACCGCGCCGGCGCCCGCCGTGAGGCCCGCATCGTGATCACCGTCGTGGTGATTTCCTTGTGCCTGGTCCCCGGAATGGGCGGGCCCATGGCCGCCTACCAGACCCCGCTGGGCCAGGCGCTCTACCTCGTCCTGGCTCTGGTCACCGCAGGGCTCATCATCTGGATGACCCGCGTGGTAGCCCCGCCGCCGCAGGTCCGCCTGCTGACCGCTAGGAGCTCGTCATGATGATGATCATCATCGCCGGCATGCTGTTCGGCCTGGCCGCGACCGCGCTGATCTGGCCCCTGCTGCCCCAGCGCCCGCGCCTGCGCGCGGCGGCCTTCGACGGCACCGTGACCAGCACCTCCGGAGGCGGCGCGCTCTCTTGGCAGGAGCGGGCCTCGCAGTGGACGATGCGCACGCTGCCGCCGGCCCTGGTCAACGGGCTCACCGACGCCGACCTGGACATCCTGGGCACCACCCGCAGCCGCCACACCTGGGCCAAGATCTACGGCGCCACACTCGTGTTCGTGGTCTGCCTCGCCCTGAGCGTGGCCGCACAGGTGCTCTACTCCCTGCCGCTGTGGCTGTCCCTGCTGATCAGCCTGCTCGTCGCCGCCGTCGCCTGGCTGGCACCTGACTCGGCCGCCCGCAAGCGAGCGACCAAGGCACGCACTGACTTCGCACGCGCGGTCGCGGTATTCGTCGAGCTGCTGGCCTCTGAGCGCGGCCGCAACGCCCAGCCCACGGTGGCTCTGGAAAACGCAGCCGCCATCGGCGACACCTGGGCTTTCCAGCGGATCCGTCAGGAACTGGTCCGGGCTCGCTTCACCAAGGTCCAGCCCTGGACCGCCCTGGAGACCCTGGCTACGCAGCTCCACGTCCCCGAGCTCACCGATGCCGCCCGCATCATGCGCCTGAGCGGAGACAATGGGGCCAGCGTCTACGAGCCTTTGCGCGCGTTGGGTCGCAACATGCGCGTGCGGATGCTCAACGCCGAGGCAGCCCGTGAGAATGAGGCTTCCGGCCGCATGAAGAACATCATCATGTTCATCGCGTTGATGTTCACGCTAATCGTCCTCACCCCTCTGATGCTGACGCTGATGAGCGCGTGAGACGCGCGAGCTCCTCCCGGAGATCGTGATCTCCCATCCACCCACCCACCCGCATCGGGACCGTCCCGAGGCCATTTCCACCACACGAGGGGACTCACCATGAACAAGCTGATGCAGCAGTACCTGATCCTCCGCACCTGGATCCAGGACAAGCACGAGGACGAGGCCGGCGCCGAGACCATCGAGATCATCCTCGGCGTGCTCGCCGCCGTCGTGCTGGCCGCCCTGGTCTGGGCCGGCATCAACACCTTCGCCACCAACAAGGTCGGCGAGCTGGGCTGACTAGACCAGCCAGGGACGGAACACCACGAGCAGGGGGGCCACCATGAACATCACGGCACCGCTTCGAGCGCACCTCGAGGCCCATGCACGCAACGAGACGGGTTCCTCGAACATCGCCTCGCTGCTGATCGTGCCGGTGGCCCTCCTGCTCGTGTTCCTCGTCCCCCAGGCCGGTGCCTACTACCAGGCCTCGACCGTGGCTCAGTCCGCGGCCAACGCGGCCTACGCAACTTCCCGAGTCATGGGCGGCTCGAGCGCCGAGGGCCAGGCGGCCGCCCAGCAGGTCATCTCCCAGCACTCCGGCACCCTCCAGGGCGCCTCCGTGAACATCAGCACCACCGGGGAGCGGATGACCGTCACCGTCACCGGCACCGCGCCGGCCTACACCGGGCAGTGGATCAGCCCGTCCGTCTCCCGGTCCGTGACCGGGCCCGTCGAGAGGGTGGTCAAGTGAACCTCCGCGACACGTCCCTGGCCTGGCTGCGTGATGAGCGCGGCGAGTCCGGCGTCGGGCTGCTCATCGTGGCTCCGGCCATCGGACTGCTCATCGCCCTCGCCGTCATGGGCGGCCGCATCGGAGCAGCACAGACCTCCATCGAGTCGGCGGCCGGCGTCGCCGCCCGCGAGGCCACCCTGGCCCGCAACCCCGGCCAGGCCGAATCCAATGCGCGCCAGTCCGCCCGCATGACCCTGGACCAGACCGACTTCACGTGCGGCTCCCAGAACATCACGCTGGACACCTCCGCCCTGCGCAACGCCCCCGGCATCCCCGGGTCCGTCTCCGCCACCATCACCTGCACGGTGCCGCTCTCCGACCTGGCCATCCCCGGCACCCCCGGGTCCTGGACCATCACCGCCGACTCCACGTCCCCCGTGGACACCTATCGAGAGAGGGGCTGAGCATGATCGCCCGCTTCCGCGCCTGGCTCGGCCGCGAGCACGGAGAGTCCTCCCTGCTGGTCCTGATGCTCGTCCCCATCATCGTGCTCGTCGGCTTCGGCATCGGCATCGACTGGAACGGCAAGGTGCGCGCCTCCGAGGAGGCCGTCACCATCGCCCACCAGGCCGCCCGCGCCGGCGCCAACGCTGGCACCACGGCCGGAGCCGCCCGCGGCGAGGACATCACCCTGGACAGAGCGGCCGCCGCGCGTGCCGCCCAGGGGATGATCGCCGAAGCCGGAGCCACCGGCACCGTCAACGTCACCCCCACCAAGGTCACTGTGGACGTCGACGTCCCCTACACCCCGCGCTTCATCCCCACCGGCGTCCTGACCGGCCACGGCCAGGGCACCGCCCAGATCCACTCGAACACCCGCTGACCGCAAGGAGACACCATGAGCCGCGTCACCAAGACCACCGCATGCACCGGAGCCGTCCTGGCTCTGGCGCTCACGCTCACCGGCTGCAACGGCGGCGGCCAGCCGAGCGGCAACTCCACGGCCGCGAGCGCCTCGCAGTCCTCGCTGGAGCCGATCCAGGACGTGCCGTCGTCCGCAAGCGAGGCATCTTCGTCAGCTGGGAGTGCAAGCTCTAGCAGCAAGGCTTCGACGTTCGCTGCGGTGACGTCCGACCGGCCGACGAATGATGAGATGGCGAAGGAGCACGGCTTCAAGGCTTTGCAGTTGTACTACGCCATCAACGACCACTTCTTGAAGCAGAACTCTGTGGATGGGGAGCTGCTGGGTCTCGCGGCTCGGGACCCCTACCTCAGTCAGGACCTCGAGCAGCTGAAGGCCATCGAGTCATCCGGTGAGACTTACACGGGAAAGTCTCGAGTCGAACTGCTGGAGGCGATCATCGGGGGGACTAGCAACGTGGAGGGCAAGCAGGTCCCTCACTCCAACGCCCAGCTGCTGGTGTGTGAGGACAACACCTCCGTTTCCGTGAAGGACAAGAATGGCAAGCCTGTCTCTTCTGGATCGGCGCTGCGCTATCAGACCACGTACATCGTGACCTGGCAGGACGACGACAGCTCCTGGAAGGTTGCTACTCGGGACGTGATGCGAGACGAGAAGGGGAATCCGAAGTCATGCTGATGCAGATGCGACGAGTCACCTGTCTGGGCAGTGCTCTGCTGGCGGCGGTGGCCATGATGATGGCGGCGGTCGTTGCCCCTCCCGTAGCCAGTGCCGCCGGCGACGCCGAGTGCCGATTCGGCGCTTGCACGGTGCGGGGGGAGAAGCCGGGAAGCCCTGGTGGCGGCGATCTGACGCAACCCGTCGTGGGGCCCGGGGAGAGCGAACCAACGTCGAACTACTGCCAGGCGGGCTGGACGCACGAACGTGAGGAGTGCGACCAGAACGTCGACCCGGCCAAGAACTGCATATGGCGCCTCATGGAGAACCAGCCGCCGCCTCCTGACGGCAAGGACCCGTCTCGCGGCGCGTGGGAGGAATGCGTGCCCGAGTGGCAAAGCGCAACCGACGTCTTCAGGAACTACCCCCAGCGCTGGTGGGAGCGGCCGTCCGCGGCAGGAGCGGCGGATGCGGAACAGGCGGCACGTGAGCTCGTGACGCAGATGCAGCTCGAGGGGATCGAGATAGGCATGGTGCCGTACTCCGTGCAGGAGGACGGCACCGGAGCGGTCGGCCTGCCCGCGTGGATGTGGGTGGAGAACACGGAGAATCCGCGGGCGTGGGGGCCGTACACGGTCAGCAAGGACATGAACGGGGTTGCGGTGCAGGCCACTGCGCGGCCGGTGCGCGTTACCTGGGATATGGGCGACGGTACGCAGGTGATCTGCGACGGGCCGGGCACGCCGTATGAGGACCGCTTCGGCAAGGAGGAGTCCCCGGACTGCGGGCACACGTACATGAAGATGTCGAACCCGACCTACACGGTCACGGCGATCACGGCGTGGTCTGTGGAGTGGACGGCCCAGGACCAGTCCGGGGTAATCGAGACCGTGACGCGCTCGTCGCAGGACGTGCGAATCGGGGAGTTCCACGCCCTGAACGTCCGGCCGTGACGTGCGCGCCGGGGCAGGCCTTTGGTCTGCCCCGGCGTGTTGTTTCCAGATGCAGGCTCGGACGAATCGGATTGGGATACTCTGTGACCATGCGCACGCCCCCGTCGAACCCTCGCCCCACCAGGCGCACTGGCGGTCGCCCGTCCAAGGGAGACCGCTTCAGCGTGACCACCAAGCTCCCCCGGTCCTACGAGCAGAAACTGCACGCCCGCGTGGACTACCGGGGCGAGACCGTCACCGACTACGTCGCATCTCTGATCCTGGCCGACCTCGACGCCAACGAGGTCCCCGAGTCGAACGGACAGGAGGCCTTCGACGTGAAGATCGCCTGAGCATGCAAGAAGGCGGCCCCGCGCCAACGGAACCGCCTTCTTGCGACTAGCACCCCGCCAAGAGTGCCGGTCTGAAGATTTCAGTTGTTCGAGAGCTGCTTCTCACTCGCCAGTGAAGCTCTCGATCTCGGGTGGATCCCCGCCAAGGGATCCGGCTCTGTCCCTCCCTGGAAGGAGGCACGTTGCTGTTGTCGTGCCCAAGTCTACCCAAAATCCCTCTCCGCGACACGTCCCCCCTCCCGTCGGCCGTGTCCTCGGCGCCGTGCCTGGGGGAGTCCACCCTCGCCCGACTGCTGCGCCATCGCCAGAAACCAGCCCGGCCCGTGCGGGGTCGGATCACGAATCCGTGCCGTCAGAACTGGCGCCGGCCCTCGCGTGCCCGGGAGGGCGACATCGACGTGATCTTGGCCGCGGTGCCCACCGGGTCCCGGCGTCTGGAGCACCTGGGCGACGCCGTTCCCGCCCTGCGGGCACTGCCTGCCTGGCAGGACCTCTCCCGGATCCGTCGGCGGCTGATGGAGTCCCTGGTGGGTGCGCTGGCGGCCTGTGCGGACTGGTCGAAGATGATCTCCCGTCCCGGGCACAAGCGCCTGGCGAAGATGATCGGCCGGAGCGCCTCGACGGTGACCGCGGCCATCGCCTGGCTGATGCGACACGGGGTAATCGGGCGCGTCGCGGCCGGACGCTCTGCCGCCTACGCGACCCCGGACGAGCGTGGCAAGCGGATCAACGAGGCGGCGGTCTACGTGCTGTGCTGCACCCCCCACCTGGACGCGGAGAAGATCCTCGCCAGGCACCGTGCCGACGCCGCGGCCGAAGCACGGGAGCGTGCAGGTCAGCGTCGGATCCGTGGGGCTGTGGAGAAAAACTGGCACCCTTCCTCGCTAGAGGATTCACTTACTAGAACTCGTAGAGGAACCACGCACGCGCGCGACCGCGGACTCGTCGAGCTCTGGCCCTGCAACCGCGCAGTGGCCACCCGTCGTCAGCAGCTGGCCGCCGCCCGCACCGTCCAGGATCGCGCTCTGGGTCTGCGCGTGCTCTCGGCCCGGGACGTCCGCTCGCTGATCCGTCCCTTCCTCGAGGCTGGCTGGACCCCGGCCGACCTTCTCCACGCCCTGGACCACACCCCCCAGGGCGCGCACCGGCTCCACAGCCTGGACGCCGGCCAGGACACCGCTCGAGCTCGCGGCTACCTGCGGTGGCGCCTGGAGCACTGGAAGGACGCCGGCGGGCTCGTGCTCGCCTCAGCCTCTGCCCGAGCTCGTGAGCGGGCGGAGGCGGCGCGCGAGGCGATGCACCGGGACCGCCAGGCGGATGCGCGAGCGCGCGCGGCGGCCGCGGGAGTGGAGTCTCCGGCTCGAACCGCGGCCCTGGCGGCCATGCGGGCGCTGTTCCGGCAAGGTGGCGCGGAGCGTGACAGCCTTGAGGCGGCCCACCTCACCACCTAAACTGACCTCAGATCAACTTAGAAGGGACATCGGGGGACCGCCCCAGCCTTCTACCCCGTGAAGACCTCTACCCACGCGAGCGGAGACACGCCCCATGCGCACCCTCAAAGGCCTTGCGGCCCTGCTGGCCCTGACCGCCCTGGTGGTCGGCATCCCCGCCGCCCTGATCCTGCTGGCCGGCAACCCCATCCCCAGCACTGCCGAGCTCCAGCAGGCCCTGACCGGCATCGACTTCGGCGGCACGTTCCTGATGGGCACCGTGCTGCCCCTGATCGCGTGGGGCTTCTGGACCTCCTTCGTCTACTCGCTCGTGGTCGAGGTGATCAGCCTCATCCGCCGCGTCGAGACCCCCAACCTGGGCGGAGCGCTGCGCCCGCAGCAGGCCCTGGCCGGCGCGCTGGTCGCCGCCGTGCTCGCTCTCGGCGGTGGCAGCCCCGCCTTCGCCCTGACCCCGCAGGACACCGCCTCCGCTCCCGCCGCCGTCGCCATGGCCCAGGAGGGCCAGACCACCCAGGACACCCCGGCCGCCGCGGGGGAGCGGACCTACACCGTGCAGGAGGGAGACACGCTCTGGGGCATCGCCCGGGACGAGCTGGGCCAGGGCAGCCGGTGGGGCGAGCTCGCCGAGCAGATGCGCTCCACGCCCCAGGCCGACGGCCAGACCCTCGCCGATCCCGACCTCATCATGACCGGCTGGACCTGTCTCTTATAAACATCTCCGAGCCCACGAGACGCGTAGTAAC
>NZ_JABFNH010000044.1:0-1255 GCF_017168435.1 Micrococcus sp. KRD070
GAGCAGGAGGGCCCCTCCGCCGTCCCCGGCAGCGCGTTCACGCAGACCGCGCCGGCCCCCGCCGATCTGTCCTCCCACCAGGAGCAGGCTGCCCCGGAGGAGGTCCCCGCATGGGCCACCATCGGCGGCCTCGGCGCCTTCGCCGCGGCCGGACTGCTGGGCATCGTCGGCCTGCGCCGCCAGCTCCAGCGCCGCCGCCGCCAGCCCGGCCAGTCCGTCCCCATGCCCGAGGAGCAGACCGCGCAGCTGGAGACCCAGCTGCGCGTGGTCGCCGAGCCCGAGCAGGCTGAGGAGCTCGACGTCGTCCAGCGCTGGCTGGCCCGCTGGGCCCACGAGAACGGCCAGGACCTGCCTGAGCTGTTCCTCGTGCGCGTCTCGCCCGAGCAGATCGCCCTCTACCTCATGGCCCCCGCGCAGCTGCCCGAGCCCTTCGTGGCCGAGACCGACGACGGCGTCGTCTGGACGCTGGCCTCCGGCTCCATCGACATCGACCCCGACCTGCCCGCTGCCCCCTACCCCTCGCTGGTCACCGTCGGCCAGGACGACACTCGCTCCCAGGTCCTGCTCGACCTCGAACGCCTGGGCACCCTCGGCATCGACGGCGACCCCCAGCTGACCACCCAGGTCCTCGATGCCATGGCCGTGGAGCTGGCCACCTCCAGCTGGTCCGAGAACGTCACCATCACGCTCGTCGGAGTCGCCGACGGCCTGGCCAAGGTCGTCAGCGACGGCCGCGTCCGCCAGATCGACGACCTGGACCAGCTGATCGGCCAGCTCGACGGCAAGGCCAAGGACATCCGCCGCGCCCTCGACGAGCAGGACGCCGCCACCCTCGACCAGGCCCGCGCCGCCAACCAGGAAGAGGCCTTCGGCCCCGAGATCGTCCTGCTGGGCCTGGAGCCCACCCCCGCCCAGGCTCGTCGCCTCACCGACCTGGCCGGCGCCATCCCGCGGCTGGGCATCGCCGCGGTCACCACCGCCAACCCCCTGGCCTCCGACTGGATCCTGAACCTCGAGGACGAGGACCACGCCGACCTGCTCCCGGTCAATCAGCACCTGCGCCCGCAGAAGATCACCCCCGAGGAGGGCGAGCGGATCAAGGAGCTGCTGGCCACCGCCCTGGAGGACCCCCGCTCCACCGGCCGTGGGACGACCGCCACGATCGACATCAACACCGTCCTGGACGAGCGCCCCCACCTCAGCGCGGTGGCCGATCTCGAGGAGATGCTCCACGAGGAGGAGAACACCCAGGACC
>NZ_JABFNH010000045.1:0-3819 GCF_017168435.1 Micrococcus sp. KRD070
GATCACCAGGACGGGGCCGGTGATGATCTCGCGGGCGTCGAAGCCGGCGTCGTGGATCATCTCGGTGGCCGTGGAGTTGAACGGGCGGGAGGAACTGTGGCGGGCGTCGGCCCAGAGCGACCAGTCGCCGTCCATGCCGTCGTAGTCGCCGGGGTTGTAGACCTCAGCGGTGGCGCCCAGCAGGCGGTCGACGTCGGCGGGGATGGTGTGGAGCTCGACGTCGGCGGTGGTGCCGTCGGGGTGGATCATCATGGCCTTGGTCATCGGAGTCCCTTTCGTCGGGGGTGCGGGGGTCCGGGTGACCCCTGCTGATGTGTATAACCATACACGCGCAAGATTGACGGCGCAACAGGGGCGTGGGATTCGTGGGTGGCCCCGGCGCGGCCGGGGCGGGCGGGCCGCGGGGCCCGCCCGCCCGTGGGGCTCAGTCGTCGAGGCCGAGCCGCTCGCGCAGAGCCTTGGTGGGGGGCAGGTAGGTCTCCCCGTCGTCGGCCAGGTCGCCGGTGATCAGCACCGGGCCGACGATGACGTCGTCCGGGGCGAGGATGGTCAGCTCGTGGACGATCCGGTGACCCTTGGAGTTGACCGGCAGGCCGGCGATCTTGCCCTCCTCGTTGAGCCAGATGGTGTGGTCGCCATCGTCGGAGGACAGGGCCTCCACGTAGCCGCCGACGTGCTGCTGGAAGTCCTCCAGGCCGTTGACCTGCTCCTCGGTGACGTCGCCGGTGGGGGTGATCAGGATTGCGTTGGCCATGATGGCTGTCCCTTCTATGGGGTGCGGGGATCCGGGTGATCCCTGCTGACGTGTCTAACCATACACATACGCGGGCGTATGTGCAACACCCTGCATCGCATCAGCCGCCGGCTGTGCCACGGATGCAGCCGGCCCCGCATCTCCGCGACACGTCCCCGGCGTGCCGCGAGCGCGGGGCCAGGGTGGGCCCCGCGCTCGCGGGCGGGGGGGGTCAGCCCAGGGCGGTACCGAGCTCGTGGTGGGCGACCTTGTCCAGGGCCGCGACCAGCTCGGGGTGCAGCTGGGTGATTCTCCACAATTCCATGTCTGACATGGAGTGATTCACACGCGCCCCGCCATGTGACAGCTATGTGACAGATCCTGCGAGCCCGCCCAGCGCTACCCGTAGCACGCCCCCTCGCCGCCACACGGTGGCTAGCCCCCTTCGTCCCGCCTGCCCTCTCCCGCCAGAGTCGCCAGCCGACGCGTTGGCAACTACCGCTCTACCGCAGGGCAGGTTGTCATCACCTTATGGGTTATCCCGGTGCCCCCGCCCCTTACCCGCCCGCCGGAGCTTTACTAGGCTCCTGCTATGACATCCACCACTCCGGAGAGCGCCGACAAACCCCCCTTACCTGACGTGCTGCCCTTCGACGACTTCGCCATGGACTGCTACTTAGATGAGATTCAGCGCCATGTCGGCCGAGCGTTGAATGCTGCGCGGTTGATGGACAAGGCCATAGCGATGCGCCGGAGCCTGGGTTTCAACGTTCCACCTTCGCCTAGTAGCAACGCCGAGGGGCAACGTCTTCACGAAAAAGCCTTCGATCATGCTGAAACCGTGGTTAGCGAAACGGCCATGGTTGCCCAGCTGATTTGGCCAAAGACTAAGAATGGGCAGATGGGTCCGGGTGAGACTAGGCCCGAACGCGATCAGCGGATGAAGTTCGCCGAAGGGAGAGGGGCAGCGATTCGAGAAGCCCTCTCTGTCCCAGAGGACAGCCCGATCCGCTCGCGAGCGCTACGCAACAGCATCGAACATTTCGATGAGCGACTGGACAGGCTCATGATGTATCCCCCTCGGATCATCCTCCGCAACAACATCGGGTCTAAAGACATGATCACCGGGATTGAAGGGCTCGAAGAAATGCACTTGCACCACTTCAACCCAGAGGACGGCCAGTACACAATCCTTGGCGAGTCCGTCTCTCTCCCTGACGTCACACGGGCTCTTCAGGCACTCGACCGCCAGGTAGTAGCGGCGAAGGAACGTCTAGCAGCTCGGCACTGGTCCGCGACGCGTAGGCCTTGGGACCCTGGGGGCCCGCACCTGTAGGCGCGAGGCCCCCAGCCCGGGACCAGGGCTAACCGCTCACGGTCCATCCCCCATCCCCAGCTGTGCGAGCGTGGGCAGCTCGTCGACCAGACTGGCCAAGTGGGCCCGCCGCCTGGTCTCGCCAGCTCTGCCGACGCGCCCGACGCGGTGAGGGGGGCACGCCTGTCCGGGCCAATCCTGATGTGTCTCCTGAAGTGTCTCCTTGGGGGGACTCCCAGAGTCCCCCCGTGCGGGACTCTGGGAGTCCCCCGTTCCAGACTCTGCGAGTCCCCCACCCGATGGGCTCGGCCGGTTGTCTACGGCTCTGGGATCAGCGCGGGGAACCCGTCGCCAGGTGACCGCCCTTCCCTCCCCGACCGGCTCGAACTGGTATAGCGGGTCCTGGTTCAGGGCGTACTCGGCGCGCACGCGCGGGCGGGCCTGTCCACTAGATGTGATGACGCCCTTCCGAACCAGCTTGGTGATGACACGTTGCGTCTGCCGACGGACGGATTCAGGGTCAGCCCCGGGCTTCCAGTACCCCAGCGCCGCCGCGAGCGCTTCCCATCCGCCGTAGTACAGCGGGGGTGCCCCGTCGTCACGGGCGGTGAGCGCCATGCGGACCGCGGCATTCATGTCCCCCGGGGTCAGGTGCTGGGACCACTCGGCATAGAGGGTCAAGGCTAGTCGCGCCCCCACGGCTCACCACCCCCCGCGGCCGGGCCGCCACCGAACCCGCGTGCCCGCAGGTCCGCCGCGGCCGCCCGGTAGTCCCCGCCATGATGCAGCAGCGCATATGCCTGAAACGGACTGTAGGGACGGCCCGGCTGAAACGGGGCCGCAGATGTGCTGAACACGAACAGTCGGTCCGCCTCGGAAGCGTGGCCCGTGGTCGCAGAGTGCCCCGGGGACCGCTTGCCAGGGTGCGCCCATCGGCGCTCGTGGCCATGCGTGGAGGGGCCGGTGCTGACGTCGAGGGCGCGGGCGCCGGCGCGGGAGGTGTGGGTGCCATCGGAGCCGGTCAGCTCCAGGCACTGCTGACGGGCGCGCGCGGCGGCGGCGGGGGCCGCGAGGGCGTGGGCCTGGCGGCGCTGGTCCTCCAGAGTGGCCACGGCCTGGCGGCGCCGGGCGCGGTCGTCGCAGTCCTCGCCCCACGGGTCGGGCTGGCACATCACGTCGCCGCACTCCGGGCAGGGCTCGAAGGCGGAGGGCAGGGAGTCGAGGTCGAGAAGGTGGTGCTCAGGCATCGGAGGTGCCTCCTTGGTCGGGGTGCCGGGGGCCTCATGCCCCCCGCTACGTGTCCAACCATACACATACAACGGCGCGCGCACAACACCACCCGCGAGCGCAGGTCCACGCGCCCGTGGTCGTGACGCGGAGGGGGCGGGGACGTGCCGCGATCCAGGGGAGCCGGCAGCAGCTCGATGCAGCCGGCAGCTCAGCTTCACGACACGTCCCCGGGATGCCGCGAGCGCGGGGTCCTCCCGCGCTCGCGGCCTGCCGGTCAGGCGGTGGGCAGGGCGGCCAGGCTGTCGCGGTCGGCCAGGGTGGCGGCCTCGCGGGCGGCCGGCGTGTAGCCGTCCAGGGGGGCGACGTAGGCGCGTCCGTGTGCCCAGGTGCCGATGCTCCAGCCGATCAGGTCCAGTGCGCCGGGCACGCCGTGGATCCGCTGGCGCAGGTAGCGGGTGCCGTGGAGGCGGCCGCCGCCGCTCAGCACGTCCATCAGCAGCCCGGGCAGGCCCAGGGTCGCGGGCAGGGCGGGCAGCTCGAC
>NZ_JABFNH010000046.1:0-466 GCF_017168435.1 Micrococcus sp. KRD070
GGCTGGGGGTCCACCTACGGGCCGATCACGGCGGCGGTCCGGCGCCTGCGCCGCGCCGGACAAGCCGTGGCGCAGGCCCATCTGCGTCACCTCAACCCCTTCCCGCCCAACCTCGGCGAGATCCTGCGCAGATACGACAAGGTGGTGATCCCCGAGATGAACCTCGGGCAGCTCGCCACGCTCATCAGGGCGAAGTACCTGGTCGACGCCCGCTCGTACAACCAGGTCAACGGCATGCCGTTCAAGGCGGAGCAGCTCGCCGCGGCGCTGAAGGAGGCCATCGATGACTGACGCCGACACGCTGCTCCAGCTCGTGCCCAAGGCCGAGGGCAAGCAGACGATGAAGGACTTCAAGTCCGATCAGGAGGTGCGCTGGTGCCCGGGCTGCGGTGACTACGCCGTGCTGGCCGCCGTGCAGGGCTTCATGCCGGAGCTGGGCCTGGCCCGCGAGAACATCGTCTTCGTC
>NZ_JABFNH010000047.1:0-1218 GCF_017168435.1 Micrococcus sp. KRD070
GCGGGGGACCTGGGCGGGTGCGTCGGACGCCGGCTCGGTGGCCGGGGCCGGCCCCGCGGTGGACTGCGGCTCGACGACCGGCAGGGGCGCCGTCGTCGGGGCGGGCTCGGCGGTCTGCGCCGGCACGGCGTCGGCCGCCTCCGGGACCGCTGCCCGGGTGCGTGGCCGCTCCCGGCCGCGTCCCGCCGTCGGGAACTCGAAGAGCCAGCGCACCCGTCGGTAGCCGAGCGCGAGGGCGAGCGGGACGAGGAACGTGAACGACGCGATGGCCACGTAGAAGTCGACCGGGCGGACCGCGGCGAGGTCGCGGAAGGCCGCCACCGCCAGGATCAGCACCGGCATGTGGGCGACGTAGAGGACCATCGAGCGGCGGCCGCAGAACTCGAGGAACGGCAGACGGGGCAGGCGCGGGCCGAGCCACAGCACCACGAGGATCCCCGGCAGAGCAGCGAACACGGACCAGGGCTGGCGCTCCGCCACCACGAGCGCGCCGGTGCGCGTGGCCGTCACGGTGAGCACCATCAGGATCACCGCGATCACACCCAGGGCGGCCGGCGCCGTGCGGATCCGGGGGAGCAGTCGCGCGGACGCGGCACCGAGGAAGAAGTACACACCCCAGTACAGGGGACGCACCCAGTCGCGGGGGCCGCTGACGAACTCCAGGAGCAGCACGAAGAGGACGGCCGCGACCACCAGCGCCGGGACACGGCGGATCACCGGGCCGATGAGATAGCAGAGCATGAGCACCCACAGGAACCACAGGTGCCACGCGCCACCGCGCCAGAACTCGCCGGACAGCAGGGACCCGGGCCTGCCCGTGGCCAGCGCCAGCACGACCATCCAGACGAGGAACGGCCACAGGATCCGCTCCGCCTTGCCGCGGTAGTACGTGCCCAGCGGCTTGGACACGGAGCGGGGCAGCAGGACGCCGGACAGGAACACGAGCATCGGCATCCGCCACGACTGGAACACCTGCACCACGTTCGCGAACGCCACGGAGCTGAAGGTCGCGTCGAGGCCCTGCGGCATCGTGTAGGTGTGGGTGAACATCACCAGCAGCACGGCGAATCCGCGCATCGCGTCCATCCAGGTCATCCGGCTGGGGGTGGACCCGTGGGACATGGGCGGGGTCGGCGTGGTGGACATGGCGGCTCCGGGGTGACGTGGCGGGGCAGGGGAAGGAGGCTCCGCCGCCACATCGCGCGGAACGCCCAGAAG
>NZ_JABFNH010000048.1:0-2253 GCF_017168435.1 Micrococcus sp. KRD070
ATGCCATAACACCGCCAGCACACCACCACACCCTCACCAGACAAACACCACACAATCGATTGCGTCCACACCACAACGCGTGTATGGTTTGACTCAGCGGGAGGCAACCGGCCACCCGCACCCCTCTAGGAGGACACGATGGATGCTCTGACCGCCCGCACCCCGCTCGATCTGACCGACTACGCCGCCGCCGCCCTGCCGTCCACCCCCGCGGATTCCGTGGTGGCCATCGGCCTGAAGGGCTCGCGGCTGGGGCCGGTGATGCGCCTTGACGATGTCGCCGCCCCCGCCACCATGGCCGGAGTGATCGCCGCCAGCATGCGCCCCGCCAACTGCACGCGCGTCTTCCTGATCGGCTACGGCCCGGAGGACCGCGCCCTGCGCTGGCTCGAGCTGGAGTCCATCCTGACCGGCCACGGTCTGAGCGTGGAGGGGCTGATCCACGTGGACGGGCGCATGTGCACCAACCTGGGCACGGGCGAGGCCGTGGCCTACGCCCCGGGCACCTCCACGCTGGGCCTGCACCTGGCCCTGCTCGACGGTGCGCGGGCCGAGTACCCCACCGCCACCCCGAGCGAGTCGGACGCCCTGACGGAGGCCGTGGCGGCTCACGCGGCCACGCTGACGGACATGCACGCGGACGCTCCGGCGCTGATCGAGGGCATCAACCGCCTGCTGAAGGATCAGAACGACGCCGGGGCCGCCGCCGTCGTGCTGGCCACCCTGAACCACCGTGACCCGGAGTACCTGATCGCGGCGCTGGTGGCCTGCACGGCCCCGAACCGGCTGGAGGCGGTGGACTTCACCCGGGGCGAGTTCCCGCACGGTCTGCGCTGGAAGGCGAGCGTGGAGGCCGAGACGGTGCTCAACGCCGCCGTGGCCCTCGGCCCGGGCCACGCCTGCGCCGGGGCGCTGGCGGTGCTGGCCTACGTGGCCTGGATCCGAGGCGCAGGAGCGGTGGCCGATGACCGCCTGAACCTCGCCGAGCGATGCGCCCCGCACCACCCGCACGTGCGCGCCGTGCGCCGGATGACGCGGGCCACGCCCGTGGCCGTCGTGGCCACCGACCCGGCGTGGGCCTGGGGCAAGCACACGCGGGCCGCCGAGGGCCGCTGAGCGTGACCGGGGGGCCAGCGCGTAACGCTGGCCCCCCGGCGTCCGTGGAGACGGTGCCCCGACGGTGCACGCCCGCCGGCGTGGCCCGGCCCACGCGTGAGCGGGCGCTGCCCAAATCGCTGTTGACCGCTCGGCCGCGCTTGTGTATGGTTATACACGTCGCGGGGGGCATGAGGCCCCCGGCACCCCGAGCGGCCAGGAGGCCCGACATGGACACCGACCAGACCACCATCTGCACCTCCCAGAACGTGCACATCGGCCAGGAGGTGGTCATCTACCACCGCACCTACCTGGGCAACTGCTCCAGCTCCAACGACGGCGTCGTGACCGCCGTCGATCCCGAGCACCGCACCTACACCGTCAGCTACCAGGACATGCGCGGCCGCCAGGCCTACACCATCTCCGACCAGTGGTACGGGGACGGCTGGGCCCACTGCATGCCCGCCGCCGAGGTGTACGGCGACTGAGCACGACGGGGCGGCGCGCACGCGCCGCCCCGTCGTCGCCCCTGGCCGCAAGCGCGGGCGGGTCCCGCGCTCGCTGCCGCGTGGGGCCGTGTCGCGGAGATGAGCTGCCGGCTACATCGAGCTGCTGCCGGCTCCCGGGGACCGCGACACGTCCCCGCCCTTCCTGCGACACGACCGATGGCGCGCCGGCCCGCGCTCGCGGACGGTGTTGCGCCCGCGCCGGGATGTGTGTATGGTTGGACACATAGCGGGGGGCATGAGGCCCCCGGCACCCCGACGGCCAAGGAGGCCCCCATGTCCAAGCACATCTATTCCGCCGGCTCCCTGCGCGCAGCCCTGAGCACCGGCTCCCTCGCCGCCCGCGTCTCCCCCCACCGCGGCCCCGTCCACCTGGAGGTGCTCCCGGAGAACGCCCTGCGCGTGATCAGCACCCACGAGGACGCCTACGCCTGCGCCTACGCCGACTCCGACCGCCCGGCCCCCGCCGCGCTCGCGGGCCTGCCGCCGGTGGCGCTGTGCGCCCTGGACGTCTCCCAGCTGATGCGCCACCTGGACGCGCTCCCCCTGCCCGAGACCCCCGTCAACGTCACCGCAACCGCCGACCGCGTCCACGTCGACGTCGTCGACGGCCGCGAGCGCTGGACGTTCGCCAACCTCGCCGCCCCCGGCG
>NZ_JABFNH010000049.1:0-2467 GCF_017168435.1 Micrococcus sp. KRD070
CCGGTGCGGGGCCGACGGTCCCGCCTCGCCCCGCCCGAGGGCGGCCGACGGTTCCCGTGGCCCCGCACCGGTGCGGCCGAGCCGGAACGCACGCAGGTCGCCGCGCCGCCGCTCGCCGCACCCGCAGCGGGCCCCTGCGGGCTGGACGTCGCCGCCGTGCGCCGACGCGTGGCCGAGGCCCGCGCGTCGGCCGCGGACGGTGCGGAGCCGCCGCTGGCCCCGCTGATCGCCGAGGCCCTCGACGCGCCGATCGACGACCCGCGCGTGGCGGCGCTGGTCGATGAGCTCGACGGCTTCGGCCCGCTCGCACCCTGGGTGCGCACCCCGGGCGTGACTGACGTGCTCGTGGACGGCGTGGGCGCGGTGTGGACCGACGGGGACGAGGGCCTCGTCCGCCGCCCCGGTCGGCTCGACCCCGAGACCGCCGGGGCGCTCGCGGTGCGGCTGCTGCACCGGGCCGGCCGCCGCCTCGATGCGGCGGTGCCGCTGGCCGACGCCCGCGTGGGCGGCGTGCGCGTCCACGCGGTCCTGCCCCCGGTCAGTGGCGGCGGCACCCTGCTGAGCCTGCGGATCCCGGCCGCGACGACGCCGTCGCTGGCCGCGCTGGCCGACGGCTGGCCGGACGGCGCCCTCTGGGCCGACGCCCTCGAGGCGCTCGTGCGCGACCGCGCCACCGTCCTGGTCAGCGGCGCGACCGGGGCAGGCAAGACCACGCTGCTCTCCGCAGCCCTCGGCCGGGTGCCGGGGGACGAACGGATCGTCGTCGTGGAGGACACGGCCGAGGCCGCGCCCGATCACCCGCACGTGGTCGCACTGCAGTGCCGCGCCGCCAACGCGGAGGGCGCCGGCGAGGTCGGACTGGCCGAGCTCGTCCGCCACGCGCTGCGGATGCGGCCGGACCGGCTCGTGGTCGGCGAGTGCCGCGGCGCCGAGGTGGCCGACGTCCTCACCGCCCTGAACACGGGACACCAGGGCGCGTGGGGCACCCTGCACGCCAACGCCGCCGCCGAGGTGCCCGCCCGGCTGACGGCCATGGCCTCCCTGGCCGGCTGGCGGCCCGAGACGGTGGCCGCGCAGGCCCGCGCCGGCGTGGACGCCGTGCTGCACGTCGCCCGGGACGGCCACGGGCGGCACCCCGTCGAGCTCGCCGTCCCGGACCCGCGCGCCGACGGGTTCGCCCTGCTGCCCGCCCTCACGTGGCGGCCCGGGACGGAGGCGACGGGCGGGCGGACCGTCGAGGGACCCGGCGTGCCCGCGCTCGCGGCGCGGCTGGCGGGGCGGGGCGGCCGGTGAGCCCGACGACGGCCACCGGGCCGGCGCGGCGGTCCCGCGCCGGGCGTGCCGTGGCGCTGCTGCCCTGGCGGGCCGGGCGGGCGAGGCCGGAGGAGGAGACGGAGGTGCTCGTCGGCGTGCTGCGCCGCTGGGCCGCCCTCGTCGCGGCCGGTCTGACCGAGGAGCAGGCCTGGCGGGAGACCGCGTGCACCCTGCCCGCCTGCGGGTCGGGCCCGGGCGAGGCGGGTGCCGCATGCTGCGCCCATCACCACGCCCGACGCCGGGCCGAGGCGCTGGCCTGGGATGTGCCGGCGTCGCCTGCGCCGACCGGGGAGGCGGCGCGCCGCGGTGGGACCCCGCCCTGGCGGACCCCCGCACGGGACCCGGGCTGGGCGTTGGTCGATGCGGCGCTCGCGGCCGGGGCCCGGGCGGGTGCCGCTCCCGCAGCCGTGGCCCGGCGGCTGGCCCACAGCCTCGAGGCGGACGTGGACGCGGCCCGGGCCCGCCGCTCGGCCGCGGCGGGGCCGGGCGCGACGTCCCGACTGCTGCAGTGGCTGCCCCTGGGCGGCCTCGGCCTCGCGTGGCTGCTCGGCACCTCCCCGTGGGACCTGGTCCGCTCGCCCTTCGGTGCCGTGGTCGCCGCGGTGGGGCTGCTGTTCTGGCTGGCCGGGCGGTCCTGGACGCGCCTGCTGCTGCGTGCGGCCGCGCGCGAGCCGGCGGCGGTGGGCGCCGCCGTCGTGCTGGACGTGCTGGCGGCGCTGCTCAGCGCCGGCCGATCCCTGCCCGCCGCGCTGGACGACCTCGGCCGGACCCTGCCGGGCGCCCGCGGCCTGCGGGCCACGGCGGCGCTGCTGCTCTGGGGCCGGGACTGGGACGAGGCGTGGGTGGGCCTCGACACGGACCCGGTGTGGGCCGAGACCGCCGCCCGACTGCGTCCGCTGCACCGGTCCGGGATGGCCGGCGCCCGCACGCTGGCCGAGACCGCCGCCGCCGTCCGTCAGCAGACCCGGCGGACCGATGAACGGGCGGCCGAGGAGCTGGCCGTGCGCCTGGTGATGCCGCTGGGGCTGTGCCTGCTGCCCGCCTTCGTGTGCTGGGGCGTTGTGCCCGTCGTCATGGCCCTGCTCGGGGCGGGACCGGGCTGAGGCGGCGGCGACACCGGGGCGTCCGGTCCTGCACAGGGCCCCGTTCGCCC
>NZ_JABFNH010000005.1:0-47363 GCF_017168435.1 Micrococcus sp. KRD070
CCCTGAGGCTTTCAGCTGCTCGACCAGGTCCTGGCCCGAGGGCTCGCCTGGGTTCTTCTCGTCGATCATGGTCATGATTCTTACCGTTCCTCTCGGTACGGCTTACACAGACCATCTGACACGCCCGAAGTTCCTACACCACCGACCTGCCCGAGAAGACCCACTCATGACTCACGCTAACGCACCCCTGACCCCGACCGGCCGTCTCAGGATGGTCCACCGCCACCTGCACGACGGGATCCCGCAGGCGCACGTGGCCGCCGAGTTCCGGGTGAGCCGGCCCACGGTGGCCACTTGGGTCGCCCGCTACCGCGCCCAGGGAGAAGCCGGCCTTCAGGACCTGCCCAGCCGGCCGCACCGTTCACCTGCCCAGCTCGATCCGGTCTTGGTCGCCCAGATCCACGCCCTGCGGCGGGAGCGCAAGTGGTCCGCACGGCGCATCCATCACCACCTCGTCTCCGAGGGCCACCGGGTGTGTCTTCGTACCGTGGGACGGTGGCTGCACCGACTCGGGATCTCCCGCCTACGGGACCTGACCCCGGCCGGAGAAGACCTGCGCCAACGACCCCAGAAGATCACCGCCCGCGGCCCGGGGCACATGGTGCACCTGGATGTGAAGAAGATCGGGAAGATCCCAGACGGGGGCGGCTGGCGCACCCACGGACGTGAAAGTGAAGCAGGCCGTGCTTCCAAGCGCGGGCCTGGCCGGCGGGTCGGCTACACCTACCTGCACTCGGCGATCGACGGGTACACCCGCCTGGCCTACACCGAGGCGTTGGAGGACGAGCGGGCGGCCACGACCGTGAGCTTCTACTGCCGGGCGCGGGCGTTCTTCGCCGCCCACGGCATCACCGTGGACCGGGTGATCACGGACAACGGGAACAACTATCGGGCTGCGGACTTCACCGCGAAGGTGGTCTCGCTCGGGGGCCGGCATCACCGGATCCGCCCCTACACCCCGCGCCATAACGGGAAGGTCGAGCGGTACAACCGGCTGATGGTCGATGAGGTCCTCTACGCCCGCCCGTACTCCTCAGAGCAAGCTCGGCGTGAGGCCCTGGCGGTGTGGAGTTGAGTCCCTGATAGTGGTGTAACCCTCCCCGGCCGCCAACACCGTCCCCAGCATGGACGCGGTCACCGTGGGAGCCTTCGAGTGAACCTTCCACAGCACTCTCGAAAGGGACATCACCACGATGACCGCTCCTCACATTGTCGACCCTGAACGCCTGCTACGCGAAGCGATCGGCGAAGCCTCGCCGGACTTGTTGCGCCACCTGCTGCAGACCGTGATCAACGCCCTGCTCAGCGCTGACGCAGACGCGGTCTGCGGCGCCGAGTACGGCACCGCTTCTGATACCCGCACCGCACAGCGCAACGGGTACCGCCACCGGCCCCTCGACACCCGCGCCGGCACGATCGACGTGGCCATCCCGAAACTGCGCGCCGGCACGTACTTCCCAGAGTGGCTGCTCGAGCGACGCAAGCGGGCCGAGTCCGCGTTGATCACGGTCGTCGCCGACTGCTACCTCGCTGGGGTCTCCACCCGACGCATGGACAAGCTCGTGCGCCAGCTGGGCATCGACTCGCTCTCGAAGTCCCAGGTCAGCCGGATGGCCGCCGAGCTGGACGAGCACATCGACGCGTTCCGGCACCGCCCGCTGGGGGATGCCGGCCCGTTCGTGTTCCTCGCCGCGGACGCCCTGACCATGAAGGTTCGCGAGGGTGGTCGGGTGATCAACGCGGTGGCCATGGTCGCCACCGGCGTCAACGCTGACGGGCGACGTGAGGTACTCGGGCTGCGGGTGGCCACCACGGAGTCAGGCGCGGCGTGGAACGAGTTCTTCGCTGATCTGGTCGCCCGCGGCCTTCACGGGGTGAGACTGGTGACTTCGGACTCCCACCGTGGCCTGGTCGAAGCCATCGCGGCGAACCTGCCCGGGGCCGTGTGGCAGCGGTGCCGCACGCACTATGCCGCGAACCTGATGGCGGTGACCCCGAAGGCCATGTGGCCGGCGGTGAAGGCCATGCTCCACAGCGTCTACGACCAGCCTGACGGGCCGGCGGTGCACGCCCAGTTCGACCGGCTCTTGGACTACGTGGCCGAGCGGTTGCCCGCCGTGGCTGGGCACCTCGATGCTGCTCGGGAGGACATCCTCGCGTTCATCTCGTTCCCGAAGGACGTGTGGTCCCAGATCTGGTCGAACAACCCTGCCGAGCGCCTGAATCGGGAGATCCGGCGCCGCACGGACGCGGTGGGCATCTTCCCGAACCGGGATGCCGTGGTGCGGCTCGTGGGGGCCGTGTTGGCTGAGCAGACGGATGAGTGGGCCGAGGGCCGCCGGTACCTCGGTCTCGAGCTGCTGGCCCGCTGCCGCGAGCCCCTCACGCAAGAACCGGGCACCGTGATGGGCACGGAGGTGATGCCGGCCCTGGCCTGATTCTCATGCCTCGAAGACGGTTACACCACTTCCAGGGACTTGACCCGGTGTGGGTGAACCACTACAACTACCATCGGCCTCATACCTCCTGCGGAGACGCTCCTCCGGCCTCGTTGGCACCGGCCCGAGTCAACAACGTCATGCCCTCCTACAACTAGACGACGTGGAGTCCTGGCTTGAGGCGGCGCCAATCACGTGGGCGTGGTTCTCGGAGGAACTCGGGCTCTCGCCATATGGTCTTCGTACCGGCCTGTCATGGTGGCGCGACTGGGCAGCACAAACCAATCCGGCATTGACGCCGGAAATCGTACTTGCTGGTCGGTCTGACGCTGCAAAGGCCCTCGAAGGACGGCTAGCTTCATCCGGTTCCGTCACGACGGTTGCTGGCGCATCCATGGAGGAGGCATGCGCCTTTATCGCTGCGATCGCCGTCCACCACGAAGAACAAGGCAAGGGGCAGATGCTAGCGCGGCTGGCATTCGTTGACGATGTATCCACATGGAGGCAGTTGACGGGCTCGTCCCAACCGCTGATCCTGGTCCCGTGCACACCCGAGCTGGCAAGGGCGATACCCGCTGATACTGTACACAATTTTTGCGTGCCGGTTATATTCACTGAAGGCTCCGATATCACGCTTCCGGCGCTAGGCGCCGCCGAGGTGGCAGCCGCACTGACAAGTGCCGGGGTCACGGACAGAGACAAGGCCGACGCACTCGGTAGACTCGCACGTCGAAGCTTGACCGGGTTGCGTCGAAACCTGGCCGTCAAGGCCGTCCTGCATCGACCTGCCTGGGCCGACGCGAGTCCATCCCGAAGCTTCCGCTCAATCCTGTTGGCTGGCTCTTGGGGGGACAACGTAGAAGGGGATCGCTCGATCCTCGAGGCGCTCGCGGGAACCGACTACGAATCCTTTAGAGAAGATATCGCCGGGATTGCCGACGGTCCCATCGACCCTCTGGCGATCCATACTGACGGAGCCTGGCATCTTGTCTCGCCAGTAGACGCGTGGATGCTGTTGGTGTCGAAGCTGACCCACGACGACATGAAGCGATTCGAGGCCATCGTCGAGATGGTTCTCGCAGAGGGCGATCCGGCCCTCGAGCTTCCACGTGAAGAACGGTGGCGAGCAACGATCGAAGGCAGGACTCGCCGCTATTCGGGCGACCTTCGCCGTGGTATTGCTCAGTCTCTGGCCCTTTTGGCAATTTACGGCGGAACCGTCACTTTGTCGGCCGGGGCAACGGGTTCAGACTTCGCAAATCACTTAGTCGCTAAGTTGCTCGAATGGGCCTCAGGAGACGACACCGGGCAAGCGTGGCAGTCGATCGCGGACCTTTTGCCACTGCTCGCTGAGGCCGCGCCCGACGCCTTCCTTGATGCGGTCGGCGCAGCAGCAGCCGGCGACGATCCTTTGTTATCGACCATGTTCCAGGACGCCGCGGAAGAATTAGGGTTGTTATCGGGCGGCACTCCCCACTGCCATTTGCTATGGGCGCTTGAGTGTGTATCCTGGTCCCCTGGTCACTTCGGCCGTGCCGTCGATCTCCTGGCCCGTTTGGACGAGATAGATCCAGGTGGCCGGATAATAAACCGTCCCGCCGCCTCGCTGGCTGCGCTATTCCGCCCGTGGCATCCTAATAACTCCGTTGATCCCGGCCGGCGAATTGCAGCCCTTGATGCGCTGCGCCATAGGCATCCCGGCGCCGCTTGGAAGCTGGAGACCAGCATGCTTCCGGAGCGTCATGGGATGCACGTTCCGATCAGCTCACCAGCGTTCCGACCCTGGAAGCCGGACAAGCAGTCGGTGACATACGGCGAGATTTGGAGGATGACGACCGCCGCGGTTGAGCGCTGCATCGAGGATGCTGGTGAAGATGCACAGCGCTGGTCAACGATCCTTGCTCACACTTCAGATTTGTCATCCGCAGATCGAGAACGTGTGGTGGCTGCGCTTAGTTCGATGGCCGACCAGCCGGAGTGTGCGACTGACTTCCAGGACGCTGTGTGGCGAGCACTCGTGAGCCTTATCGGCCGCCATCGCGAGTTTCCGGACGCTGCGTGGGCGCTCCCCGACGAGGAGCTGGTCAAGCTTGATGCGCTGGCCGCGCGTTATGAGCCTAAATCCGCATACCTCCGATTGGTTGGACTTTTCCAGTCGTGGACCCCGTATGTAGGCGCTCGCAGAAGTGATGACTACCAAGGCTTTGAGCGAGAGCTTGGACATCGACGCAGCGCAGCTGTTAAGGAGATCGAAGCCGAGGGGGGATTCGACGCCATCGAGAGACTGGCACGCGACGCATCTGTAGCCGGGGCCGTTGGCAGCGCGCTCGCGAATGCGGGCTTGTTCCGCGACGCTGAAATTCTGCTTTGGCTTGCGTCTGAGGACGACGATCTCGTCAGCACGGCGATGTCGTACTTCTCAGGTCGCTATGTCCTCGAAGGTTTCGAACTCATCACAGGCTTGCTTGAACGGGACGCCCTCACCGTTAATCAGCGTGTTCGACTCCTGCTTGTTGCCCGTGGCAACCTACCGGAGGCATGGGCTTTGGCGGCTGAGGATCCGGAGGTTGAGACCGGGTACTGGGCGGCCTTCCAACCGTTCGGCTTGGGCCAAGACTTCGACAAGATTGACGAGGTGGCCGATCGATTGATCCAAGCTGGCCGACACGCCGACGCCCTACATCTGATGTGCACTTACGCGCACATCGAAAAGGACGGACCGCGCCCGCAGGCAGCGCAGCTCATGGTGGACGCCTTAGATGGACTCTTGTCAAACCAAGATCAATCTGCTGACGCTCGGGGCCTATCGACCTACGATTTTCAACAGTTATTTGCCTATCTCGAGGCCATGCAGGAGCATCTCGAGCCCGGCGACCTCGTCCGGCTCGAGTGGGCGTATCTTCCAGCGCTTGGATACGATGCTAAAGTGCCTGCGCTCTCTGAAAGTTTGGCTGCGGATCCGGCGAAATTTGTCGGAGTTGTGTGCGCCGTCTACCGTGCTCGGCCGAAGCATGAGGACGAGGAAGTGGCCGATGACAAAGCTCACGAAGGGCAGCGGGACGCTTCCATGGCAGCCAATGCGTACCGACTGCTCAATGCGTGGGACTCACCGCCTGGGCTAGTCAATGGCGTTATGAATGCCCAAGTACTTCGAACCTGGATTGACAGCGCAACGGAGGGCCTTGTGGAGGGTGGCCGGGTCGAAGCGGGCCTGCAGCATATTGGGCAGGTTCTCGGGCACACCCCTCCAGATGCTGACGGTACCTGGCCGGGCTGCGTCGTGCGGGATCTCATCGAAGAGGTGCAACTCGATCACATCGAGAATGGCCTCTACCTCCACATCGTCAATAGCCGCGGCGTCTCCAGTCGAGGCCTAGAGGACGGTGGTCAGCAAGAGCTCGAAATTGCTGAGAGATATCGTGTGCAGGCGGAAGCGCTCGCTGACGAAGCGCCTCGAGTGGCCAGACTTTTTAGACGCGTAGCTGGCTCGTACGAGCGCGAGGCAAGACGCCATGAGGAGAGCGCGGAACGCGTCCGGCGCGGACTCTATTGATCCATTACGCGAGGGTCGCGCCCGAGGAGGTGTAGTGAAGTGTGAGATTTCTGTGCTAAATACTCGACAAGTGTGGCAGCACCCGTCATTGCGCATTGGAGGAGGAATCGCGGCGGCTTAAGAACGACGATCAGAGCGGGGTTGCCGCATTGTGACCACGGCGCGGAGACCTACCTTGCGCCGTCCCCATGGTGCCTCGCGATCCCCGGTCCCGGTGACTAGGCGACGACGTTGGCCAATGAGGCAGTTACTGCCTCAACAGCCATTTTTAGAGCAGCGGCCAGGGGAATGCGAAAGCTTGGCCGCTAGGTGTAGGAGGGCATGACGTTGTTGACTCGGGTCGGTGCCAGTGAGGCCGGAGGGGCGTCTCCGCAGGAGGTATGAGGCCGATGGTAGTTGTAGTGGTTCACCCACACCTGCAGGGCCTCACGCCGAGCTTGCTCTGAGGAGTACGGGCGGGCGTAGAGGACCTCATCGACCATCAGCCGGTTGTACCGCTCGACCTTCCCGTTGTGGCGCGGGGTGTAGGGGCGGATCCGGTGGTGCCGGCCTCCGAGCGAGACCACCTTCGCGGTGAAGTCCACGGCCCGGTAGTTGTTTCCGTTGTCCGTGATCACCCGGTCCACGGTGATGCCGTGGGCGGCGAAGAACGCCCGCGCCCGGCAGTAGAAGCTCACGGTCGTGGCCGCCCGCTCGTCCTCCAACGCTTCGGTGTAGGCCAGCCGGGTGAACCCGTCGATCGCCGAGTGCAGATAGGTGTAGCCGACCCGCCGGCCTGCACCACGCTTGGAAGCACGGCCTGCTTCACTGTCACGTCCGTGAGCACGCCAGCCGCCCCCGTCTGGGATCTTCCCGATCTTCTTCACATCCAGGTGCACCATGTGCCCCGGCCCTCTCGCGGTGATCTTCTGGGGTCGTTGGCGCAGGTCTTCTCCGGCCGGGGTCAGGTCCCGTAGGCGGGAGATCCCGAGTCGGTGCAGCCACCGTCCCACGGTACGAAGACACACCCGGTGGCCCTCGGAGACGAGGTGGTGATGGATGCGCCGTGCGGACCACTTGCGCTCCCGCCGCAGGGCGTGGATCTGGGCGACCAGGACCGGATCGAGCTGGGCAGGTGAACGGTGCGGCCGGCTGGGCAGGTCCTGAAGGCCGGCTTCTCCCTGGGCGCGGTAGCGGGCGACCCAGGTGGCCACCGTGGGCCGGCTCACCCGGAACTCGGCGGCGACATGGGCTTGCGGGATCCCGTCGTGCAGGTGGCGGTGGACCATCCTGAGACGGCCAGTGGGGGTCAGGGGTGCGTTAGCGTGAGTCATGAGTGGGTCTCTTCTGGCAGGTGGGTTGTTGAGGAACTTCCATCCTGCGGGGCGGGGCCCACTCGTCTCATCTCAGCCCGGTACCCATGTCAAGAACCTCATGACCCACAACAGCTAGGGGCGGGGAAGCGGCCCTCCTCGAGCAGGTGGGCGCAGCGCTCGACGAGCGCGTCGACCTCCTCCAAGCTGACTAGGCCCCCTAACTCTGGCGCGAGCTTGCCGCCGAGTGCCTCAAGCACCCGGGCGACGCCGTCGCGCTCCTCGTCGCTCAGCGCCTCGCCGAGCCATCCCCACAGCACGGTCCGCAGCTTGTCCTGCACATGGAACGTGAGCCCGTGGTCCACGCCGTGGCGGTGCCCGCCGGGCATGGCGAGGATGTGGGCGCCCTTGCGGTCGGCGTTGTTGACGATCACGTCGAACACGGCCATCCGACGCAAGGCCGCCGAGTCCTCGTGGGCCAGGACCAGCCGATTCCCGTCCTCGTCCTCACCCTCCTCAACGTGTGAGCCCGGCGGGGGAGCAGGCCATCACCAGCCGCCCGACGTCGCGGGCGGTCGCGGTCAGGTCCTCTGCCGTACGACGGATCGCTGTCGCCAGGTCCTGGGGCCCGCGGCCAATGGGCACGATCGCGGTGATGCCCTCGTCGTAGAGGGTGTCCGTGTCCTGTCCCACGGAGCCGGCGAGGACGATCACCGGGATCGCACGACCGGCTGCGCGCACGGCCTGGGCCACGCCGACCGGCACTTTCCCGGCCAAGGACTGGCCGTCGATGCGCCCCTCCCCGGTGATGACGAGGTCAGCGGTCTTCACGAGGTCGTGGAAACCCGCCGTCTCGAGGACGACGTCGATGCCCGGCTTCAAGGTGGCCCCGATGAAGGCGTGCAGGCCACCCGCCAGACCTCCCGCCGCTCCCGAACCGGGGAGCGCATCGATCGCGACCCCGAGGTCGCGCTCGACGATGCCCGCGAGATGGGCCAGCCCGGTGTCCAGGCTCGCCACTGATGCAGGATCCGCCCCCTTCTGGGGGCCGAACACGTGGGCTGCACCCTGCGATCCCGTGAGGGGGTTGCTGATGTCACACATCACCTCCACGTCGACGTCGCGGAGCCGGTCTCGTGCCGGGGTGGAGTCGATCCGCGCAATCCGGGTGAGGGTGTCGCCGGTCGGGACGAACTCCTCACCCGCGGCGTCGAGGAACCGGACGCCGAGGGCTGCGGCAGCGCCCGTGCCGCCGTCCGTCGTGGCGCTCCCGCCGGCCCCGACGATGACTCTGCGCGCTCCAGCGGCCACCGCGTCGAGGATCTGCTCGCCGACCCCGAACGTCGTGGCCCGTCCCGTGTCCTCGCGTCCGGAGGCGAGCGGGAGCCCGGCACATGAGGCGGTCTCCACCACCGCCACGTCTGGGTCGATCAGTCCGTAGTGGACGGGCACGCGTTCGCCGAAGAACACCCCGCAGACGGTTGCGGATTGCAAGGCGCCCCCTGCGGCAGCCACGAAGGCCTCGACGGTGCCCTCCCCGCCGTCGGCGATGGGCGCCACGAGGAGCTCGGCGTCGGTGACCGACGCGAGACCCGTCGCGATCGCGGAGCCCGCCTCCCGCGACGACAGGGCCCCCTTGAACGAGTCTGGGATGACGATGATGCGCTGCACGCGTGGATCTCCTGAGTCAGGTGACGGGGTCAGACGAGGACGAGGCCGAGGATCCAGATGAACACGATGGAGGTGAGTCCCATCAGAAGCGTGACCATCGTCTGGGTGCGGTAACCCTGCGAGGGCGTCATGCCGCTGAAGTTGGTGACCACCCAGAAGTACGAGTCGTTGGCGTGGGAGACGGTCATGGCGCCGGCCGCAATGGCCATGACCACGAGCGCGCTGGCCACCGAGGTCTCGAAGCCCAATGCAGGCATCATCGGGAAGACCATGGCCGACGTGGTCGGGAGTGCGACTGTGGAGGAGCCCTGCGCGGTCTTCAGGGCGGCGGAGACGAGGAAGGGGAAGAACAGTCCGATGACCGACAACTGCGCAGCGTTGCTCTCGATGAAGGTGACGAGGTCGGTGGCGGCGATGACGCGCCCCAGTACACCGCCGGCCGCCGTGATGAACAGAATGGGGCCGACGACCCGGAGGGTCTCCTCTGTCAGGTCGTAGAACGTCTCGCCACGGCGCACGCTGAACAGCACGCCGACTGCGCAGAGGGTGCCGACGGCGAGCGCGATCATCGGCGTGCCGAGGAATCGGGCGAAGTCACCCGCGGGGCCGGTCCACTTCAGGACGGATGCGAGCGAGCCGAGAGCCATGAGCAGGATGGGGGGCGATGATGGGCGCGAAGGACGCAGCCGTCCCAGGCATCCGCCCGTAGGACCGGCGAAGCGCGTCGTAGGCCGCCTCCAGCTCGTCCGCATCCTCCGTGCCGATCTCCTCAGGGGCGGTCACCCGCTTGCCGATGTAGAGGGCGTACAGGTACGCGACGAGGAGTGCGGGGATCGAGACGACGACGCCGAGGCCGATCACCAGCAGGAGGTGGTCGCCGATGCCGAGGTTCTGGGCGGCTGCGATGGGCCCCGGGGTCGGCGGGATGAAGACGTGCGAGGTGTACAGACCTGCCGCCAGGGCCACGGTCATCGCCACGGGTGACGCCCCGGTGCGACGGGCCAGGGCCTTGCGGATGGGATTGAGAATGACGAATCCGGAGTCGCAGAACACGGGGATGGAGACCACCCAGCCCATGAGCTGCATAGCCAGGACGGGGTAGCGCTTGCCGACGACCCTCACGAGCGCATCAGCGATCCTGAAGGCACCGCCGGTGCGCTCCAGGATGAGACCGATGAGCGTGCCCAGGATGATGACGATGCCGATCGACGTGAAGATCCCGGAGAATCCCTCCCCGATCACGTCGGCGATGCCCTTGACGGGCTCTTCCCCTTCGGCGCCGGTCGACTTCACCAGCGGGATCCCACCGATGATCCCCAAGGCGAAGGCGACGACCATGATCGAGAGGAAGGGGTGGATCTTCCATCTGGAGATCATGACGATCATCAGGGCGACGGCGAGGATGAAGACGAGCAGAAACGGTATTCCAGTCATCGGAAGTCCTTTGTGCGGCAGGGGATTCTAGCCAGACTAGGTGTTGTGGGTCATGAGGTTCTTGACACGAGGCACGGGCTGAGATGAGACGAGCGGGCTCCGCCCCGCAGGATGGGAATTGCGACATCCACTCATCCGCGGAAGGAAGCCCGCTCGTGACTCACGCTAACGCACCTCTGACCCCCACCGGCCGGCTGCGCATGGTCCACCGCCACCTGAACGACGGGATCCCGCAGTCCCACGTGGCCGCGGAGTTCCGCGTCAGTCGGCCCACGGTGGCCACCTGGGTCGCCCGCTACCGTGCCGAAGGCGAGGCAGGACTGCAAGACCGCTCGAGCCGGCCCCATCGCTCACCTGCCCGGCTCGACCCCGCGATCGTGGCCGAGCTGGAGGCCCTGCGCCGGGCCGAGAAGTGGTCCGCCCGGCGCATCCATCACCATCTGGTCGGCGAGGGCCACCAGGTGTGTCTTCGCACCGTGGGGCGATGGCTGCACCGGGCCGGGATCTCCCGCCTACGGGACCTGACCCCAGCCGGAGAAGACCTCCGCCGGCAGCCGGCCCGGAGGATCACCGCGAGGGGGCCAGGGCACATGGTGCACCTGGACGTGAAGAAGATCGGACGCATCCCTGAAGGGGGAGGCTGGCGCGCCCACGGAAGAGACAGTGAGGCAGGGCGTGCTTCCAAGCGGGGGTCTGGCCAGCGGGTCGGCTACACCTACCTGCACTCGGCGATCGACGGGTTCACCCGCCTGGCGTACACGGAGGCGCTGGAGGATGAGCGGGCGGTGACCACGATCGGGTTCTACTGCCGGGCCCGCGCGTTCTTCGCCGCTCACGGCATCACCGTGGACCGGGTGGTCACGGACAACGGGAACAACTACCGGGCCGTGGACTTCACCCGGAAGGTGGTCTCTCTCGGGGGCCGGCATCACCGGATCCGCCCCTACACCCCGCGCCACAACGGGAAGGTCGAGCGGTACAACCGGCTGATGGTCGACGAGGTCCTCTACGCCCGCCCGTACTCCTCAGAGCGGGCTCGGCGTGAGGCCCTGCAGGTGTGGGTGAATCACTACAACTACCATCGGCCGCATACCTCCTGCGGAGAGGCTCCTCCGGCCTCGTTGGCCCCGGTGCGTGTCAACAACGTCATGCCCTCCTACAACTAGGGCGTGTCTCCCTTATGCGCGTAGCCAGGTGAAGATGGCGCAGAGGGTGACGGCGGCGCGGTAGGTGATCGCTAGCTTGTCGTAACGAGTGGCCAAGCCGCGCCATTGCTTGGCTAGGGCGAAGTGGCGTTCCACGACGTTGCGCCCGCGGTAGGCCTGGGCGTCGAAGGCCGGCGGCCGCCCGCCGCGGCTGCCGCGACGGGCTCGGGCCGCGATCTGGTCCCGTTTCTCCGGAATTACCGCGGTGATTCGGCGGCGGCGCAGCTCGTTGCGAATCACTCCGGTGGCATAGGCCCGGTCGGCGATCACCGCCTCCGGGCGGGCTCGGGCGGCGCCGGCGCCGAGTCGGGGAATCTGGATTTCGGCCAGCACCTGCGCCAGCACGGCCTCGTCGTTGCGCTGCCCGCCGGTGACGATCGCGGCCAGCGGCCGGCCGCGGCCATCGACGGCGTGGTGAATCTTGGTCGTCAGCCCGCCGCGGGAACGCCCGATGCCGTGCCCGGGCGGCTCAACCTCATCCAGCGGCAGTTTCTTGTGATTCGCCCCGGCCCCCTGTGTCCTGGTCCGGACGAGTGGTGTTCGTGGCGTGCTGATGGGCCCGGGCGATGGTCGCATCGACCGAGACGGCCCAGTCAATCATCCCGGCCGCATCGGCCTCGGCCAGCACGTGGGTCAGCACCCGATCCCAGGTCCCATCCGCGGCGTAGCGGCGGTGGCGCTTCCACACCGTCTGCCAGGGCCCGAACTGCTCCCGGGGCAGATCCCGCCACGGGACCCCGGTCCGATACCGGTAGGCGATGCCCTCCACCACCCTGCGGTGCTCCCCGAAGGGATGCCCACGCCGGCCCTGATTCGAGGGCAGCAACGGCTCGATCCGCTCCCACTGCTCGTCCGTGAACACCTGATACCGCGACCCTGTCGACCTCACCCGACCAGCCTGCCGCGAGCCTCACCACCGATAAGGGAGACACGCCCTAGGGCAGATGGGACTTCAACGGCGATGTTGTGGCGAACAGGGTTCGGCCGTCTCGATGGTCCTCAGGACAATAGAACGGCCCGCGGGGGCCTGCGTCAGGAGAGCGGGTGTGGACATCTTCGGGAAGCCCAAGGCGCTCCTGGGAGAGCAGGGGACGCCGTCGCCGCGCCCACGGACCACGAGGGCAAGGAGATCTGCATCCCGCACGGCACCCCCCGAGTTCGACAGCCCCAACTGGTACCATAAGCAAGTACCACATCGCACCCGAGGAGGCCAGCATGTCCATCAGCGCCAGTGAAGCCCGCAAGACCCTGTTCCCGCTCATCGAGCGAGTGAATGCGGACCGCGACGCCGTAGAGATCGTCTCCCGCAAGGGGAATGCCGTCCTCATGCCCGCGGACGAGTACGCCGCCTGGCAGGAGACCGCCTACCTGTTCCGCTCCCCGGCCAACGCCCGCCGGCTGCTGGACGCCTACGAGCGCGCCCGCGCAGGGAGCGTCGAGGAGCACGCTCTGGACCGCATGGACGGGGACGCCTGAGTGCGCCTCGTGTGGGACCGCTCGGCCTGGGAGGACTACACGCACTGGCAGACCACGGACCGCAAGGTCCTCAAGCGGATCAACACCCTCATCGACGCCGCCCTGCGTGATCCCTTCGACGGGATCGGCAAGCCCGAGCAGCTGAAGTACGGCGCGCCCGGGGCATGGTCCCGACGCATCACGGAGGAGCACAGGCTCGTCTACCTCGTCGACGGCGAGGACCTGATCATCCTCCAGGCGAGGTATCACTACTGACATGCGCTTCACCCAGGCCGAGCTCCAGCAGTTCCGCGACCGCACCGTCCCCGACCTGCTGCCGGACCCGCTGCGGCTGCTGTTCATCGGCATCAACCCCGGCCTGTGGAGCGCCGCCACCGGTGCGCACTTCGCCCGCCGCGGCAACCGCTTCTACCCGGCCCTGCACCGCGCCGGGCTCACCCGACACCTGATCGACGCCTCCGACGGCTACAAGGCCGAGGACCTCGCCGAGCTGCACGCCCGCGGCATCGGGATCTCCAACCTCGTCCCGCGGGCCTCCGCCCGCGCCGACGAGCTCACCGCGGAGGAGCTCGCCGCCGCCCCCGCCCGCCTGGACGCGCTCGTGGCAGCGCATGCGCCGGCCGTCGTCGCTGTGTTGGGGGTGACGGCCTACCGGCAGGCGTTCGGACGCCCGAAGGCGGTGCTGGGGGAGCAGCAGACGCCGTGGCCGGGCACGCGGCTGTTCGTGGCGCCGAACCCCAGCGGGCTCAACGCTCACGCCACCCTGGACTCGCTCGCCGCGGACTACCGTGCGGCCGGTGCCGCGGCGGGGCTCGTGGACTGAGTGCGCCCGCTGTCCCTGCGGCCGCGCTGACGCCTCAGGCCCGTCAGAAGAGCGGCCAGGGCACGGCCGGCGTCAGCCCGCTCGGGGCAGGGAAGATCCCGTCGTCGAGCAACCGGGTGCAGCGTTCGGCGAGGGCGTCGACTTCCTCGGCACCCAGCAGCTCCGCCAGCCCCTGCCCCAGCTCACCGTCGAGCCCGTCGAGAACCCGGGCGACGCCGTCGCGCTCCTCCTCGCTCAGCGCCTCGCCCAGCCACCCCCAGAGCACGGTCCGCAGCTTGTCCTGCACATGGAACGTCAGCCCGTGGTCCACGCCGTGGCGGTGGCCGCCGGGCATGGCGAGGATGTGGGCGCCCTTGCGGTCGGCGTTGTTGACGAGCACGTCGAACACCGCCATGCGGCGCAGCGCCGCCGAGTCCTCGTGGGCCAGGACCAGCCGATTCCCGCCCTCGTCCTCACCCTCCAGGACCGTGAGCCATCCCGAGGCCGGCACTTCGTCCGCCGGGAACAGGTCCACAGCATCCTGCTCAGGATCCTGCTCCTGCCAGAGCTGCACCATGCCCTTACCAAACGGGCCGTCGCGCAGCCAGGTGCGCGGCACAATGTCCCACCCCAGCGCCTCGGACACCAGGTGCGCGGCCACCTCCCGGCGGGCCAGGGTGCCCGCGGGGAAGTCCCACAGCGGGGCCTCGCCGGCCACCGGCTTGTAGACCACCGGGGTGTCACCGATCGCGCCGAGGAACGTGGCGTTGGACGCCGTCGTGATGCGGCCGGTGAGCGTCAGCTCCCCGGCCACCAGCTCGCCGGCGGGCACGTCCGCGGCGCTCATCAGGAGTCGGGGAGAGTGCAGTCGTGGCCGTCGGGGTCGATGGGCTGGCCGCAGTCCGAGCAGAACGGACGCCCGGCGTCCACGACCTCCCGGGTGCGCCGGGCGAACGCCCGGGCCGCGCCGACGGGCATGCGCACGCGCACGGCCTCAGCGTCCGCCTCGAGCGCCGGGTCGGCGTCGTCGTCGGAGAGGGGGTGCGCGTCGATGAGCACCTGCGCGGTGGTGGGGTCCCAGCCCAGGCCGATGGCCCCCACCCGGAACCACTCCTGCACCGGGTCCAGCGGATCGTTGTCCACGAGTTCCACGGGCGTGCTGGCCGGGACGCTGTGCGGGTTGCCCTCCAGCGCCATGAGATCGTCGAGGATCTCGTCGATCATCTCCGCCATCAGGGCCGACTGCTGCTTCTCCAGCGCCAGGCTCACCAGCCGGGGCCCGGTGCGCACCTGCAGGTAGAACGTGCGGGCGCCGGGACGCCCGAGCGTCCCGATCACGACCCGATCCGGCCAGTCGAACTCATGGGCGGGGGCAGGTGCATCAGTCATGCCACGATCCTAGGCGTCCGCTCGTCCACCGCACCGGTGCCCGTGCCTGCGCCGCCGCCCACCGGGGCGTCGTCGGACGGGCCGAGGGTCGCCAGCCAGGACAGGTCCCCGGCGTCGGTGTTCATCGCCCAGACCCGCGGGCGGGCCGGACCGTAGCTCACGATGGACACGGAGGCGGGCCCCACCTCGATCCGCTGGAACAGATCCAGGTGCGTGCCGAGCGCGTCGGCCAGGATCGACTTGATGACGTCCCCGTGGCTCACCGCCACCCACACCGCCCCGGGCCCGTGCTCGGCCTTTACGGCGGCGTCGTGCCGGCGGATCGCCGCCACTGCGCGGGCCTGCATGCCCGCCATGGACTCCCCACCGGGGAAGACGACGGCGGACGGCTGGGTCTGCACCGTCGCCCACAGGGACTCGGTGGCCAGGTCGCTGAGCGCGCGCCCCTGCCACTGGCCGTAGTCGCACTCGGTGAGGTCGTCGTCGACCAGCGAGGGCACCGTCCCCGGCTGGCGATCGAGGAGGGCGCGGGCCGTCTGCGCGCACCGCTCCAGGGGACTGGCCACCACCGCGGCCACGGGCACGGCCGCGATGCGGTCCGCGGTGCGGGCCGCCTGCTCCCGTCCGTGATCGTCCAGGCTGACCCCGGGGGTGCGGCCCGCCAACAGTCCGGTCGCGTTGGCCGTGGTGCGGCCGTGCCGCACGAGAAGTACCGTCGCCATCACTCCACCCTACCGACGGGGCGCGAGGGCCTCAGCGGGACGGGTCACGGGGCAGGGGAGTCCACCGCAGGGTGAGGCCCCCGACGGCGGCCAGCGCCGCGTGGGCGTCGTCCGCGGCGTCCTCCAGCCCGTCCGCCACGTCTTCACCCGCCGAGGTGAGCAGCAGGACGGCGTGGTCGTCCGCGCCGGGCTGCTCGCCCGGGTCGGCACGCCAGCCGCCCCTGCCCCGCACGCCGTCCTCGCCCCCGGGCAGGGAGCCCAGCCACGCGGCGGCCGCCCGGGCCGCCCCGGGGCCGACGACGTCCAGCCGCAGGGTCGCGGGGGAGCCGTCGTTGCCCGGCGGGGTGCCCCACAGCCAGTCCAGGTCAACCTGCCACGGCGGGGCGCCCGCGGGGCCGCCCGGGGACGGAGGCTGCATCACGCCTCGGCGTCCGACTGCTCGGAGGTCCAGCCACCCTCACCGATCCACCGCAGGGCGCTGAGCGAGGGCATGAAGAGGTACTCGCCCCCGGCCATCCGGTTGAAGGTGGTGATGCCGTCGATGCGCTTGCGGGCCGGCTCGGCGGGGATGGTGAACCGTCCCTGCGTCGGGTCGTCCTCGTGCAGACCGACGATCGGATCCCGCTCGGAGCCGAGGTCGACGAAGTTGCCTCCGTTGATCCACTCCTGCTGCATGAACTCGATCGTGTCGAAGGCCCGGGCGCTGATGAAGATGAAGTAGATCCCGCGGTCCTCCTTCGCGTCGTCGGCCGAGGTCACCTCCGGCGACCACCCGGGACCGTAGGTCGAGGAGCGCCGGATGATCCGCTTGATGTTCACGTCCGTCATGATCGACAGGTCGCTGTCCCGCGGGTTGAGGCGACGCATGTGGCTGGAGTGCGGGCACATCAGGCCCTTCGGGTCGTCCTCGAAGGTGAAGTCGTTGCGCCGCTGCGGGTCGTTGCCCAGCTCCTCGTCGTCGTGGTCCGGGGAGAGCACCAGCGGGGCGCCGCTGCGCCAGCGGCCGAACATCTTCGCGGCGATCCGGTGCTGCTCCTCCGGGTCCGGGCTCTGCGAGGCCAGGTACTCGTTGAAGGCGCCCACCCGACTGGCGAACTTGCGCAGCACCACGTAGGTCCCGTTGCGGCCCAGCACGTCCGGCTGCGGCACGGCCAGCGGGGAGCCGGTCTCGCTGTTCTCGCCCAGGATGAACTCGCCGGCGGAGATGGAGCGCTCCTGGCCCGGCTGGGGCCGCACCCCGCTGCCGGCCACCGTCGGCTGCGAGATGGAGTCCCGGAAGCCGAAGGGGTTCTTGTTCAGCTCGTCGACCCCGAACCGGTGGGTGGCCACCAGGGTCACTCCGGTGGAGTGCTCCAGCACCTTCTCCGCCTGGTCCAGGGCGGCGTCCAGGGCGTCGGCGTCGGCCGCGTAGATCGTCAGCGCGATGTGACAGGCGTCCTGGGTGAACGCCTCGTCCCAGTGCTCCGGGGCGTTCGGCCCGGTGTCCATGAGCTGCTGAGCGCGGGCGGCCATCCCCTGCTGGTAGGGCAAAGGGAAGCTGGACAGGGAGTCCTCGGGCAGCCCCAGGGCGCGCAGGCCGGCATAGCTGATCGCCACGCCGGTCCAGGACTGCAGGTCGTCTGCCCAGTCCTGCGCGGAGGTCACGTGCTCGGCCAGGCGACGGACGAAGTCCCGGCCGCCTTCGGCCCCCTCCACGGTCAGCATGGCGTGGGCGCCGACGTAGGGCTCAGGCCGCGACCGCAGCACCAGGCCCTGGATGTCGTCCAGGTCCAGCTCGACCCGCTCCCGATCGAAACGTTCCTTCAGGTCCTTGAGCACGCCCATCTCAGTAATCCACCGCCTCGGGGGTGGAGATCGTGTCGGTGAGCTGCTTCAGGGCGGCCGCGGTGTCCTCGTCCAGGTCGGTGCGCCCGGCCATCTGGTCCAGGAAGGTGTTCACCGCGTCCTCGGTGCGCTGCAGTCGGCGCGTGTCCACCACGGTGACCTGCGGGTTCGCCACGAACCACCCGGAGGCGGTGATCTGGTGGTCGGCGATGAAGTCCTTCACGGTCGGGCTGTCGATGCCCGGCCACCCCTCCACGTTCTGGAAGAGGAGGTCCATCAGCTCGGGGATCTTGGTGGCGAAGTCGTTGATGTACGCGTCCCAGTCGCCGTCGTAGGCCGTGGCGAAGAGGATGCGGGTGTTGTCGTCGAAGAAGACGAAGCGCATGTCGTGCAGCGTGGACACGCGCTGGGCGCCGTCCATGTTGCCGCGAGTCAGGTCGAAGATGCGCTGCAGCCGTTCGGCGCCGCCCGGCTTGAGGCGGGCGATCGCGGTCAGCTCCGAGACCTTGCCCGAGCGCATCCCCACGCGGCCGGCGGAGTCGGCGGTGCCGGACAGGTCCGGGTTGTGCTCACGGATCATCGCCTCGAGGGCGATCTTGGCCAGCGTGGGGGCGTCCTGGGCGACGTCCTCGACGGCGCGCTTGACGGCGTCGAGACGGCTCTCGTCCTGGAGCCGGGGGTCTGAGCGGTCAGTCATGAGGTCCTCCTTCGAGAATCCTTTGGGGTGAATGGTGAGGGGTGGGGCCGGGATCAGTCCGGGATGTCGTCGAGCGACGACGGCTCGGGGGCCGGGCGGTCGTTGAACTCGTGGCGGAAGCGAGTGGACTGCTCATAGGCGCGCTTGCGGACGCGCATGATGGAGCCCAACGGCTGGTGCTCGACCACGCCGTTCCAGGGGTTGAAGGTGAGGGCGTCGTCGCCGTAGACGCGGCGGGGATGGCTGTAGCTCTCCTGCGCCTCGATGCGCAGGGTGGCGACGGGCTGGTGCGGGGCCTCCTCCTCGTCCCACAGGACGGAGGCGTCCTCCACCGGCATGCGCTCCGGGTCGGTCGCCAGCTGCGCCCGCAGGACGTACTCTGCGCTCTCACGCGAGAAGAAGTCGGCGACGATCTCGCTGATCGAGGAGAAGTCCTCCACCTTCATGTCCTGACCGGTCAGGGCGCGCACGTTCTCGGACGCCGGGGCCAGCGAGATCTTCGCGACGTGGTCCCCGTAGCGCAGGGCGCCCTGGGTGAAGTACGTCTCGCCGAGGACGTGGGCGTTGTCCCGCCCCAGGCCCTCCAGGGTGGCGCTGGGGGTCCCCCCGACGGTCTCCACCGCACCCCGGACCACGCGCGCGGCGCCCGTCGTCAGGCGCTGCAGCAGCTCGGGGGACTGGGAGTTCTTCTCCAGCAGGCTCAGCATCTCCTTGTAGCGGGCCACGGTGCCGAAGGCGAGCGTCGGGAAGTTCACCATGAGGAAGTCCTGATTGTGGCTGTCCAGGTCCGGCAGCAGCCGCTTGCCCTCCACCCCCAGCACCTTCAAGGCCCAGCCCCGCGGGGCGGGAGTGCGGTCGGTGTGGATGTCCCCGGGTGCGGAGGAGAGCCGCGCCACCGCCTCGTAGGTGCCCGGACGGGCGAAGATGCCCTGCGCCAGCTCGGGAGCCAGGCCCTCATGGACCTCCAGCGTGGCCTTGAGGACGGCGTGGCTCTTGGCGTGGGCGTCGCGGTGGGCGTGCTTGTGCTCTCCCGCCGCGCGGCGCTGTGCCGCGCCCATCTGGGCCAGGATCTCGCGGGTCAGGTCCTCCTCGCGGTCGACCGAATGCTCGATGTCGGGCGTGTACTTCACCGGTTCAGTCATCAGTGCTCTGCCTTCTCTCTGGAGCGCCGTGTGCGCCGCGCGGAGCCGCGCACCTGACCCTGGCGACGCTATGACCCTCCCCATGTCAGGGCAAGGAAGGAAGCGCGCCGCAGGTCTGGGAGTCGGGGCCCGGGGGCGGTGCCCCGGGGGATCTGTGACAGTGTGGCGGTGACCCGCCCCAGGGAAGCGCACTCGAGCCAGGAGAAGCATGACCGCCACCCTCGTCGCCTCCGGCCTGGCCGGCGGCCACGGCCATCGCACGCTGTTCGACGCGCTCGACCTCACCGTCGCGCCGGGGGACGTCGTCGGCGTCGTGGGGGCCAACGGCGCAGGCAAGTCCACGCTGCTGCGCATCCTCGGCGGGGACCTGGCCCCGCAGGCCGGCACCGTGTCCCTCGCCCCCTCGGACGCCTTCGTCGGCTGGCTCCCGCAGGAGCACAAGCGCGTGTCGGGGGAGACGGTGGCCGGGTACATCGCCCGCCGCACCGGGTGCGCCGCCGCGCAGACCGAGATGGACGAGGCCGCCGAGGCCCTGGCGGACCCGGACGTCACCGACGCCGCCGCGGCCCGCTACAACACCGCCCTCACCCGCTGGCTGGCCTCCGGCGCCGCGGACCTGGAGGAGCGCATCCCCGCCGTCCTCGCCGACCTCGGCCTGGACCTCTCCGCCTCCCCGGAACAGGTCCTCATGACCTCCCTCTCCGGTGGGCAGGCCGCCCGCGTCGGCCTCGCCGCGCTGCTGCTCTCCCGCTTCGACGTCGTGCTCCTGGACGAGCCCACCAACGACCTGGACCTCGACGGCCTGACCCGCCTGGAGGCCTTCGTGCAGGAGCTGCGCGGCGGCGTCGTGCTGGTGAGCCACGACCGCGAGTTCCTCGCCCGCAGCGTCACCCGCGTCCTGGAGCTCGACCTCGCCCAGCGCACCAACCGCGTCTACGGCGGCGGCTACGAGGCCTACCTCGAGGAGCGGGCCACCCTGCGCCGCCAGGCCCGGGAGAAGTACGAGGAGTTCGCCGAGCAGAAGCAGGACCTCGTCTCCCGCGCCCGCGTGCAGCGGGAGTGGTCCAGCCAGGGCGTGCGCAACGCGATGAAGAAGTCTCCGGACAACGACAAGCTGCGCCGCAAGGCCAACAGTGAGTCGAGCGAGAAGCAGGCCCAGAAGGTCCGGCAGATGGAGAGCCGCATCGCGCGCCTGGAGGAGGTGGAGGAGCCACGCAAGGAGTGGAGGCTGGAGTTCACCATCGGCGCGGCGCCGCGCTCCAGCTCCGTGGTCGCCACCCTCAACGACGCCGTGTTCCGGCTGGGTGGCTTCACGCTCGGCCCGGTGTCCCTCCAGGTCAACGCGGGAGAGCGGATCGGCATCACCGGGCCCAACGGGGCCGGCAAGTCCACCCTGCTGCGCGGGCTGCTGGGCCGCCAGGCCCCGGACGAGGGCACGGCCGCCCTGGGATCCAGCGTGCAGATCGGGGAGATCGACCAGGCGCGCTCGCTGCTGGTCGGGACCGTCCCGCTCGCCGCGGCCTTCGAGGCGCTCGTGCCCGAGATGGCCTCCGGGGAGGTGCGCACCCTGCTGGCCAAGTTCGGCCTCAGGGCCGACCACGTGAACCGCCCCGTGGACGAGCTCTCGCCCGGCGAGCGCACCCGGGCATCCCTGGCCCTGCTCCAGGCCCGCGGGGTGAACGTCCTGGTGCTCGACGAGCCCACCAACCACCTGGACCTGGAGGCCATCGAGCAGCTCGAACAGGCCCTGGAGACCTATGAGGGCGCCCTGATGCTCGTCACCCACGACCGCCGCATGCTGGACACCGTCCGCACCGACCGCCGCTGGCAGGTCCAGGACGGGCGGGTGACGGAGCGCTGATGTCCTGGGCGCGGCGGCCGCGGCGTGAGGCCGGTGGGCACCGTCACCCTTGCCCGAGATTCGGTTGCGTACGACCATGAGAGTGCAGTCCCCACCGACGAAAGGCCCCCAGACATGTCCCGCATCCTGATGATCCTCACCTCGCACGACCAGCTGGGCGACACCGGCCGCAAGACCGGGTTCTGGCTCGAGGAGTTCGCCTCGCCCTACTACGTCTTCACGGACGCCGGCCACGAGGTCACCCTCGCCTCGCCCCGCGGCGGCCAGCCGCCCATCGACCCGACGAGCTCGCAGCCGGAGATGCAGACCGACGCCACCCGCCGGTTCGACCAGGACGAGGAGGCCAAGGCCGCCCTGGCCCACACCACGCCCCTGGCCCAGGTGGACGTGGACGGGTTCGACGCCGTCTTCTACCCGGGCGGTCACGGCCCGCTGTGGGACCTGGTGTCCGACGCCGACTCCACGCGGATCATCCTCGACAGCGACGCGGCCGGGCGCCCGCTCGGCCTCGTCTGCCACGCGCCCGGGATCCTGCACCCGATCACCGCCGCCGACGGCACCCCGTTCGTGCGCGGCCGTCAGGTCACCGGGTTCACCAACGGCGAGGAGGAGGCCGCCCAGCTGACGGACGTCGTCCCGTTCCTCGTCGAGGACTCGCTGATCGCCGCCGGCGCGGACTACCGCAAGGGCCCGGACCTGTCTCTTATACACATCTCCGAGCCCACGAGACGCGTAGTAAGCTCGTATGCCGTCTTCTGCTTGAAAAAAAAAAACCTTTTTTCAATGCATTACGTTCAATCTTCTTCGGCAGCAGGTGACGTTTGGCGATGTTCAGTTTTTCATCTTCGGTGTAACCGCGCGAGATCCACCTCGCCTCCCGCCCCCACGGCGCCCCGACGCCGGAGAACTTCCGTCTCACGGAGGTCGAGCTCCCCGAGCTCGCCGAGGGCCAGGTCCTCGTGCGCAACACCGTGATGTCCGTGGACCCGTACATGCGCGGCCGCATGAACGACGTCGAGTCCTACGTGCCTCCGTTCCAGCTCGACGCCCCCCTCGACGGCGGCGCGGTGGGCACCGTGATCGCCTCGCGCCACGCGGACGTGCCGGAGGGCACGTCCGTGCTCCACGGCCGCGGCTGGCGCGAGCACGCCGTCCTCGACGGCGACGCCGTCCAGGCCGTGGACACCTCCCAGTTCTCGGACAGCACCTACCTGGGCGTGCTGGGCATGACGGGTCTGACCGCCTACACCGGCCTCGTGCACGTGGCCGAGATGCAGGAGGGCGACGCCGTCTTCATCTCGGGCGCCGCGGGGGCCGTCGGCTCGGTCGCCGGCCAGATCGCCCGCCTGCTGGGCGCCTCGCGCGTGGTCGGCTCGGCGGGCACGCCCGAGAAGGTGGCGCGGGTGAAGGAGCTGGGCTTCGACGCCGCGTTCGACTACCACGACGGCTCGCCCACCGATCTGCTGGCCGAGGCGGCGCCGGAGGGCATCGACGTCTACTTCGACAACGTGGGCGGCGACCACCTCGAGGCCGCCATCGCCGCGATGCGGGTCGACGGCCGCGTGGCGATGTGCGGCGCGATCGCCCAGTACAACTCGACGGAGCCGCCGGCCGCCCCGCGCAACCTCGCCCTGGCGATCGGCAAGTGCCTGACCCTGCGCGGCTTCGTCCTGCAGAAGTACGCAGCGCAGGTCCGCCCCGAGTTCCTGGAGCGCGTGGGCCCGTGGGTCGCCGCCGGGAAGATCCATTGGGACGAGACCGTCCGGGAGGGTCTGGAGAACGCACCCCAGGCGTTCATCGACCTGCTCGAGGGTGCCAACACGGGGAAGATGCTCGTCCGGCTGTGACGGGCGACGGCGCACTCGGGGGCGGCATGGACACCTTCCGGCATCAGGGCCTGACCTTCGATGTCCGCGACGGCGGGCCGGCCGAGGGGGAGGTGGTCCTGCTGCTGCACGGCTTCCCGCAGGACGCCACGTCCTGGAGGCACGTCGAGCCGCTGCTGCACGCCGCGGGGCTGCGCACCCTCGCGCCGGACCAGCGCGGCTACTCCCCGGGGGCCGCGCCGCGGGCGACGGCGGCCTACCGCCTCCCGGCGCTCGTGGGGGACGCCGTCGCGCTGGCGGACGCGGCGGGGGCGCGGCGCGTCCACGTCGTGGGCCATGACTGGGGCGGCGCCGTCGCCTGGGCACTGGCCACCGCGCACCCCGAGCGCGTCGCGTCCCTGACCGTCCTGTCCACGCCGCACCCGGCCGCCCTGGCCCGCGCCCTGCGCGGCCCGGACCAGCTGCGCCGCAGCTGGTACATCGCCGCCTTCCAGGCACCGTCCCTCCCCGAACGGATCCTCGCGCGACGGCTGGGCTCCCTGCTGCAGCGGGGGCAGGTCCCCGGGGCGGAGCACTACGCCCGCCGGTTCTCCACCCCGCAGAGCCTGCGCGGTCCGGTGAACTGGTATCGGGCGAACCCGGATCTGGTGACCACCACGCGCAGCGCGCCCGTGTCGGTCCCCACCACGTACGTGTGGGGCACCCGGGACGCGGCCCTGGGGCCGCGGGCCGCCGAGCTCACGGCCGGGCAGGTGGCGGGGGAGTACCGGTTCGTGAAGCTCGACGCGGACCACTGGCTGCCCGAGCGCGAGGCGGACGCCGTCGCCCGGGCGATCCTGGACCGGGTGCGCTGACCGCGCTCCGCGCGCGGGCCGCTCCCGCCGTCTCAGCGCGGCCCGACGGCCTCGGTGATTCGGTTCAGCTGGTCCATGAGGACCTGGCGCTCGGCGACGTCGAGGGGGATCCGGGTGAGGGCGTCCACCGGGACCGTCCGGGCGGACGCCCGCAGCGCCCGCCCCTCGTCCGTCAGCCGCACCAGCACGCGCCGCTCGTCGCGGACGTCGCGCTCCCGCGTGACGAGCCCCATGCCGGCCAGGCGCCGCACCAGAGGCGTGATGGTGCCGTTGTCCATGCCGAGCCTGTCCCGCAGCGCGCCGACCCCCAGTGCCCCGGCGGTCTTCGGCGTCGACGCATCCGTCTCGGCCGAGGCGTCACCCTCCGCCTGCCACAGGGTGAGCATCACGAGGTACTGCGGGTAGGTGAGGCCGAGGCGGGACAGCAGGGGGCCGTAGCCGCGCGTGACGGCGCGCGCCGCCCGGTGCAGGGCGAAGCAGAGCTGGTCCTCGAGGGCGAGGCTGGGGGTCGGCGCGGCATCCATGGGAGCGATTCTAGTGGTCGCTGGGGAGCGACTTGGTTGCGCGCGACCTAACAGGGTGGCAGGCTGGAGCCGACTCGTCCCGCACGGGGCGGGCGGATGAAAGGACCTCCCATGGAGACCATCTACACCGCCGAGGCGCTCAGCACCGGCGCCGGCCGCGACGGCCATGTCCGCACCACCGACGGGCGGGTCGACCTCGACCTCGCCGTGCCCACCGAAATGGGCGGCTCCGGCCAGGGCACCAACCCCGAGCAGTTGTTCGCCGCCGGCTACGCCGCGTGCTTCCACTCGGCCCTGCAGATGGTCGCCCGTGCCTCCCGTGCCGACATCACCGACTCCTCCGTCGGCGCGCGCGTGGGCATCGGCCGCCAGGGTGAGGGCTTCGGCCTGGAGGTCACCCTCGAGGTCGTGCTGCCCCATGTCCCCGCGGACCAGGCCCGCGCCCTCATGGAGCAGGCGCACCAGGTGTGCCCCTATTCGAACGCCACCCGGGGCAACATCGACGTCGTCCTCGAGCTCGGGGAGGCGTGATGACGAAGCGTCGGCAGTCCGTCCCCCTCTCGCAGACCGCCGCCCGCCTCGGCCTCGGCGGGTTCATGACCGCCGCAGGGCTGTCCCACCTCACCGTGGCGCGCCGTGAGTTCCGCGCCCAGGTGCCCTCGTGGGTCCCGCTCCCGGCGGACCTCGTGGTGCTCGGATCCGGCGTGGCCGAGATCGGCCTCGGGGCCGCTCTGCTGGCGCTCCCCGGGCAGCGCCGCCTGACCGGCACCGCCCTGGCGGCCTTCTACACCGCGATCTACCCCGGGAACATCGGGCAGTACGCCGAGCGCAAGGACGGCTTCGGGCTGGACACGGACGGTCGCCGCCTGGCGCGGCTGTTCGGCCAGCCCGCCCTCATCGCGGCCGCCCTGTGGGCCGCGGGAATCCCCGAGCGGGAGCAGGGCGGGCGCGGCTGACGCCGTCGCCGGTCCTGCGGCCCTGGGCCGGCTCCGGGCACGTGCCCGGAGCCGGCGTGATCTCACCCTGCCGCGAGGCGCGGCCCACTGTAGGGTGCCCCGTCGCAGGTGTCCCGCAGGTGTCCGGCCCGGCGGGCCGTCAGCCTTGACGCATCGTCCCGGTCTCGAGGAAGCGCTGGTGCCAGGACAGGGCCTCGCCCAACAGGTGCGGGGTGTGCAGGCCGTCCGACTCACGCATCGCGCGGTCGAAGTAGCCCCGCAGCTGCTCCCTGTAGTCCGGGTGCGCGCACGTGTCGATGATCGTGCGGGCGCGCTGCTTGGGGGAGAGGCCGCGCAGGTCGGCCAGCCCCTGCTCGGTGACCACCACGTGCACGTCGTGCTCGGTGTGGTCCACGTGCGAGACCATCGGCACGATGCAGGAGATGTCCCCGCCCTTGGCCGTGGACGGGGTGAGGAAGAACGACGTGAACGCGTTGCGGGCGAAGTCGCCGGAGCCGCCGAGACCGTTCATCATCTTCGTGCCCATCAGGTGCGTGGAGTTCACGTTGCCGTACAGGTCGGCCTCGAGCATGCCGTTCATGGCGAGGATGCCGAGGCGGCGCACGAGCTCGGGGTGGTTGGAGATCTCCTGGGTGCGCAGGATCAGCTTGTCCCGATACTTCGCGGCGTTGTCGTTGAACCGTTCGGCGGCCTCGGTGGACAGGGAGAACGCGGTCGCGGACGCGGTCGCCAGCGTGCCGGAGTCCAGGGCGTCGAGCATGCCGTCCTGCACCACCTCGGTGAACGCGGACAGGCCCGTGAACCGGGACTTCACCAGCTCCGACATCACCGCGTTCGCGATGTTGCCCACGCCCGACTGCAGCGGCAGCAGCCGCTCGTCGTACCGGCCCTGGGCCACCTCATGCTCGAAGAACTCCACGAGGTGCTGGGCGATCGCGACCGAGTCCGCGTCGGCGGGCTTGAAGGGGGAGTTGCGGTCCGGGGCGTGGGTCTCGACGACGGCCACCACCTTGGCCGGATCGCACCGCAGGTACGTCTCACCGATGCGGTCCGCGGGGTGGGTGAGCATGATCGGCGTGCGGTGCGGGGGCAGCGCGGTGCCGTAGTAGACGTCGTGCAGACCCTCGAGGTCCTCGCTCTGCCACGAGTTGACCTCGAGGATCACCTGATCCGCCAGGTCGATCCAGGACTTGTTGTTGCCCACGGAGGAGCTGGGGACGAGACGGCCGTCCTCGCGGATCCCGGACACCTCGATCACCGCGGTGGTCATGGGCCCGTAGAAGCCGTTCCACACGGTCTGCGCCAGGTGGGACAGGTGCGTGTCGATGTACTCGATCGCGCCCGCGTTGATCTTGGCGCGCATCGTCGGGTCCGACTGGAACGGGGTGCGCAGCGCGACGGCGTCCGCCTCGGCCAGCGCACCGTCCATCTCCGCGGAGGTGGACGCCCCCGTGTGGAGGTTGATGCGGAACTCCTCGCCGCGCGCGTGCAGCTCCTTGGCCCGCTCGGCCAGCGCCATCGGCACGGCCTTCGGGTAGCCGGACCCCGTGAACCCGCTCATGCCCACGGTGGTGCCGTGCTGGATGAACGCCGCCGCCTCCGCGGCGGACATCACCTTCGACCGGAGGCCGGGGTGGTGGATGCGGGACGACATGGGTGAGGCCTCCGTGCGGGTGAGACGAGTCGAGCGAGAGCGCTGTGACGTGGAACAGCGATCAGCGTACCCGCGTCACGGGTGGCCGTGGGGATGATCACGCCGGAGGTCACCGAGCCCGACCTGCGTGATCGACGACGGCGAACAGGGCTCGGCACTCCGGGTCGGCGCGCCTAGGCTCGGCGTCATGCGAGCACTCGTCCTCCAGTCCTACGGCGGCCGTGAGGCCATGGCCCTCACCGACGTCCCCGCCCCCACGGCCGGCGCCGGCGAGGTGCTGATCCGCACCCGCGCGGTCGGCCTCAACCCCGTCGACGCGATGCACCGCGAAGGCGACTTCAAGGCCATCGCCCCCGACGCCTTCCCCACGGTCGCCGGCAACGAGCTCAGCGGCATCGTCGAGACCGTGGGCGCCGGGGTGACCGCGTTCGCCCCGGGTGACGCGGTGATCACCCGCGTGGACCCCTCCGGCCACGGGGCGTTCGCCGAGCTGGCCGCGGTGCGCGCGGACTGGGTGGCCGCCGCGCCCGCCCGCATGCCCCTGACGGACGCGGCCGGCCTGCCGCTCGCCGGCCTGACCGCCCAGCAGGCACTCGGCCCGGAGCACCTGGACCTGCAGCCCGGGGAGCGGCTGCTGATCACCGGGGCCGCCGGCGGCGTCGGGCTGATCGCCACGCGCCTGGCACACCTGCGCGGCGCGCACGTGACCGTGACCGCCTCCGCGGCGGGTGAGCCGTACGTCCGCGAGGCCGGCGCCGACGCGGTGATCGACTATCGCGCCCGCACCGTCGCAGAGGGGGGCGAGCGCTTCGACAAGGTGTTCGACCTCATCGGCGGTGATCAGATGGCCGAGCTGCTCGGCTCGATCGAGCCCGGCGGCCGGCTGGTGACCATCGCGGGCCCGCCGAGCCCCGGCAGCCTTCGTGAGACCGCGCGCCCGTCGCGTCGGCCGCTGGCCGCCGTCGTCTCCCGGGTGGCCAGTGCGAAGGTGCGCCGGGCCGCGAAGAAGGCCGGGGTGACCTACGAGTTCTTCCTCATGCATCCGGACGGGGCGGGCCTGGCCGAGCTCGTCCGGCTCGTGGACGCCGGCGAGCTGGCCGTGACCGTGGACAGCCGCTACCCCCTGGCCGACTGGGAGCAGGCGTTCGAGCGTCTCGAATCCCACCATGCCAAGGGCAAGGTGCTGCTCGAGTTCTGACCGGCGGGCGCGTCGGCGCCGGCCTGCCCGGGCCGGCACCGCCTCGTATCCTGGCCTCGTGCACCCGTCTGTGAGCGAGCCCCTCACCCGACTGCCGGACGGCACCGTCAAGCAGCGCAACCCCTTCACCGGCACCGAGGTCTGGACCGTGCCCGGCCGCGGCCACCGCCCGCTCGGCCTCGTCCGGCCCGCCCCGCAGCCGCTCGACCCCGCCCAGCACGGCCGTCACTGCGCCTTCTGCGAGCACCGCCTGCTGGAGACGCCGCCGGAGAAGTCACGCATCGTCTCCACGAGGGCCGACGACGGCGCCCCGGCCTGGCAGATCCTGCGGCACCCGGCCGTGGAGCGGCTCGGGGAGACGACCCCGGCCTTCCGCCGGGTCCCCAACCTCTTCGAGATCCTCAGCTACGACTACTGGCGTCTCAACCACGGCTACGAACTCCTCCCGGACGCGCTCCGCCGACGTGACGAGTACCTGGCCACCGAGGCCGGCCGCGCCCACGTGCGCGCCGTCGTCGCCGCGAAGCTGCGCGCCTCCGGCCGCTCTGCGGAGGAGGCGGCGGCGATGTCCGAGGCGGAGCTGATCGCGGCGTCGGCCGCATTCTTCGGCGGCACGCACGACGTCGTGATCGCTCGGCGGCACTTCGTCGACGGGGCCGTGGACGACCACCAGCTGGCCTCCTCGGGCACCCTGACCCCGGACGAGCACCACGCGTTCCTGGCCCTGACCGCCGACGCGATGCGGGACCTCTACGCGACCACGCCCGCCGTGCGGTACGTCTCCGTGTTCCAGAACTGGCTCAAGCCCGCCGGCGCCTCCTTCGACCACCTGCACAAGCAGCTCGTGGCCATCGACGAGGTCGGCGCGCAGAACGCGGCCGCCCTGGACCGGCTGCGCGAGGACCCGCAGGTGTTCAACCACGCCGCGCTGGACGTGGCCGTGGCGCACGACCTGATGATCGCCGCGAACGAGCACGCCGTGATGTTCGCCGGCTTCGGCCACCGGTACCCGACGGTCGAGGTCTACTCCACGAGCCCGGTGGGGCAGCCGTGGCGGCAGTCCGCGGCCGAGCTGCGCGCCGTCTCCGACCTGCTGCACGCCGCCCACGCGGCCACCGGGCCCGACGTCCCCTCCAACGAGGAATGGCACACCCGCCCGCCCGGCGTCGCGTCCCCGATGCCCTGGCGCGTGATGCTCAAGTGGCGCGTCTCCACACTCGCCGGCTTCGAGGGCGCCACCAAGATCAACGTCAACACGCTCAGCCCGTGGGACGTGCGGGACCGGGTGCTGGCGCGGCTGCGGGAGCTGCGGGCGGCGGGCGCGCTCGCAGACGGGGTGCGGATCGGGGCCGACGCGCGGGTCCGGCCGGGCGCCCTGCGGTACGCCGACGGAGCGGCGAGGCTCACCCCTCCGCGCGGTCGGTAGCGTGGGCGTCATGGCCCTCCACCTGCAGCGCTACCGCGAGATCGCCCACGTCATGGCCCGCAACGGCCTCAGGGCCACGGCCGTGCAGGCCGGGCTCTCCCGGTGGCTGCCCCTCGAGGAGGGGGAGCCGCACCTGGGCATCGACGCCGAGGCCCGCCCCGAGCTGTTCGTGCGCACGTTCGAGGAGCTGGGCGTCACCTTCGTGAAGCTCGGGCAGCTGATCTCGGCACGACCGGACCTGTTCCCCGAGGCCTACTGCGCGGCGTTCGCCCGCCTCACGGACAGCACGACGGCGGTGCCCTTCGAGGCCGTCGCCCGGACGGTCGAGGAGGACCTCGGCGCCGACGTCGACGCACTGTTCGCCTGGTTCGACCGCGCGCCACTGGCCACCGCCTCCATCGGTCAGGCCCACCGTGCGCGCCTGCATGACGGGCGCGCCGTCGTCGTGAAGGTCCGCAAGCCCGGTGTGGTGGAGCAGGCCCAGGCGGACCTGGAGATCCTGCGGACGCTGGCGGCCACGTGGTCGCGGGCCTCGCGGACCTTCGCCGATCTGGACGTGCCGACCATGGTGGATGAGTTCGACCGCTCCCTGCGCGCCGAGCTCGACTACGTGGTGGAGGCGCGGGCCTGCGAGGAGATCGCCGCCGGCTTCCGGGACACCCCGGGCGTGCGGTTCCCGTGGATCGAGTGGGACCTGACCACCTCGCGCGTGCTGACCATGCAGGAGCTCTCCGGGCTGCGCGTGGACGATCTGGCCGGACTCGACGCCGCCGGCATCGACCGGGAGGAACTGGCGTACCGGGCCGCCGACGTGCTGCTGGCCATGGTGTTCGAGCACGGCGTGTTCCACGCGGACCCGCACGCGGGCAACCTGTTCATCGAGCCGGACGGGACCGTCGGGTTCATCGACTTCGGCTCCGTCGGGAGGATCTCCCCGTCCCTCCGGCGCCGGTTCGCGGGCCTGGCCATGGCGCTGGCCCGGCAGGACACCGACGGGCTGGTGCGGGCCCTGCTGGACATCGCCCCGCCGCGCGGACCGGTGGACCGCCGTCGGCTCCGGCTGGAGGTGGCCCGGATCATCGGCCGCCTCGAGGGGCGCGAGCTCGAGGACATCCGCGTGGCGCAGCTGGTCTCGGAGATCTTCGCCCTCGTGCGGCGCCACCGGCTGTCCCTGCCGCCCGAGCTCGTGCAGCTGCTGCGGATGCTGATCATCGTGGACGGCATCGGCCGCCGCCTGCACCCCGGCTTCGACTACACCCGCGTGCTCGACCCCTTCGCCCTGCGCCTCGTGGGGGAGCACCTCGACCCCCGACGGGTGGCGGGCCGGATCGGCCGGGCCACGATCGCGGCGGCCGAGCTCGGCATCGACCTGCCGGAGTACGCCCGCAAGGTGATGGAACGCATCGACGACGGCGGGATCGACGTCACCGTCCGCGCGAGCGAGCTCGAGCCGCTCGTGACGCGCCTCGAACGGACGGGCGACCGGGTGGTGGCCGCCATGGTGGTGGCCGCGATGATCACCGGCGGCACGAACGTGCTCGTGGCGTACAAGGACCGGCTCGGCCGCTTCGCCGGGCCAGTGGTGGCCGCCGGCGGCGCCGCCCTGACCGGCGGCAGCGCCTATCTGGCCTGGATCAGCCGCCCCCGCCGCCGTCCCCGCTGAGGGCCGCGGGCGCGTTCCGTCGTCGGGATCATGCCCGCACCAGACCGGCCGCGGCGCAGGCCGTCTCGAAGTCGTCGAGGCCGAACGCCTGGATCGGGCTGACGACGCCGGCCTCGCGGGCCTGTCCTGCGGCGAGCTGCCGGGCCCCCCAGGCCATGAGGTCACCGGTCAACGTGTAGGCGTTGGGGCCGCGCAGGTGGACGTCCGCCACGACGCGGCCGGCCGCGTCGCGCGCGATCGCCCCGACCCGGGAGCCCGTGCGGGCCCGGTCCGCGGCGTCGGGGCCACCCGGGCCCCCGGCCAGGGGCCGCAGCAGGGCCTGCACGCCGCGGGCGACGCCGGGGAGCCACCCCACCGCGCCGAGGGCGGCGGCGCCGATCTGCGTGGGCCGGGCCGGGAACCAGCCGTTGAAGACCTCGACCTCGTCCAGGCCGGGCTGCATCCGCGGCAGGAACAGGGACTCCGTGCCGCCGAACAGCACGCCGCGGCGGTCCTGCCCGTCGACCCGGAAGACGGCCGACCGGCTGGCCGGGCCCGTGGTCGCCAGCCGCCCGCCGCGCCACGTGATCGTCCGCTCGGTGAGGGCGCCCACCATCGTCTGGCGCGTCCCGTGGCTGAGGTCGACGCGCGGGTCCAGCTCGCCGTCGGCGAAGTAGCCGATCTGCAGGGACCGTGCGCGTCCACCGGCCTCCGCCAGCGCGAGCCCGCCCGCGAGCATGCCCGGCGCGTAGTCGAAGCCGAGGGCGGGCAGCAGGGTGGCGCCCGTGCGTCGGGCGGTGGCGTCCAGGTCCGCCTTGAGGTCCTTCACGAAGCCGACCTCACCGGTCGAGTCCACGTAGTGCGCGCCCCGCTCCGCGGCGGCGCGGGCGACCGGTCGGCCGTAGCGTTCGAAGGGGCCGACCGTGGAGACCAGCACATCGCCCTCCGTGACCAGGGCCCTCAGCGAGGCGGGGTCCCCGGCGTCGGCGACGGCGACCTCCAGCCCGTCGTGCCGCCTCGCCGCGTGCTGGAGCGAGTCCCGGTTCCGGCCCGCCAGCACGGGCCGTGCGCCCTGGGCCACGAGGGCGTCCACGACGAGGGATCCGGCGTAGCCCGTCGCGCCGAGCACGATGATGCGGGGGGCGTCGGGGTGGTCGAGGTGCAGGGGAGAATCCGTCATGGCCCCACGCTAGGCCGCGCACGCGGAGACCTCACGGGCTCGGCGACGCCGATCCGCGTGGACCCCGTCTCGCGCTCCTGGACCGGCGGACCCGGACATGGCGAGCCTGGTCCGGCATGCGCCTGCAGGGGCAGACTCGGAGGATGACCCGCACCCCGCCCGCCGTCGCCTCGCCCGCTCACTCCGCCTCGCCCGCCGCCGAGACCGGCGGCGAGAGCCTGCTGACCGTCCTGATCGCCCTCGGCGTGAACGCGGTGATCGCCGTCGTCAAGTCGATCGTGGGCGCGGTCACCGGCTCAGCCGCGATGGTGGCGGAGGCCGCGCACTCCTGGGCCGACGCCGGCAATGAGGTCTTCCTGCTGTTGGCGGAGCGTCGGGCCGGCCGAGCCCCCGACGCGCGGCACCCGCTGGGCTACGGGCGCGCGGCCTACGTGTGGTCGATGGTCGCGGCCTTCGGCCTGTTCGCGGTGGGCTCGGCGGTCTCGGTCTGGCACGGGATCACGGCCTGGTCCGCCCCCGAGCAGGAGGCGGAGTACACGATCGCGTACATCGTGCTCGCCGTCGCGTTCGTGCTTGAGGGCATCTCCTTCCTGAACGCGCACCGGCGCGTCCGCCGCGACGCGGAGCGGCGGCACATCAGCGATGCCACGTTCCTGCGCCAGACCTCGGACCCCACCCTGCGCGCCGTGTGGGTGGAGGACGCCTCGGCCCTGATCGGCCTGGTCATCGCGGCCGCCGCCCTCGCCCTGCACCAGCTCACCGGGGACCCCCGGTGGGACGCCGCCGGCTCGATCCTCGTGGGCGTGCTGCTCGGGGTCGTCGCGATCTTCCTGCTCTCGCGGAACATGGCGTTCCTCGTCGGCGAGGTCGCCGACCCGGTGGTCCGGACCCGGGTGCTGCGCTGGCTGCTGGAGCGGCCCGAGGTGCTCTCCGTGAGCTACCTGCACCTCGAGTACGTCGGCCCGGAGAAGCTCTTCGTCGTCGGGGCCGTGGGCCTGGCCGGGGACGAGCGGGAGAGCGAGGCCGCGGTCCTGCTCCAGCGCGTGGAGGACGCCCTCCTCGAGCACCCGCGCGTGGCCGCCGTCGTGCTCTCCCTGTCCAACCCCGCCCACGCGCCCCTGGACCCGGAATCGCAGAACGCGCGCGCCTGAGCCCGCGCGGCCGGCATCGTACAGTGGCCTCTCGTGACCCAGACCGCCCGCTCCGTCCCTCGACCGCCTCCGCGAGGCGGCCCCGTACCTGTCCCGGTGGCTGGCCACCCAGGTGGAGACGCGGCACGTGCCCGGCGCCCAGGTGGCCGTGCGGCTCGGCGACGAGCTGGTGCTCTCCGCCGCGTTCGGGGTGGCCGACGAGGCCACCGGGGCGGAGCTGACCACCGGCCACCTGTTCCGCGTGGCCAGCCATTCCAAGACCTTCACGGCCGTCGCCGTGCTGCGCCTGGTCGCCACCGGTCGTCTGCGCCTGGACGACACCGTGGCCGAACGACTGCCCGACTGTGCCGACACCCCGCTGGCCCGGGTCACCGTCCGCGAGCTGCTCTCGCACACCTCCGGCGCCATCCGCGACGGGGTGGACGCGGACCACTGGCAGCTCGACGGCCCCTTCCCGGACGCCGACGCCCTGCGCGCGATCGTCCGGGACCACGGCGCCACCTACGCCCCGCAGGAGCGCTTCAAGTATTCGAACATCGGGTACGGCCTGCTCGGGGCGATCATCGAGGCAGTCACGGGCCGCGGCTACGCCGAGCACGTCACGGAGGACATCCTCGTCCCGCTCGGCCTCACCGACACCCGCCCCGAGATCGACGACGACGCGGCGGGCCGGGCCGTCGTCGGCCACACCCGGGCCCACGGCCGTGGGCGTCGGGTGAGCGTGGCACCGACCGCCACCGGCGCGCTGGCCGCGGCCACCGGCTTCGTCTCCACGGCGGAGGAGCTCAGCCGCTTCTTCTCCGCTCTCGCACTGGATCGGCGTGAGCTGCTGGACGAGCACGCGCTGCGCCTGATGCACCGGGCCGAGGCCTCCTTCCCGCGGGGGGCCGGGACGGGCACCTACGGGCTCGGCCTGATCGGGATCAGCGTGGGCGGACGACGGCTCGTGGGCCACTCCGGCGGCTTCCCCGGGCAGATCACCCGGACCCTGGTGGACCCGGTGACCGGTCTGACCGTCAGCGTGCTCACCAACGCCGTGGACGGTCCGGCGGACGCGCTCGCGGTGGGCCTCGTCGAGCTCATCGACCTGCTCGCCCAGGACGCCGCCGACGGGCAGGCGCTGCCCACCGGTGTCACGACCGACGACCTCGACCGGCTGACCGGCCGCTACGTCTCCCTGTGGGGCGAGACGGACGTGGTTCGCGCCGGCGAGCGCCTCGTGCTGATCGACCCCGGCACGCCCGGCCCCCGGGACAGGATGCACGAGCTGCGAGCGCTGGACGCCACCACGTTCCTGCCCGAGGACGAGGATGGCTTCGGCGCGTCGGGGGAGCGCATCCCGTTCGACCTCGGCGACGACGGCCGGGTGGTGAGGATGCGCGTGTCCGGGGTGAGCAGCTGGCCCGAAGAGGACTACCTCGCCCGGCGTGGCGACGCGTGGGGTCACCGCTCGGCCGCCGGCCGTGGGGTGACCGGGCGGGACTGAGCCGCCGCCTGCGGGCGGGCGGCCTCAGTCGAGACCGGGGCGGCGGCGCGTGCGCTTCACCTCGGAGCGACGGTGTTTGGCCTCCAGGCGGCGCCGCCGAGAGCCGCGCGTCGGCTTGGTAGCCCGCCGCGGCGTCGGCGGGGCCAGGGCCTCGCGCAGCAGCGCCGCGAGCCGCTCGCGGGCGGCCACCCGGTTGCGCCGCTGGGCCCGGTGCTCCGCCACGCTGACGGTGAGCACCGTGCCGGCCAGCCGGGGCGCCAGCCGTGCGAGGACGCGGGCGCGCTGGACGTCGTCGAGGGCGGAGGTGGCCGCCAGGTCCAGACTGAGCTGGACCCGCGAGTCCGCCGTGTTCACGCCTTGACCGCCCGGGCCGGAGGCGTGGGAGAAGCGCTCGACGAGTTCGCCCGCGGGGATGACCAGCCCGCGGGGTGCGCCGGGGCCGGGGGTGACGCGCACGTCGCCGGGGCGGGGCTCAGCCACGGGGCGCCGCCGTCCGTGGTCCGCGCAGGTCCGCGAGTGCGACGAGGAGCGCGAGCGCCATGCACCCCGCCACCAGGGTGAAGGCGGCCATGAACGCCCCGTCCCAGTCGGCACCGGAGGCGACGCCCAGGAACACCCCCACGATCACGGCGGTGCCGACGGCCGTGCCGACGCGCTGGCCGGTCTGCAGGACGCCGCCGGCCGTGCCGGAGTGCCGCGGCGGGACCTCGGCCAGGCTGAGGGTCTGGTTGGGGGAGACCACCAGCCCCTGCCCGGCACCCAAGATGGCGAGGGTGAGCAGCAGCCACCACGGACTCAGGCCGAACTCCCGGTTGGCCCACGCCACCCCGATGGAGCCCACGACGGCGAGCAGCGCCAGCGCGATGCCGAGGACGACGATCTTCCGGCCCGTGCGCAGCACCACGCGCCCGGCCACGGTGGACATCACGCTCGACATGACCGCCGAAGGCAGGCCGATGAGCGCGGCGTGCAGCGCCGGGTAGCCCAGCCCGTTCTGCATGAACATGGCGATCACGACGAACATGCTGGTCGAGCCGGTGAAGTAGATGGCGATCAGCAGGGCGCCGCACGCGAAGCTGCGGGTCTGGAACAGGCGCAGGTCCACCATCGGGGCGCGGCCCCGTCGGGCGTAGCGGGCCTCCCAGCGTGTCCAGAGGGCGGTCAGGCCGATGCCGACGGGCACGAGCACGAACCGCCACGGCCCGAGCTCACGGTCCAGGAACGGGAGCATGACGGCCACGAGGGCGCCCGCCAGCAGGACGACGCCGACCGGGTCCAGGTCCGGACGCCCCGTCCGCACGGGGGCGGTGCGCGGCAGCCACTGGCGGGCCACGACCAGGGCGCCGAGGGCGATGGGCACGTTCACCAGGAAGGTCGCGCGCCAGCCGAGGTCGCCGCCGAGCCACGCGATGAGCCCGCCGCTGAGCAGCGGCCCCACCGCCACGGACACCCCGACGACGGCGCCGAGCGCCCCGAACGCCCGGGCGCGGGAGGCGCCGGAGAACTCGCCCTGGATGAAGCCGGTGACCTGCGGGTTGAGCAGGCCCGCGCCCACGCCCATGACCAGGCGCGCGAGCACGAGCAGGACGCCCGTGGGCGCCAGGCCGGACAGGAGCGCACCGAGCGCGAACACGCCGAGGCCCACCATGAACAGCCGGCGGCGGCCGAAGAGGTCACCCGCCCGGCCCGCCGGCACGAGCACCATGCCGAACACGAGGGTGTAGCCGGAGATGGCCCACTGCAGCTCCGCGTCGCTGGCGTCCAGGCCCCGCTGCAGGGCGGGCAGGGCCACGTTGATGCTGGACACGGCCAGCAGGGACATGAAGATCGGGATGAGGAGCACCGCGAGGATGCGCTGCTGGTGCGGGGTGAAGACCGAGGACGCGGCGCCGTCGGACGGACGCGGGGCGACGGGCAATGCGGTCTCCTTCTCGGGGGTGTCTCGGGCGCTCTCCAGGATCGGCCCTCGTCCCGCATCGTGCCAGGTCCCAGGGTCCTCGGCCCGGTGCGGCGCACGGGGGCCATGACCGCGGCCGACGCGCTGCCGCCCCTCACTTCGCGTCCGCGTATGACCCCACGCTGGAGACGGTGAGCGGGAAGTCCACGGGGGCGGGACCGAACAGCAGGCGGCCGGCGGCGCTCGCGGACTCCGCCACGACTGTCCGCACGGCCTCGGCCTCCGCGGCCGGGCCGTGCAAGACGACCTCGTCGTGGACGAAGAACACGAGTTCCGTGTGCATGCCGGCCGAGCGCAGTCGACGGCGGATCTCGCCCATCCAGCACAGCGCCCACTCGGCTGCGGTGCCCTGCACCACGAAGTTCCGGGTGAAGCGGCCCTGGGAGCGTCGCCGTCGCCGGGCCGCGGACTCGGCGGCCTGGGTGCCGACGTCGGACACGGACTCCTGCCACTTCCGCCCCGGTGCGGGGGACCAGCGGCCCAGCCACGTGGACACCTGGCCGCCTCCCTCGCCGACGGAGGCCGCCCGCTCGAGCAGGCCGATCGCCCGCGGGTAGAGCCGGCGCAGGTGCGGCATGAGCGCCGCGGAGTCGCCCGTCGTCGAGCCGTACATCGCACCCAGCAGGGCGACCTTCGCGCGACCGCGGTCGGCCAGCGCGGTGCCGGCCGCCCGGCCCTGCTCCGCCACCTCCCGGTACAGGTCGGGCGTGGTCCCGGCACGGGCCAGCGCCTCGTCGGCGGCCATCGCGGCGAGGATGCGCGGCTCCACCTGGGAGGCGTCGGCCACGGTCAGCGTCCACCCGGGGTCCGCGCGGACGGCGTCGCGCACCCCGGCCGGGATCTGCATGGCCCCACCGCCGTGGGCGGCCCACCGCCCGGTCACCACGCCGCCGACCAGGTAGGCGGCGTGGAACCGGCCGTCGTCGCCGATCCACTGGTCCAGCCAGTGCCAGCCGTTGGCCGTCCACAGCCGGGCCAGGGCCTTGTACTCCAGCAGCGGCGCGAGCAGCGCGGCCCGCGCCTCGCGTTCCGCGCCGCCGGCGTCGATCCAGTGCTTCAGGTCCCACTGCCGCGTGGACTCCACGGCCACGCCTGCCGTCTGCAGCGCCCGCAGCAGGCTGGGCTGCGAGTCGGGGCTCAGCCCGGGGGAGCCCAGGACGTCGGCGATGCGTTCGGCCAGGGCCTGCAGGCGGGCGGGACGCTCGCCCTGTGCAGGCCGGGGGCCGAGCTGCTCGGTGAGGAGCGCCTCGTGCACGCCCCTGTCCCACGGCAGACCCGCCGCCCGGATCTCCGCGGCCACGAGTGCGCCCTGCGACTCCGCCGCCGCGAGCAGCCGCAGCCGGTGCGGGTGGGCCGAGCCCTCGACGGCGGCCCGCTGCGCGGCCAGCTCGGCCGCGAGCACGGTGACGTCCGGAGCAGGGCCGGTCTCGTCCGGCAGGTCGAAGAAGGACTCCTGACCGGCGGGCACCCGCGCGGGGCGCTCGGGCTCCGTGGGGTCGGCGACCTCGAGCTGCGCCACGGGCGTGTAACGCACCCCGCTGCCCGGCGCCGTCGCCGCGTGCCGCAGGATCCGCTGGACGAGGGCCAAATCCCAGCACCGATCCACCCGCACTCCCGCCGCCAGCCAGGCGGCGTACTCCGTCCCGACGTCGGCGAGCACCCAGCGGACCGTGCTCGGGTCCACGCCAAGGCGGGCGGGCAGACCGGCCACGAGCCCGGCCACGGACCCGGCGGGGCAGGATCCCAGGGGAGTGGCGTCGTCCCCGTCCACGGCCCACCAGGCGCCGGGGCTGCCGACGGAGGCGGGGGCGGGGCCCAGGACGACGAACATGGTCCTCATTCTGCCCCGCCGCCTCACCGTGGGCGGGGCGAGGGGCTGTGCGACTTGCACGCTCGCCGAGCGAAGAACACACTGTGCGGACGCACCGGCGCGCAGCGGGCCGTCGGGCGCCACCCAGAGAGGACCCACCATGACAGCGACCCGGTCCGGCGGCGCCGCGACGTCTCGCCTCAACGCCAAGGTGGTCGGCATCTCGGTCGCCGCCGCGCTCGGCGGTTTCCTGTTCGGCTTCGACACCTCTGTCATCAACGGCGCCGTGGACGCCCTCGCCGGGGAGTTCGGCCTCGGCGCCGGTCTCACGGGTTTCGCCGTCTCCTCGGCGCTGATCGGCTGCGCACTCGGCGCCTGGTTCGCCGGGCCGATCGCCAACCGCCGCGGCCGCGTGCCCGTGATGGTGATCGCCGCGATGCTGTTCCTGGTCTCTGCCATCGGCTCGGGTCTGGCGTTCGGCGTGGTCGACCTGATCGTCTGGCGCATGGTCGGCGGCCTGGGCGTGGGCGCCGCGTCCGTGATCGCTCCGGCGTACATCGCGGAGGTCAGCCCGGCCCATGTGCGCGGTCGCCTCGGCTCGCTCCAGCAGCTGGCGATCGTCCTGGGCATCTTCGCCGCGCTCCTCACGGGCGCGCTCTTCGCGACGATGGCCGGGGGAGCGGCGCAGCCGTTCTGGCTCGGCGTCGACGCCTGGCGCTGGATGTTCCTGGCCGAGGCCGTCCCGGCGGTGCTGTACGGCCTGTTCGCCCTGAAGCTGCCGGAGTCCCCGCGCTACCTGGTCGCCCGCGGCCGCACGGACGAGGCGGCCGAGGTCCTGCACGAGTTCACCGGTGTGGACCGGGTGAACCTGATGATCGAGGACATCCGGCGCTCGCTGGACTCGGAGCGCCGCGAGTCGCTGGCGGACCTGCGTGGACCGGCGGCGGGCCTGCAGCCGATCGTGTGGATCGGCATCCTGCTCTCCGTCTTCCAGCAGGCCGTGGGCATCAACGTGATCTTCTACTACTCCACCACCCTGTGGCGCTCGGTGGGCTTCGGGGAGTCGGACGCCCTCACGGTCACCGTGATCACCTCGGTCACGAACATCGCCGTCACCCTCATCGCGATCGCCCTGGTGGACCGCGTCGGCCGTCGCCCCATGCTGATCGCCGGCTCCGCCGGCATGACGGTCAGCCTCGGCCTGATGGCACTGGCCTTCTCCTTCGCGCAGACCGGCGGCGGCGAGTCCGTGTCCCTGCCGCAGCCGTGGTCCACCGTGGCGCTGGTGGCCGCGAACGCCTTCGTGGTGTTCTTCGGCGCCACCTGGGGTCCGCTGGTCTGGGTGCTGCTGGGCGAGATGTTCCCGAACCGCATCCGCGCCGGCGCGCTCGCCGTGGCCGCCGCCGCGCAGTGGGCGGCGAACTTCACCGTCTCCACCACGTTCCCGTGGCTGGCGGACATCGGCCTGACCCTCGCCTACGGCCTGTACGCGGTCATGGCGGCGCTGTCCCTGGCCTTCGTGGTGGCCTTCGTCCCCGAGACCAAGGGCAAGACGCTCGAGGAGATGAGCGACGTCGTCGTGCGCTCCCCGGGGCAGCGGCGCGCGGTGCGCGCCGAGGCGGAGCGGGACCTGCGCGGCTGACACCGCCCGTCCCGACGACGGCCCCCTCCCTGAGCTGCAGACAGGGAGGGGGCCGTGGTGTGTGCGGGGCGGGTCAGCCGGCGTCGGCGCCGGTGGCGGCCTCCTCGTCGTCGCGGCGCTCCAGGCCCTCGTCCGCGGAGCCCTCGATGAGACGGTCTCCGGCGATCTTGTCGACGATCATCGCGATGGCGGCGTCGCCGGTCACGTTGGTGGCGGTGCCGAAGGAGTCGATGGCGATGTACGTGGCGACCATGAGCGCGACCTGCGGCTCGGTGAAGCCGAGCATCGAGGACAGCAGGCCCGAGGCCGCCACGATCGCGCCGCCGGGCACGCCGGGCGCCGCGACCATGGTGACGCCCAGCATGAAGATGAAGCCCACGAACACCGGGATGTCGATCGACTGGCCCGAGAGGAACAGCACGGCGATGGAGAACGAGACGATCTTCACCGTGGAGCCGGCCAGGTGGATCGTCGCGCACAGCGGCACGACGAACGAGGCGATCGGCCGGCGCACGCCGAGCAGCAGGGTCTGGCGCAGGGTCACCGGGATGGTCGCCGCCGAGGACGAGGTGCCCAGGGCCGTCGCGTAGGCCGGCAGCATCGTCTTCAGGGCCGTGAACGGGTTGCGGCCCGTGATCGCGCCCGCGACGACGTACTGGATGAGCAGCAGCACCACGGTGAGGCCGAAGACCAGCAGGATCACGCCGAGGAACGTGGTGATGACCTTGAAGACCTCGCCGGCGGCGGTCATGTTCAGGAACACGCCGAAGATGTAGACGGGCAGCAGCGGCACGATCAGACCCATGACGACCCGCTCGATGATCGATCGCAGCTGGTCGAAGCCCTCGTGCAGGGCGCCGCGCGGCAGCATCGTCAGGCCGATGCCGAGCACGAACGCGAGCAGCAGGGCCGTCATCACGCCGAAGGGCGGGTCCATCTGCACCTCGAACAGCGGGCCGAGCAGCGCGTCCTCGGGGTTGGCCATCGCCTCGAAGGACCCGGGCGTGAGGATCAGCGGGAAGACGAGCAGGCAGACCAGCAGGGCGCCGAAGCCGCCGAACAGGGTGGAGCCGTAGGCGATGCCGCCGGTCAGTGCCAGCAGCTTCCCCGCGCCCCGGCCGATGTCGCCGATGGCGGGGGCGACGAGCGCCAGGATCAGCACCGGGACGATGAAGCCCAGGAAGTTCGAGAACAGGCCGTTGAAGGTGGCGAAGGCCTGCACGAGCCAGGTCGGCGCGACCAGGCCGACGAGGACGCCGGCCACGATCGCGAGGAGGATGCGGGGCAGCAGGCCGAAGCGGCGGCGGGGCGCGACGACGGCGCCCCCGGAGTCGGGGCCGGACGCGTCGAGGGCGTCGGAGTGGGAGCGAGACATGGCCGACACGCTAGCGCAGGCCGTCCTACCCGTCGCCTGGGCGTCGGGCCGTCCGCGGCGGCGTCGGCGGCCCCCGTCGTGGTGCAGAACACAGGGAGCGCCACCGTCTCGGGTAGCGTGCAAGAGCATGCTCGCCCCACCCGGACCGAAGGAGACGACGATGACGGTCCCGCCCCGCCCCGCAGACGCCCGGGCCGCCCAGGGGCGCGCTGCCGGCGTGGAGGCCGCATGAGTGAGTTCCTCGCCTCACGCTGGCCGGACATCCTCTTCCGGGCGTGGCAGCACGGGTGGCTCGTGCTGCAGGCGCTGGCCATCGCCACCGTGCTCGCCATCGCGCTGGCCGTGATCGCCACGCGGATCAAGGGCCTGACCCCGATCGCGAACGCCTTCACGGCCGTCGGGCTGACCCTGCCCTCCTTCGCGCTCATCGGCGTCCTGATCCCCCTGGTGGGCATCGGGACCGTCCCCGCCGTCGTGGTGGTGGTCTTCTACGCCCTGCTGCCCATCCTCCGCAACGCGCTCGTGGGTCTGCGCGGCGTGGACCCGGAGGTGCTGGAGGCCGCCCGGGGGATGGGCTTGGGGCCGGTGGCGCTGTTCACCCGGGTGCGTCTCCCGCTGGCCTGGCCCGTGATCCTCACCGGCATCCGGGTCGCGGGCCAGCTCGGCATGGGCGTCGCCGCGGTCGCGGCCTACGTCCTGGGGCCTGGACTGGGCTCGTACATCTTCACGGGGCTGGTCTCCCTGGGCGGCGCCAACGCGTTGAACTACGCCCTCGTGGGCACCCTCGGCATCGTCGTCGTCGCCCTCGTCCTGGACGGGCTGCTCGTGCTGCTCGGCCGGCTCACCATCTCGAAGGGACTGCGCGCATGAGCACCGACCGTGACGCCGGGGCCGAGATCCGTCTCGAGTCCCTGACGAAGCTCTATCCGGGGCAGGACCGTCCCGCCGTGGACGCCCTGGACCTCGTCATCCCCGCGGGGGAGACGGTGGTGTTCGTCGGTCCGTCCGGCTGCGGCAAGACCACCTCGCTGAAGATGATCAACCGCCTCATCGAGCCCACCTCCGGGCGGATCCTGATCGGCGGGGAGGACATCACACGCCGTGACCCCACCCGGCTGCGCCGTCAGATCGGCTACGTCGTGCAGGGCGGCGGCATGATGCCCCACCTGTCCGTCGCCGAGAACGTCGGCCTGGTGCCGCGCCTGCTCAAGTGGGACCGCCGGCGCATCGCCGACCGCGTGGACGAGCTGCTCGACCTCGTCGGCCTGGACCCGGCGATCTATCGAGACCGTTTCCCGCGCGAGCTGTCCGGCGGACAGCAGCAGCGCGTCGGCGTGGCCCGGGGCCTCGCGGCGGATCCTCCCGTGCTGCTCATGGACGAGCCCTTCGGCGCCGTGGACCCCCTCACCCGCCAGCGCCTGCAGCAGGAGATGCTCGACATCCAGGCCAGGGTGGGCAAGACCATCGTGATGGTCACCCACGACGTGGACGAGGCCGTGCTCCTGGGCGACCGGATCCTGGTGCTCGAACCCGGCGCGCACGTGGCCCAGTACGCCACCCCCGAAGAGGTCCTGGCGCGGCCGGCCACCGAGTTCGTGGCCGACTTCGTGGGGTCGGGGGCGGGGCTCAAGCGGCTGGGGCTGCGGTCGGTCGACTCGCTGCCGCTGCGCCCGATCGCACAGCACCCGACGGGCACGCTGCCGGGCGGGCCCGTGCTCGACGCGGCCACCCCGATCAGCGAGGCCCTCGCCGTGCTGGTCACGGCCCCGGCGGAGGAGATCGCCGTGGTCCGTGGTGGCACGGTCATCGGTCTGCTCGACTATGCGACACTGCGCGCGCACGCCCGCGCCGCCGACGAGCAGGCTCGGCCATGATCGCCCGGCTGCGTGCGGCCTCCGCCGAGGACCGCCTGCTCCTGATCGGCCTGCCGCTGCTGGTGGCCGCCCTGCTGATCGGGTGGACCGTCTGGGTGCGCGGAGCCGCCCTCGACGACGTCGAGGCCCGGCTGCTGACCTGGCCCACCGTCCTGCGCCTCACCGCCGAGCACCTGGCCCTCGTCGGCGTGTCCACCGTTCTGGTCGTGGCGACGGCCATCCCGCTCGGCGTGCTGCTGAGCCGCCCCGCCGCCCGGCGGTTCACCCCCGTCGCCATGGGGCTGGCCAACGCCGGCCAGGCCGCTCCCGTGATCGGTGTGATCGTCCTGCTCGCCATGGCGTGGGGGTTCGGCTTCCGGGTCGCCGTCCTGGCCCTGTCCCTCTACGCGTTCCTGCCCGTGCTGGCCAACACGCTGGCCGGGCTGCGGGGCGTCGACCCCACCGTCGTCGAGGCGGCCCGCGGCATGGGCATGTCGCCGCTGCAGACCCTGCTCCGGGTGGAGCTGCCCTTGGCCCTGCCCGTGATCATGGCGGGTCTGCGGACCGCCCTGGTGCTGCTGGTGGGTACCGGGGCGTTCGCGACGTTCATCGACGCCGGCGGCCTCGGCCTGCTCATCCAGACCGGGATCGTCCTGTTCCGTTTCCCGCTGCTCGTCTCGGGGGCGATCCTCGTGGCCGCCCTCGCCCTGATGATCGAGTGGATCGGCCGCCTCGTCGAGACGCTGGCCACGCCGAGGGGGCTCGCATGACCACCCCGCGCGCGACCACCCCGTCCCGCCGCCGCGGCCGGACCCCCGCTCGTGCCGCGCTCGCCGCGCTCGGCCTGGCGGCCTCCCTGGTCCTGTCCGGGTGCGGGCTGAGCACCGCCGGCGGCTACCTGCCCTCGGGCACGCCCGCCGGCGACGTCGCCGGGATCGACCTCGAGGGCGCCCACGTGGCGGTGGGCTCCAAGAACTTCAACGAGGGCGTCGTGCTCGGCAAGATCACCGCGATCCTGCTGCGCTCCGCGGGGGCCGACGTCGAGGATCTGACCAACATGCCGGGTTCGCTCAGTGCGCGCCAGGCCCAGGTCGCAGGCGTCGTGGACGTCGAGTGGGACTACACGGGGACGGCCTGGATCACGTACCTGGGCCACACCGATCCGATCCCGGACGCCCAGGCGCAGTGGGCCGCGGTCCGGGACGAGGACGCGCAGCAGGGCCTGGTGTGGCTGCCGCCGGCCGAACTCGACAACACCTACACCTTCTCCGTGCGCCAGGACCGGGCGGAGGAGCTCGGCCTGGAGACCCTGGCGGACATCAAGGACCTCCCCACGGAGGACCAGTCCTTCTGCGTGAGCGCCGAATTCGCCGCCCGCAACGACGGGTTCCTGCCCATGCTCGAGGCCTATGGGATCGAACGGCCCACCGGATCCCGGCTGCGCCAGATGGACCTCGGGGCGGTGTTCGCCGCGGTGGCGGACGGGTCGTGCACCTTCGGGGAGGCGTACGCCACGGACGGGCGGATCGCCGCGCTGGACCTGACGACCCTGCAGGACCCGCTGAGCTTCTTCCCGAAGTACAACGCGGCCCCCATCGTGCGCGAGGAGGTCCTGGCCGAGCACCCCGAGATCGCCGACCTGCTGGCGCCCGTGACCGCGCGCCTGGACAACGCGACGGCCGCGCGCCTGAACGCCCGGGTGGACGTCGACGGCGAGGAGCCCACCCAGGTCGCGTGGGACTGGCTCCGCGAGGAGGGCCTGATCACAGACTGACGGCCCGCCGACGCCGCCGGCACGGCGGATCAGGCAGCCGTCAGCGTGCGCGAGTAGACCGTCCGGCCGACGGCGTTGATCAGACGCACCCGGAACTCGCGGCCGTCCTCGGGGATCTCGACGTGGCCGAAGTACTGGTGCTCGCCGGAGCGCGGCGAGCCCATGACCGGCCCGTGCGCCTCGAAGTCCAGGCGCGGGCCGAAGGTGCCGTCCAGCGTGTTCGGGCCGGACGATCCGGCGTTGATGGGGCCGGCCACGAACTCCCAGAACGGCTCGAAGTCGGTGAACGCCGCGCGGTCGGGGGAGTAGTGGTGCGCCGCGCAGTAGTGGACGTCGCCGGTGAGGAACACGACGTTCTTCACGCCGTGGTCCTTGATCGCCTTCAGGAGGCGGGCGATCTCCAGCTCGCGGCCCAGCGGGGCGCCGTCGTCGCCGTTGGACAGGGACTCCTGCCCCGTGCCGTCGGGGACGATCAGGCCCAGAGGCAGGTCGTTGGCGATGACCTTCCACGTGGCGGTCGACGCGCGCAGCCCACGGATGAGCCACTGCAGCTGCTCCTCGCCCAGGATCGGGGTCTCGTGGGTCTCGAGCCCCGGGGTGTTCTCGCCCTTGTGGGTGCGCATGTCCAGGGCGAACACGTCGAGGGTCGCGCCGCGGGGGATCCTGCGGTAGATGCGGGCGGGCTCGAAGCCCGAGCCGCGGCGCAGGGCTGTGGAGTCGGCGATCGGCATGTACTCCTGCCACGCGCGGCGGGCGCGGGCGGCCAGCGTGTCCACGTCACGGACCTGGGTGTAGCGCGGGTCTTCGAGGACCTCACCCGGCCACCAGTTGTTGGTCGTCTCGTGGTCGTCCCACTGGGCGATGACGGGGACGTCCGCGTACAGGGCGCGGAGGTTGTCGTCCATCATGTTGTAGCGGTGGCGGCCGCGGAACTCGTTCAGCGTCTCGGCGACCTTGGACGTCTCCTCCGTGACGAGGTTGCGCCAGGTGGGCTCGCCGGCCACCTCGAGGGTCTCCGGGATGGGGTTGTCCGCGTAGATCGTGTCGCCGGAGTGCAGGAAGAAGTCGGGCATCGTGGCGTGCATCGCCGCGTAGCCGCGCATGCCGCCGATCTCCGGGTTGATGCCGTAGCCCTGCCCCGCGGTGTCCGCGGTCCACACGAAGGACTGGGCGGCGGAGGTCTTCCGGCCGAACCGCGCGCCGGGCGCCGTCGTGAAGCGGGCCACGGCCGACTCGCCCAGGCGGCCGGCCTCGTCCTCGAACGCGTACGTCACCTCGAAGCGGGTGTCGGAGGGCAGCGTGTCCGCGAGGATCTTCGCGGTGTGGTCGGTGGCCCCGTCGACCCAGCCGGAGCGCAGGGTCAGCCCGCGAGCGAAGCGGCCGCGCAGCACCTTCCCGTCCTCGTCGACCGCGCGCAGCGTGGCGTGCAGGCGCGAACGGCCGGACGAGCGCGCCCACAGCACGGCCGAGTTCGAGGTGACGTCGCCGGTGGCGACGCCGGACGGCAGCGTCAGACGGGACGCGACCAGGCCACCGGCGACGTCACCTC
>NZ_JABFNH010000005.1:47463-73916 GCF_017168435.1 Micrococcus sp. KRD070
GGACAGGGGTGCGGTGGTCTGCTTCACGGGGCCAGGGTGGGGCACGCAGGCGAGGGACATGTGGCCTCGGGCTGACCCCCGGGTGAACGTCCGACGCCGGCCCCCGGCGGCAGCGGGGTCGACCGGCCCGGGGCCGCTCAGCGCAGGGCGGTGACCGTCCGGACGGCGTCGACGATCGCGTCCGCCGCGGCGTCGAGCAGCGGGGCGTCGGCGTCCGGGCCGAACGTGCAGCGCAGGGCCGTGCGGGCCTCGTCCTCGCTGAGGCCCAGCGCGAGCAGGGCCGGGGACGGCTCGGCGTCGTGGGCCGAGCACGCGGACCCCGCCGAGGCCAGCACGCCCCGGCGGGCCGCCTCCTCCAGCACCGACTCGCCGTTCACGCCGGGCAGCACGAACGAGGCGTGACGCGGCAGCCGCCGCGCGGGATGGCCGGTCAGCCGCGCGTCGGGCACGAGCGCCCGGACGCCGTCGAGCACGCGCGCCGCGAACCGGTCCCGCAGCCCGGACCACGCGTCCGCGGCCGCGGTGCGCTCCGCCTCGGCCTCCTCGAAGGCCGCCGCGAACCCGGCGGCACCGGCCACGTTCTGCGTCCCGGACCGCCGGCCCCGCTCCTGGCCGCCGCCGGGCACGAGCGGTTCCAGGGCGTGACCCGGGCGCACCCACAGCGCGCCGACCCCCTTGGGCCCGCCGACCTTGTGCCCGGACAGCGCCACGAGATCCGCCCCGAGGGCGCGCACGTCCACCGGGATCTGCCCCGCGGCCTGCACCGCGTCCACGTGCAGCGGCACGCCCGCCTCCCGGGCGACGGCGGCCAGCTCGGCCACCGGCTGCACCGTGCCCACCTCGTTGTGGGCCAGGTGCACGCTGACCAGCGCGGTGTCCGGGCGCAGGCGGGCGGCGAGGTCGTCCGCACAGGTCAGGCCGTCACGGTCCAGCGCGAGGTGCTCGACCTCGACGCCGTGCAGCCGGGCCAGCTGGTCACAGGACTGCCGCACCGCGCTGTGCTCGATCCCCGTGGTCAGCACGTGGTTCGCCGGGCGGCCGGCGAGGATCCGGGCGCGCACCGTGCCGAGCACGGCGAGCGCGTCGGCCTCCGTGCCGCCCGAGGTGAACACGACCTGCCCGGCCCGGGCGCCGATCGCGCGGGCCACCCGCGCGCGGGCGTCCTCGAGCAGGGCCGCCGCCGCCCGGCCGGCCTCGTGCGCCGAGGACGGGTTGCCGTAGACGCCGGTGAGGGCGGGCCACATCGCCTCCAGCGCGCTGCGCCGGACGGGCGCGGTGGCCGCGTGGTCCAGGTCGAGGGTGGTGCTCATCGGCGCGGCGAGACCTCCTCGACCACGGCGTCCAGGCCCAGGTCCAGGGACTGGACGGTATGGGTCAGCGCTCCCACCGAGATCACGTCCACGCCCGTGGCCGCGATCGCCCCGATCGTCTCGAGGCTCACCCCGCCGGAGGCCTCGACGACGGCGCGGCCCGCCACGAGCTCGACGCCGGCCCGCAGCTCGGCCGGCGAGAAGTTGTCCAGCATGATCGTGTCGACCCCGGCGGCGAGCACCGCCGGGATCTGCTCGAGCCGGTCGACCTCCACCTCCACGTGGGTGGTGTGCGGCAGGCGGGCCATCCCGGCGCGCAGGGCCGCGGTGAGGGCCTCGCCCGGGTCGCCGGCACCGCCGAACCCCAGCGCGGCCAGGTGGTTGTCCTTGAGCATCACGGCATCCGAGAGGCTGAAGCGGTGGTTGTGCCCGCCTCCGTCCCGCACCGCCTGCCGTTCGAGCACGCGCAGACCCGGGGTGGTCTTGCGGGTGTCCACCACCCGCGCGTGCCCGCCGCCGGCGCGCACGGCGGCCACGTGGGCGGCCGTCGTCGTGGCGATCCCGGACAGGCGCTGGACGAGGTTCAGCGCCACGCGCTCGGCGCGCAGCACCGAGCGGGCGGGGCCCGCGACCTCGGCGACGACGGCGCCGGGGGACAGGTCGGCGCCGTCGGCCAGGTGCAGGGTGACGGACACGGCCGGGTCGACGAGCCGGAAGGCGGCCTCGAGGGCGTTCGTGCCGGAGAGCACCCCGGCCTCGCGGGCCACCACGCGCGCGGTGATCCGGGCCTGCTCCGGGACGAAGGCCTCCGAGGAGACATCACCCCAGGGCGCGTCCTCGGCGAGCGCGGCGGCCACGATCCGCTCCACGTCCGGCTGCGGGGCCGGCGTCGCCGGGGCGCGGTCGGCCGGGGTCACGTCCCGGCCCCGGCGGACTGCGCGGCCGACTGCTTCGGCGCGACGGCCAGCATCCGCTCGAGCGCGGTGCGGGCCGGGTCGGCCACGGACGCGGGCACGGTGATCCGGTTGACCACGCGGCCGGCCACGAGCTCCTCGAGCACCCACGCGAGGTAGCCGGGGTGGATGCGGTACATCGTGGAGCACGGGCAGATCACGGGGTCGAGGCAGAAGATCGTGTGCTCGGGGTGCTGGGCGGCCAGGCGCTGCACGAGGTTGATCTCGGTGCCGATCGCGAAGGTCGAGCCGGCCGGCGCCGCCTGGATGGCCTTGACGATGAAGTCGGTGGACCCGGAGGAGTCCGCGGCCTCCACCACGGGCAGGGGGCACTCGGGGTGCACGATCACCTGGACGTCCGGGTGCTCGGCGCGGGCCTGCTCGATCTGCGCGACCGTGAAGCGGCGGTGCACCGAGCAGAAGCCGTGCCACAGCAGGACCTTCGCGTCCCGCAGGGCGTCCTCGGAGTTCCCGCCCAGCGGCAGGCGGGGATTCCACGTCGGCATCTGCTCGAGTGGGATCCCCCTGGCGCGGCCCGTGTTCCGGCCCAGGTGCTGGTCCGGGAAGAACAGGACGCGCTGGGCACGCTCGAACGCCCAGTCCAGCACGGCCGAGGCGTTGGAGGACGTGCACACGATGCCGCCGCGCTCGCCGACGAAGCCCTTGAGGGCCGCGGAGGAGTTCATGTAGGTCACGGGCAGCAGGGGCACGCGCCCGTCGTCGTCCGGCTCGGTGCCGTAGACCGCCTCGAGCTGCTCCCACGCGTCCTCGACCGAGTCCAGGTCGGCCATGTCCGCCATGGAGCAGCCGGCGGCGAGGTTGGGCAGGATGACGGCCTGGTCCGGGGTGGAGAGCAGGTCCGCGGTCTCCGCCATGAAGTGCACGCCGCAGAACACGATCGCCTCCGCCTCGGGCCGGCCCTGGGAGGCCCGCGCGAGCTGGAAGGAGTCGCCCACGAAGTCGGCGTGCTGGACGACCTCGTCGCGCTGGTAGAAGTGGCCCAGCACGACGACGCGTTCGCCGAGTGTCTGCCGCGCGGCGCTGATCCGGGCGTGGAGCTCCTCGTCGGAGGCCCGCTGGTACTCCTCGGGGATGCGGCCCTGCACGGGGGCGTCGGCCGGGACGACGTCGTCCTGCGATGCGCCGGGGCCGTAGGCGGGCAGGCCGGCGTCGAACGCCCAGGGGCCGCGGGTCAGGTCGGGGGAACACGAGGAGCCGCGCGCGGCGTCCTTGTCGATCAGGGTCAGGGTGCGGGCCACCGAGGCGGTGGTTCCGGTCGGGGTGGTCATGGGTGACTCCTGGGTCGGGGCTGGTGGGTCAGCGGCGGGCGTCCGGCCCGGCGGGATCGGGGTCGGTCCCGGGCCCGGCGGGCCGGTACCGGTAGAGCTTGGGCGGGCGGTGCGGGGTGCCGCCGCGGACCTCGCCGGTCTCCTCGAGGGCCCCGGCGGCGAGGGTGGCGCGGCGGAAGTTGGCGGCGTCGAGGCCGCGGCCGAGGACGGCCTCGTGCACGGCGCGCAGCTCGGCGAGGGTGAAGGAGGGCCCCAGCAGCGCGTGCCCGACGCCGGCTCGCGGCAGGTCCGCGCGCAGGCGCGCCACGGCCGCCGCCAGGATCTGCGCGTGGTCGAACGCCAGCGCGGGCGGCGCGTCGGCCCGGTGCCAGCGCACATGGACCCCGATGGGCAGCCCGGCCACGTCCGGGTCCGGGCTGGACGCTGGGGCGGCGCCGTCGTCGTCCAGGGCGGGGCTGAGCGCCCAGTGGGCCACCGTGAGGACGCGTCCGGTGGGGGAACGGTCCACGGCGCCGAACGCCGCCAGCTGCTCGAGGCGACGGACGGGACCGGGCACGCACTCGGCGGCCACGCGTGCGGCGACGTCGGCCAGCTCCTCGTCCGCGCCGAGCCACGCGCCCGGCAGCGCCCACCGGTCCAGGAACGGCTCGCGCATCCGCGGGACGAGGGCGACACAGAGGCGGGGCACGCCGTGCGGGTCCGGGCGCACGCCGAAGACGGCCGTGGACACGGCCACGCTGACGCGGGCCTCAGCGACCGGCATGGGACCTCCCGGGGCGGACTGGCGGGGCTGTTCTGGTCAGTATGACACTGTTCGCGCCCATCTCAGAGGGTCGAGATGACTGTAAGGCGGGGGAGGCGCCGGCGCGGTCCCGCGCTAGCTGTAGGAGGGCATGACGTTGTTGACTCGGGCCGGGGCCAACGAGGCCGGAGGGGCGTCCCCGCAGGAGGTATGAGGCCGATGGTAGTTGTAGTGGTTCACCCACACGGCCAGCGCCTCACGCCGAGCTGTCTGTTAGCGTGAGTCATGAGTGGGTCTCTTCTGGCAGGTGGGTTGTTGAGGAACTTCCATCCTGCGGGAGAGGCCCACTCGTCTCATCTCAGCCGGCGCCTCGTGGCAAGAACCTCATGACCCACAACAGCTAGCCTGAGTCGGGTGAACACGACCGCCGCCGCCTCCGACCCGTCCGACGCCCCCCTGGCCTCCACCCGCATCGGGGAGGGCCCGCGCCGCGTCGCGTTCCTGCACGGCCTCATGGGCCGGGGCCGGAACTTCACCGGCCCGGCCAAGGAGCTGGGCGACGACTTCACGGTGGAGCTGATCGATCTGCCGGACCACGGCGCCTCGCCCTGGACGGACCGGGTGGACTACCGCGAGATCGCGGACCGGGTGGCCGCCCACCTGCGCGCCGGCCTCGCCGCCGACGGGCCGGTCCACCTGCTGGGCCACTCGATGGGCGGCAAGGTCGCCATGGTGCTCGCCCTGCGGCACCCGGAGCTCGTGGACCGGCTGATCGTGGAGGACATCTCCCCGCGGCTCTCACCGCAGGCCACGGACGAGTTCGTGCACCTGCTGGGCACCATGCTGCGCATGGACCTGGACGCGTACGACTCGCGGGCCGAGGCCGACGCGGCCATGGCCGAGCACGTCCACGACGCGCGGGTGCGCGGCTTCCTGCTGCAGAACCTGCGGCGCACGGGCGACCACTTCGCGTGGCAGCCCAATGTGGCCATGCTCTTCGAGCACCTGCGGGAGATCGGCTCGTTCCCGGACCCGGTGGTCCCCGAGGACCCGGAGCGCGTGTTCGACCATCCGGTCCTGTGGCTGGCCGGCGCCGAGTCGGACTACGTCCAGGATGAGGACGTGCCGCGGATGAAGGAGCTGTTCCCGCGCGTCGTGCGCGTGACCGTCCGTGACGCCGGCCACTGGCTGCACGCCGACCAGCCCGAGGCCTTCGTCTCCGCGGTGCGCACCTTCCTCACCGCCGACTGACGGGGCCCGTCGGGAGACGGAGACAGCGCCGAGGCCCGCAGACGCGCCGCCACGTTCCGTGCGTAGCGGCGCGTCTGCGGGCCTCAGCGTCGGGCGCGGGTGGGGGCGGACCCGTCAGCCGCCGCATCAGTGGGCGGGCGCGGCCTTCTTTCCGCGCAGGCGTCCGACGAGCAGGACCACCCCGAGCGCGACCGAGCCCCAGAGCAGGCCCCACACAGCCGATGTCGCGGTGTCCGTGAGCCAGCCGAGGAACGCGCCGGCGGCGTGCGTGACGGGCTCGACGATCCCGTGCTGCACGGCGTAGTAGGGCCACGGCACGCCCAGCGCGTCCAGCTCCACGAGGGCGATGTGGCCGCCCACCCAGAGCATCGCCACGGTGCCGATGACGGTCACCACGCGCAGCACGTGCGGCATGGCCTTGACCAGCCCGGCGCCGAACGAACGGCCGCCGGAGGTCGTGGCGTTCTGGTGCAGGTGCAGGCCGACGTCGTCCATCTTCACGATCAGCCCCACCACCCCGTACACGCCCGCGGTGATGACGACAGCCACCACCGCCAGGACCGCCGCCTGCATCCAGAAGCCCAGGTCGGCCACCTCGTTCATGGAGATGACCATGATCTCCAGGGACAGGATGAAGTCCGTGGTGATGGCCCCGCGCACCACGGTGTCCTCAGCCTCCGGACCCCGCTCGACGGCAGGCTCCTCGTCGTCGGCATGCCCGTGGCCGGCGAGCTTGCCCCACACCTTGTGCGCGCCCTCATAGGACAGGTAGGTGCCGCCGGCCAGCAGCAGCCACGGCAGGATCCAGGGGGCGAGCCAGTCGAGCAGCAGCAGCGCGGGAAGGATGAACACGAGCTTGTTGCGCAGGGAGCCCTTGGTGATCCGCCAGATCATCGGCAGCTCGCGGGCCGCGGCCGCGCCGGCCATGTACTGCGGGGTCACCGCGGCGTCGTCGACCACCACTCCCGCCGCCTTGGCCGCGGCGCGTCCCGCTCCGGCGGCCACGTCGTCCACGCTCGCGGCGGCGAGGCGGGCGAGGGCGGCGACGTCGTCGAGCAGGGCTACGAGTCCGACCATGGTTCCTCCTGGGGTGGGGCCGACGGGCGCGCCGGTGCGCGGGCAGGGCGCAGGTCGAGCATAGCGGCGGGGACGGACACGCACCGGCCCGGTCCCGTGGGGGACCGGGCCGGTGCGTGCGCGGCCGACGAGGCCGCCGGTGGGCTCAGGCGTCGTTCTCGGTGGTCTCCACGGGACGGGAGCCCAGACGGCCGTCGATGCGGAGCAGGCCCGAGCCGTCGTCGCCCACGAGCTCGAGCTGGCCCACGATCTCGGAGACGGTGGACTCCTCCTCGATCTGCTCGTCCAGGAACCAGTTCAGCAGCGGGCGCGAGTTGAGGTCGCCCGCGGACTCGGTGGCCCGGTACAGCTCCCGGATCGCCTCGGAGACCTTCTGCTCGTGCGCGAGCGCGGCCCGGAAGATCTCCAGGGCCGACAGGCCGGCCTGCACGGGCGGGGCCGGGATGGCACCGATCGTCGGAAAGCTGTCCCGGTCGGCGACGTGGTCGATGAACTTGTTCGCGTGGACGATCTCCTCGTCCGCCTGGTGCCGCAGCCACGCGGCCATCCCGGACAGGTCCAGGTCGTCGGCGGCGATCGCGAGCTGGCGGTAGACCATGGACGCCTCGAACTCGAGGGTGATCTGGTCGTTGAACTTCTGCAGCAGGTCATCGGTGAGCTTCATGCCTCGAACTCTAGGCAGGCGGCCGGGGCGCGGTGAAGGCGCGCCCGCCCCGTCATCGGGGCACGACGACGGCGGGCGGCCGGTCCCGCCGGATTCGGCGGCCCGCGGCCCCGGCCCTAGGCTGGGCGCCGTGTCCGAGACCCACCACGCCCGCCCGGGCGTCGACCCCGCGTCGACGCCGCCCTCCGACGTGCCGCGGGGCCCGGGAGGCCGGGACGCGCTCGTGCGCCGCCGCGTGTTCCGGACGCCCCTGCTGCGCCGCGTGGTCTACGCGGTGGTCTTCGAGCTGCTCGCCATCCTCTTCACCACCGTGATCCTGGCGGCGCTCGGCAACGGCGGCGGGCCCTCGCTCGCCGTGGCGGTGGTGTCCTCGACCGTGGCCCTGCTGTGGAACATCGTGTTCAACTCGGTGTTCGAGACCCTCGAACGCCGCCTCGGCATCACGGGCCGGCCCTGGTGGGTGCGCGTGGCCCACGCCGTCGGCTTCGAGGGCGGTCTGATCGTGTTCCTCGTGCCCGCGGTGGCGCTGATCCTCGGCGTCGGGCTGGGGGAGGCGTTCCTCATCGAGGCTGGCCTGCTCGTGTTCTTCCTCGTCTACGCCGCGGTGTACGCCTACGCGTTCGACTCGGTGTTCGGCCTGCCGGACTCGGCCGCCCGCGCCGAGGCCTGACCCGCCGATCGGATCAGGCGCGGCTCAGCGGGACGCCGGCAGCCCCAGGAACGCGCGGATCGCCGGCATCTCGCGGCGCACCTGGTCCAGGCCGAGCTCGTGGGCGGCGGCCAGCTTGGCCACGGACCGCTCGCCGTTGGCGATGGGCATGGTCTCGGGCGCGAACAGATAGGCCCGTCCCTGCCGCTCCATCTCGAACAGGCGCTCGCGGGTCGCGTTGTACCGGCGCCAGCGCGTGAGCAGGGCGTCCGCGACGGCGGGGTAGCGCCGGAAGGTGCGCTGGTAGAACGAGGGGAACCGTTCGGGCCGTTTCACGTACCCGCGCTCCCGGGTCAGGACCACGAGGACCTTCTCGAACCCCGCGTCCTCCGCCGCGGTCAGCGGGATCCCACCGTCCACGCCGAGGGCGCCGTCCACGAACACGGTGCCCTCGGCGTGCACGGGGGGCATGAGGACCGGCATCGTGGACGACGCGCGGACGCGGACCATCAGGTCGGTCAGGGTGGTCATGTCGGAGCGGTCCCACCAGCGGGTCTCGCCGCTCGCGGCGTCGAACCCGCCCAGCACGAGCCGGGCGGGGTTCGCGCGGAACGTGGCGAAGTCGTAGGGCAGGTCCGCCTCGGGCAGGCCGGCGTGCTCGTAGATGTACTCGGCGTTGAACAGGCCCTTGCCGCGCAGGAAGCTCAGCCAGTTGCCGAACCGAGGATCGTCGGCGAAGTCCACGAACGAGCGCCGCGCACGGGCCGGGTCGCGGGACAGGTAGTTCACGGCGTTGGACGAGCCCGCCGAGATGCCGGCCACGAAGTCCACGTGGATCCGCTCGCGCAGCAGCTCCGCCACCACGGCCGAGGTGAGCGCGGCGCGCATCCCCCCGCCCTCGAACAGCAGCGCCGTGTCGGTGACGTTGGACGTCATGGGCTCGGTCATGGTCGGTCCCTCCGTGTTCGCCGTCCGCCGAGCAGGGCGCGGGTTGCTCCCGTCCGGCCGCGCCCATCCTAGGCTGTCCCCATGGCGACGACCCACATGAAGAGCACCCCCGTCCACACCGTCGGTGGGCTGCCCCAGGTGGGTGCCCCCGCCCCCGACTTCACCCTCACCGGGGCGGACCTGTCCCCGGTGACCCTGCGGGAGCTGCGCGGCCGTCGCGTGATCCTGAACATCTTCCCGTCCCTGGACACCGGCGTGTGCGCCGCCTCCGTCCGCGAGTTCGACTCCCGCGTCGCGGACCTCGGGGACACCACCGTCGTGGCCGTGTCCGCGGACCTGCCGTTCGCCGCCGCGCGCTTCTGCTCGGTCGAGGGCATCGACCACGTCCGCAGCGGCTCTGTGTTCCGCTCGTCGTTCGGCGACGACTACGGCGTGCGCATGACCGACGGTCCGCTCGAGGGCCTGCTGGCCCGCGCCGTCGTCGTGGTCGATGCCGACGGCGTGGTCCGTCATGCCCAGCTCGTCCCCGAGATCTCCGAGGAGCCGGACTACGAGGCCGCCCTGGCGGCCGCCCGGGGCTGAGCGTGACGCCGCCGGGCTGGCCGCCGCGCGCACGACGCTCGCCCCTGGCGTTCGTCATCGCGCTGTTCGGCGTACTCGGGGCGCTGGTCCTGGCCGGGGGCCTCACCGCGCTCCTCGCCGGCCGGATGGTCGACGTCGCCGCGGACTCCACCCCGACCGTGCCCGCCGCCGAGGCCCCCGCCCGGGAGGCGGGCGCGCTCGCGGCGGGCCTGACCCGCATCCACGACGGTGTGCTGGTGGACTGGTCCGCATCGGCCCACGACGGATCGTCCCTGGACCCGGGCCAGCCGGTCGCGGACGCCCCGGGCATCCTCCTCGTGGAGACCGCCCTCGGCGCCCGCACCGGCACGGGGACGGGCATGGTGCTCTCCCCGGACGGGCTGGCGGTGACCAACTACCACGTGGTCGAGGACTCCTCTGAGGTGCACGTGGTGGTCGCGGACACCGGCGCGCGGCACACGGCCACGGTGCTCGGGCGCGATGCGGAGCACGACATCGCGGTGCTCGACGTCGAGGGCGTCTCGGACCTGCCGGTGGCCAGCGTCTCGCTGGACCCGGTGCGGCGCGGGGACCAGGTGGCCGCCGTCGGCAACGGCGGAGGCCAGGGCTATCTGACGGCCGTGCGCGGCACCGTGCTCGGCACGGACCGCTCGATCATGGCCGCGGCCGAGGGCACCGATCAGTACGCGCGCCTGTCCGGCCTGATCCAGACGGACGCGGACGTCGTGCCCGGCTACTCCGGCGGCCCGGTGGTGGACGACGCCGGCCAGGTGGTCGGCGTGACCGTGGCGGCCAGCGACGGGACCACCGCAGACGAGGTGGACGGCTTCGCGATCCCGCTGGAGGTGGCCTTCGACGTGGTGGGCCAGGTCCTCTCGGGTGAGGAGACGGACACCGTGAGCATCGGCGCGGACGGCGCCCTGGGCATCATGGTCGGCGCGGATCCCGACGTCGGCGTCGTGGTCATGCAGGTGGACGCAGGCTCGGCGGCCGAGCAGATCGGCCTGGTCGAGGGCGATGTGATCCTCGAGATCGAGGGGCGCCCCGTCGGCGACGACGCCTCCCGGATGTCCCGCCTGGTCAACGACCACAACGTGGGGGACCGGATCACCGTCCAGTGGCGCACCGCCGACGGCGAGGTGCGCGAGGCCGAGGCGGTCCTGCAGCCGGCCCTCGTGAACTGACCGGCCCCCCGCGCTCAGGAGAGCAGGTCCAGCGAGAGGGCCATCGCGGCCACGCCCAGCAGCACGCCGCCCAGCGCCGCGGCGCGGCCCCCGGCCGCCCGGGCGGCGGGCAGCAGCGCGTCGAGGCTCACGGTCACCATCACGCCCGCCACGGCCGCGAAGACGGCGGCCACGAGCGCGGGTGTGAGGAACGGGGCCAGCAGCAGCCAGCCGATCAGCGCGCCCAGCGGCTCCGCGATCCCCGTGAACGCGGCCCACGCGAAGGCCTTGCGCCGCGATCCGGTGGCCTGCCGCACGGGCACGGCCACGGCCACGCCCTCGGGAACGTTGTGCACGGCCATCGCGACGGCCAGCGCGAGGCCCACCGACGGATCCTGCAGGGTGCCAACGAAGGTGACGAAGCCCTCCGGCAGATTGTGCAGGCCGATCGCCAGGGCCGTCACCGTGCCCAGGCGCAGCATCCGCCGCCGGTCCAGGCCGGCCGGGTCGTCGACGTCGCCCGGCATCTCCGAGACGGGGTCGGGGACGGCGCGCTCGAGCAGCACGTAGGCGCCTGCGCCGAGGATCAGGGCGGCCACCGCGACGGCGGTCGCCGCGGGGCCGACCGCCCCGCCCAGCCCCTCGACGGAGGCCGGCAGCATCTCCAGGAAGGAGACCGCGAGCATGACGCCCGCGGCGAGGCCGAGGGCGGCCCCCAGCCCGCGGCCCGAGGGCTCGCGTCCGACGATCGCCAGGACGCCGCCCAGCACCGTGGCCAGCCCGGCGAACGTCGTGAGAGCGAGCGCGGTCCAGAACGGGTCCACGGGGGAGTGCCTCCTGACGGGCGGCGGGCGGGGTGCGACCATCCTAGGGACCACAGGAGGAGACCATGACCGAAATCGCCGCCGGCCCCGGATTCGCCCTGCCCCGGGGCGTCGAGCCGGGCCGCGCCGTCATCGTGGGCGCCGGACCCAACGGCCTGACCGCCGCCGCCCTGCTGGCCCGCGAGGGCTGGGAGGTGGACGTGTTCGAGCGGGCCCCGGTGCCCGGCGGTGCGTGCGCGTCCGCGCCGGTGCTGGGGGAGGGGACCGTGGTGGACCTCGGGGCGGCGGGCCATCCGTTCGGCGTCGCCAGCCCCGTGTTCCGGGAGCTGGGGCTGACGGACCACGGGCTCGCCTGGCTGCACCCGGCCGTGCCGATGGGACATCCGCTGCCGGACGGGCCGGCCGCCCTCCTGCACCGGGACCTCGAGGCCACCGCCGCGGGTCTCGGCGTCGACGCGCGGGCCTGGCGGGCCGTGCACGGGGCCCTGGTCGAACACGTCGACGAGATCCTGGCGGGCGCGCTCGGCCCGGTGCTGCGACCCCCGCCCCATCCGGTGGCGATGGCCCGCTTCGGCCTGCGCGCCCCGTGGCCGGCCGATCTGCTGGGCCGGGCGATGTTCCGCACGGAGGCCGCCCGCGCCCTGTTCACGGGCTCGGCGGCCCACGCGATCCTGCCCTCGAGCCGGCCCCTGACGGCGGCGTTCGGTGCGCTCTTCGGCGCGCTCGGGATGAGCTCGGGCTGGCCGGTGGCGCGCGGCGGGTCGGGGGCGATCGTCGACGCGCTCGTGGCGGTGCTGCGGGCGCACGGCGGGCGGCTGCACCTGGGCCACGAGGTCACGGACCTGCGCGCGCTGCCCGCCGCGGACGCCGTCGTGCTGGACCTGACCCCGCGCCAGGTGCTGCGCGTCGCCGGCACGGGCCTGCCGCCGCGCTACGCCGCGGCCCTGCGCCGGTGGCGCCCCGGGCCGTCCGTGTCCAAGGTCGACTTCCTGCTCGACGGGCCGATCCCGTGGCGCGACGCCCGGCTCGCGGGCGCGGGGACGGTGCACCTGGGCGGGACCGCCGCCGAGATCCGGCGGGCCGAGGACGACATCACGGCCGGCCGGATGCCGGCGCGGCCCTTCGTCATGCTCTGTCAGCAGCAGGCGGCGGACCCCTTACGGGCCACCGGGCCCGCCCGGGGGCACACGGTCGTCTGGTCCTACGCCCATGTGCCCCACGGTCACCCCGGCGACGTCCGTCCGCTGATCGAGGCGGAGGTGGAGCGGCACGCACCCGGCTTCCGGGACCGGATCGAGGCCGCGATCGCGATGCGCCCGGCCGACCTGGAGGCGTGGAACCCGAACCTCGTGGGCGGCGACATCGCCGGGGGATCGCTCGCGGGAGCGCGCGCGCTCCTGCGCCCCACCGCGTCGCCCCGGCCGCACCGTGCGGGCCGGGCCGGGCTCTATCTGGCCTCCGCCTCCACCCCGCCGGGCGCCGGCGTCCATGGCATGGGCGGGGCGTGGGCCGTGCGGACACTGCTGGCGGACCGTCGTCGCTGACCGCGTCGGCGCCCGGTCCGTGGCCTGCCGGGGTGTCGGCGACCGCTGTGCGACACGGCTGAGACCGATCCGGATCAGGACTTTCGCGAATCGGAATGTGCCCGCTACAGTGTAATCCATCTCACGGAACGTCCCGTCTCGACGGAACGGCCCGGGGTAGTCTCACATCATCGGATCCCCACAGGGATGCGGATGAGGGACGTCCTTGCACCTCTCATGAACGGAAGCACCTTCCATGAAGTACACGAAGCTCTCCGCTGCTGCGGCCCTGGCCGCCGGCTCGGCCCTCATCCTCTCCGCCTGCGCCCCCGGCGGCGGCAACGCGGGCGACTCCAGCAACAGCGGCTCCGCCGCCAGCCAGGGCGGCGACTCGGGCGCCGGCAATGTCATCGAAGGGGACAAGGGCCAGAAGCTCACCGCCGAGGCCTCCGGGCCGGGGCTGGCCGACCTGGGCGACGTCGAGACCCAGGACGGCTCCATCGCCTACTCGGTGGGCGCCGACGACTTCCTGTCCTACAACGGCCTGCAGTCGAACACGTACACCACGTACAACTCGGCCGTCGTGGACCGCATGTTCTCGTCCTTCTGGTACTTCGGCACCGACGGCTCGATCATCCCGAACGAGGACTTCGGCACGTACGAGAAGACCTCGGACGACCCGCTGACCGTGAAGTACACCATCAGCGACGACGCCAAGTGGTCCGACGGCACCCCCGTCACCGCGGGCGACTTCATCTTCCACTGGGCCGCGAACAACGACACGGTCAAGGCGGAGGGTTCCGAGACCCCGCTGTTCGACTCGATCTCCTTCGAGCAGGGCAAGTACATCCCGGAGGCGCCCGAGGGCGAGGCCGACGGCAAGGAGTTCACCGTCACCTACCCGGAGCCCTACGCGGACTGGGAGATCCTCATCAGCACCGCACTGCCGGCGCACATCGTCGCCAAGGAGGCGGGCATGAGCTTCGAGGAGCTCGTCACCGCCGCGAAGGAGAAGGACGTCGAGGCGCTCACCCCGGCGGCCGAGTTCTGGAACGACGGCTGGGACTTCAGCCCCGGCGAGCTGCCGGACGCCTCGCTGGTGCCCTCCATGGGCCCCTACAAGTTCAAGGACGGCGGCTGGCAGGCCGGCCAGTCCATCACCCTCGAGACCAACCCCGAGTACTGGGGCACCCCGGCGGCCACCAAGGAGCTCGTCCTCCGCTTCGCCGACCCCAAGACCCACGTGCAGGCCCTGCAGAACGGCGACCTCGACGTCATCGAGCCGCAGGCCACCGTGGACACCCTCCAGCAGCTCGAGGGCCTCGGCGACGACGTCAACGTACAGACCGGTGACCAGCTGACCTGGGAGCACGTGGACTACAACCGCGGCGAGGGCTCGGTCTTCGCGGACTCCCCGGAGCTGCGCGAGGCCTTCGCCCTCTGCCTGCCCCGCCAGCAGATCGTGGACAACCTGATCAAGCCGATCTACGCGGACGCGGAGGTCATGAACCTGCGCGAGGTCTTCCCCTTCCAGGACAAGTACCAGGAGGTCGTGGACGCGGCCTACCCGGAGGAGATGGACGAGCCGAACATCGAGAAGGCGAAGGAGCTCGTCGAGCAGTCGGGCGTCTCCAAGCCCACGGTCCGCCTCGGCTACCAGGCCGGCAACCAGCGTCGCACCGAGACCGTCGCGCTCATCAAGAGCTCCTGCGACCAGGCGGGCTTCGACGTCCAGGACGCCAACTCGCCGGTGTTCTTCAAGGAGGTCATGCCGGCCGGTGACTACGACGCCGCCCTCTACGCCTGGGCCGGCTCGGGCCAGAAGGCCTCCGGCGCGAACATCTACCAGTCGGACGGCGCCCAGAACCAGCAGAGCTACAACAACCCCGAGGTGGACGCGGCCTGGGACAAGCTCGCCACCTCGCTGGACGAGAACGAGCAGCTGGAGCAGACCAAGACCATCGAGAAGCTGCTGTGGGAGGACTTCCAGGCCATCCCGCTGTACGCTCACCCGGGTCTGGTCGGCCACAAGGCCGACGTCGCCAACGTGCGCGACACCGCCGCCCAGTCGGGTGCGCTGTGGAACGTGGAGCAGTGGGTCCGCGTCCAGGAGTGACACCCCGCTGACCTCTGACCCGGCGGTCCGCCTCCCGCGGACCGCCGGTGTCGGGATCGAGGACAGAGCCCGGCCGGGCACCGGCCGGGCTCTGGCCGTGAACCGCGGCGAACCCGCACCCCTCCCTTTCCCTTGCACTCGCACGGAAGGTCACCCCCTGTTGTGCTGAAATTCATCCTCAAGCGCCTCGGCAGCTCCCTCCTGGTGCTGTTCGGCGCGTCGATCCTGCTCTTCTTCCTCGTGGCCCACTCGGGTGACCCCCTCCAGGACCTGCGAGAGTCACAGAACCCCAACCGCGAGACCCTCATCGCCGCCCGCACCGCGTTCATGGGGCTGGACCAGCCCTGGTACGCCCGGTACTGGGACTGGCTCCAGGGCATCGGCGGCTGCGTCACCGGTCAGTGCGACCTCGGCCTCAGTCGGAACGGTCAGTCCGTCGCAGACCTGCTGAGCAACGCCGCGGCCTCCACGCTGCGCCTCGTGGTGCTCGCGACCGTCCTGGCGATCATCATCGGCATCGCGATCGGCATCGTCACCGCGATCCGCCAGTACTCCGGCCTCGACTACGTGGTCACGTTCCTGATCTTCCTCTTCTTCTCGCTGCCCGTGTTCTGGGCGGCTGTGCTCCTGAAGGAGTACATGGGAATCCGGTTCAACGACTGGATCCGCAGCCCCGAGCTGAATTGGCCCCTCCTCATCGGGTTCGCGGTGATCGCCGGCCTCGTCCTCCAGGCCGTGATGGCCGGGGACCTCAGGCGGCGAGCGTTCACGTTCGGCGCCACCGCCGCGTTCATCCTGCTCGCCGGCTGGGTGCTGTTCGCGGTCGACTTCTGGCGGAACCCGCAGATGGGCCCGGTCGTGCAGCTGGTCATCGGCCTGGCCGCCGCCGTCGGCGCCACCGCGGTGATCTCCGGCCTGCGCAACCGATCGGTCCTCAAGGCCGCCCTGGTCACGGCCGCGATCGGCCTCGTCGCCTACTACGCCACCTACGGCCTGCTGTGGCGGACGCCGTCCGCGCTGCTGCTGGCCGGCCTCGGCGTCATCCTCGTGCTGGTGGCCATCCTGGTGGGCCGCCTGCTCGGCGGCTTCTCCAAGGGCTCGGCCGTGTCCGCCTCGCTGGTGACCGCCCTGATCATGGGCGTGGCGATCGTGGCGGAACACCTGATGAACTACTGGCCGACCTTCCTGAAGGTCAAGCCGCGCCCGATCTCCACGATCGGCTCGGGCACCCCGAACCTGGACGCCCACTTCTGGGTGGTGTTCCTGGACCGCGGTGCGCAGCTGCTGCTGCCCACCATCCTGCTGACCATCATCTCGGTGGCCACGTATTCGCGGTACACGCGCTCCTCCATGCTCGAGGTCTCGCGCCAGGACTACATCCGCACCGCGCGCGCCAAGGGCCTGCCGGAGCGCCAGGTGATCCTGAAGCACGCGTTCCGCAACTCCCTGATCCCCATCACCACGATCATGGCCTTCGACTTCGCCGGCCTGATCGGCGGTGCCGTGATCACGGAGCAGGTGTTCGGCTGGAAGGGGATGGGCGAGCTGTTCGCCACCGGCCTGCGCGACGTGGACCCCATGCCCGTGATGGCGTTCTTCCTCGTGACGGGCACCGCCGCCGTGCTGATGAACCTCGTGGCGGACGTGCTCTACGCCGTCCTCGACCCCCGGATTCGAGTGTGAGCCAGATGACCACCAACAACTCCTCGACGACGGGCGCACAGCTCGACGAGAAGCAGATCTTCGACCTCGCGGAGGCGGAGGACGCCAAGCTCCGCGCCAAGGCCGGGAAGTCCTACTCCCAGGGCGCCCTGGTCCGCAAGCGGTTCTTCCGCCACAAGGCGGCGATGATCTCCCTGATCGTGCTGGTCTTCATCACGCTGATGGCGTTCTCCTCCATCGGCTTCGCCGGCATCCCCGGCTGGTGGGACAAGTCCTACACGGCCGCGGCCTCCGTGGTGAACGGCGGCCGCCCGACGCTGTCGGTCGTGCCCCAGTTCCTCGGCGGCGACGGCTTCCGCTGGGGCGAGCACCCCTTCGGCCAGGACACCACGGGCAAGGACTACTTCGCCCTCGTGATGCGCGGGACCCAGCAGTCCATGATCATCGCGGCCATCGTGGGCCTGCTCTCCACCGTGATCGGCGCGATCGTCGGCGCCGTGTCCGGCTACTTCGGCGGCTGGGTCGACTCCGTGCTGATGCGCCTGACCGACCTGATCATCGTCATCCCGCTGCTCGTGCTCGCCGCGGTGCTCGGCCAGATGGCCAGCGGCATGAAGATGGGCATCCTCCCGCTCGCGGTGGTGCTCGGCCTCGTGTCCTGGACGTCCCTGGCCCGCCTCGTGCGCGGCGAGGTCCTGTCCCTGCGCGAGAAGGAGTTCGTGGCGGCCGCCGTCGCCATGGGCGCCAAGCCGGGCCGCCTGATCTACAAGCACCTGCTGCCCAACACGATCGGCGTGATCGTCGTGAACGCGACGTTCGCCATCGCGGGCGCGGTGCTGCTGGAGACCTCGCTGTCCTTCCTCGGCTTCGGCGTGAAGGCACCGGACTCGTCTCTGGGCCTGCTCATCTCCGACTACCAGAACGCGTTCACCACCCGTCCGTGGCTGTTCTGGTGGCCCGGCATGATCATCCTGGCGATCGCCCTGTCCGTGAACTTCCTCGGCGACGGTCTGCGCGACGCCTTCGACCCGCGCCAGGGTGCGGGCGCCCGTCGCAGGCCCCGCTTCTTCGGCCGACGTGCCGCCGTCACCGAGGCCGGCGCGACGACGGCGGGCGGCCTGGAGGCCGCCCCGACGGCAGGCCGGATCATCGACGCGGACGAGGACGGTCAGCGATGAGCGCGAACGACAAGAAAGGCCGATCCATGTTCGGCAAGAAGAACGAGAACGACGTGACCGCCGGCGGGCAGGGCTCGCACGCGGCGTCGTCGGCGGACCTCGAGGCGCGCGGCGCCGCCGTGCCCGGCTCCTCCGGCGCCGGCGGCGTGCCTCCGGGCCCCGCGACGAGCGCGATGGGCGTCGTGGCCCGCCACGACGACCTGGGCGGCGAGCCAGTGCTCGCCTTCCGCGACGTGGACGTGAAGTTCGCGACCGAGTTCGGCGAGGTGCACGCGGTCAAGGGCGTGACGTTCGACGTCAAGCCCGGCGAGGTCGTCGCCCTCGTGGGCGAGTCCGGCTCCGGCAAGTCCGTCACGAGCGCCACCGCCATGGGCCTGCTCCCGGGCAATGCGGACATCACCGGCTCGGTGCAGCTGGCCGGCCGCGACGTGCTCACGATGACCCCGGGGCAGCTGCGCGACATCCGCGGCGACGAGGTGGCGATGGTGTTCCAGGAGCCCATGACGGCCCTGAACCCCGTCCTCACCGTGGGCGACCAGCTCACGGAGGCCCTCGAGCTGCACGGCATCGCCTACGGCACCGAGGCGGACAAGCGCGCCGTCGAGCTGCTCACCATGGTGGGCATCCCCGACGCCGCCACCCGCCTCAAGCAGTACCCCCACCAGTTCTCGGGCGGCCAGCGCCAGCGCATCGTCATCGCGATGGCGATCAGCTGCTCGCCGAAGGTGATCATCGCGGACGAGCCCACCACGGCGCTCGACGTGACGGTCCAGGCCGAGATCCTGGAGCTGCTGCGCTCCCTGAAGAACAAGATGAACACCGGCATCCTGCTCATCACGCACAACATGGGCGTGGTCGCGGACATGGCGGACCGCGTGTGCGTGATGCTCCACGGGGAGCTCGTGGAGCAGGGCTCGGTGCACCAGGTGCTCCAGCACGCCCGGCACCCCTACACCCAGAAGCTGCTCTCGGCGGTGCCGCGCCTCGGCGAGCCCCTCGAAGTGGCGGAGCCGGAGCCGGTCACGGCCACGCAGACGCAGGCCCGGTACGCGATCGAGGCGGAGAACCTCCACCTCGAGTACGACCACCGCGGCAAGAAGAACCGCGTGGTCCACGACGTCAGCTTCCAGGTGGCCCCGGGCGAGATCCTGGGCCTGGTGGGCGAGTCCGGCTCGGGCAAGTCCACCATCGCCAAGTCGGTGCTCGGTCTGCTCACCATCGCGGAGGGCTCTCTGCGCATCCAGGGCCACGACCTGGCGACGATGCCCAAGGCCGAGCAGCGCGCCCTGCGCAAGAACATCGGCGTGGTCTTCCAGGACCCGGCGGCCTCACTGGACCCGCGGTTCCCGATCGGCGACATCATCACCGAGCCGATGGTCGTGCACAAGGTGGGAGACCGGCGCTCGCGCCTGGCCCGCGCCGAGGAGCTGCTGGACGCGGTGCGTCTGCCGCGCTCCGTGGTGAACCGGTACCCGCACGAGCTCTCTGGCGGTCAGCGCCAGCGCATCTCGATCGCCCGCGCCCTGACCCTGGACCCCCAGGTGCTCATCGCGGACGAGCCGACCTCGGCCCTGGACGTGTCCGTCCAGGCCGCCGTGCTGGACATGTTCGCGGAGCTGCAGCAGCGCTACGAGTTCGCGTGCCTGTTCGTGTCCCACGACCTCGCGGTGGTGGACATGCTGGCCCACAAGGTGCTCGTCCTCAAGGACGGCCGCCAGGTGGAGCAGGGCCCCACGGAGGAGGTGCTCCACCGTCCGAAGGAGGAGTACACCCGTCGCCTCCTGGCGGCGGCGCCCGTGCCGGATCCGGACCAGCAGGCGGAGCGTCGCCAGGAGCGCCGCGAATTCCTCGCCTCCCTCGGCGAGGGCGTCTACTGACCGTTCGGGCCTACCGGCCCGCCCGTCCACGGCGGCCCCTGCGCGTACAATCGCACGGGGGCCGCCGTCGTCGTGTGCCTCCACCCCTTTGATGTCGAACCGGACAGGACGCCCATGACCTCGACCGAAACCCGCCGCTCCGATCTGCGCAACGTGGCCATCGTGGCCCACGTGGACCATGGCAAGACCACGATGGTGGACGCCATGCTGCGCCAGACCGGTGCCTTCAACACGCACGGCGACGTCGCCGAGCGGGTCATGGACTCCGGGGACCTGGAGAAGGAGAAGGGGATCACGATCCTCGCCAAGAACACCACGGTGTTCTACTCCGGCCCGTCCGCCCCCGAGGGCGAGACCGTCACCATCAACGTGATCGACACCCCCGGCCACGCCGACTTCGGCGGCGAGGTGGAGCGCGGCCTGTCCATGGTGGACGGCGTCGTGCTGCTCGTGGACTCCTCCGAGGGCCCGCTGCCCCAGACCCGCTTCGTGCTCCGCAAGGCCCTCGCGGCCAAGCTGCCCGTGATCCTCGTGGTCAACAAGACGGACCGCCCGGACGCGCGCATCGACGGGGTCGTCTCCGACTCCATGGACCTGCTGCTCGGCCTGGCCTCGGACCTGGCCGAGGAGGACCCGGACCTGGACCTCGACTCGGTGTTGGACGTCCCCGTCGTCTACGCCTCGGGCAAGGCCGGCCGCGCCTCCCTGACCCAGCCCGCCGACGGCGCCCTGCCGGAGGCCGAGGACCTCGAGGCCCTCTTCAACGTGATCATGGAGCACATCCCGGCCCCGTCCTACACCGAGGGCGAGGTCCTCCAGGCGCACGTCACCAACCTGGACGCCTCCCCGTTCCTCGGCCGCCTCGCGCTGCTGCGCATCTTCAACGGCACCCTCCGCAAGGGCCAGCAGGTCGCGTGGGCCCGCCAGGACGGCGCCCTGAAGACCGTGAAGATCACCGAGCTGCTGGCCACCAAGGGCCTCGAGCGCGTGCCCGCGGAGGAGGCCGGCCCGGGCGAGATCGTCGCCGTCGCCGGCATCGAGGACATCATGATCGGCGAGACCCTCACCGACGCGGAGAACCCGAAGCCGCTGCCGCTGATCACGGTGGACGACCCGGCCATCTCCATGACCGTGGGCATCAACACCTCCCCGCTGGCCGGCCGCGTCAAGGGCGCCAAGGTCACGGCCCGCCAGGTGAAGGACCGCCTGGACAAGGAGCTGATCGGCAACGTCTCGCTCAAGGTGCTCCCCACCGAGCGCCCGGATGCGTGGGAGGTGCAGGGCCGCGGCGAGCTCGCCCTGGCCATCCTCGTCGAGCAGATGCGCCGCGAGGGCTTCGAGCTCACCGTGGGCAAGCCGCAGGTGGTCACCCGGACCGTGGACGGCAAGGTCCACGAGCCGATGGAGCGCATGACCATCGACATCCCCGAGGAGTTCATGGGCGCGGTCACGCAGCTCATGGCCGCCCGCAAGGGCCGCATGCAGGAGATGTCCAACCACGGCACGGGCTGGATCCGCATGGAGTTCCTGGTCCCGGCCCGCGGCCTGATCGGCTTCCGCACCCGCTTCCTCACCGAGACCCGCGGCGCGGGCATCGCCTCCTCCTACGCGGCCGGCTACGAGCCGTGGACCGGTGAGATCGAGTACCGCACCAACGGCTCCCTCGTGGCCGACCGGGCGGGCTCCGCCACGCCGTTCGCCATGATCAACCTGCAGGAGCGCGGCACCTTCTTCGTGCAGCCCGGCGCCGAGGTGTACGAGGGCATGATCGTGGGCGAGAACTCGCGCGCTGACGACATGGACGTGAACATCACCAAGGAGAAGAAGCTCACCAACATGCGTGCAGCCTCCTCCGAGTCGTTCGGGGGCCTGACGCCCCCGCGCCGGCTCACCCTTGAGGAGTCCCTCGAGTTCGCCCGCGAGGACGAGTGCGTGGAGATCACCCCCGAGGACATCCGCATCCGCAAGGTCGTCCTGGACGCCAACGAGCGCCTGAAGGCCGCGCGCGCCCGCGCCCGTGCCTGATCGCCCCCGCCGCCGCGCCCGGCCCGCCGACGTGGTGGGCGGGGCGCTGCTCGGCGTCGTCGCCGGTGCGCTGGGCACCGCCGTCCATCTGAACCTGGCCTCCCTGCCGGGCGGCTGGACCCTGCCCTGGGGTGCGGTGCTGGCGCTTGTGCTCGTGGGCTCGACACAGCGCTGGTGGATGGTCCGACGCGCGGGCCGCGGCGGGCGCGCCCTGCCGGCGGGGGCCGCGGTCGTCGCCGGCGCGTTCACCGCCGTCCTGGCCCTGCAGCGCCTGCCGGTGGACGACGCCCTGGGGTTGTCCTGGACGGCCGGCCTGTGGGCGGCGGCGCCGGGCGCCGTCGTCGCCTCCGTGGCCTGGAACGTCGGCCAGCCGGCGCTCGGCCTGGTCCTGCTGGCCGCGGGCCGGCGGCTGGACCGCCGACCCGCGGAGGCCGCCGAGGCCGCCACGCGCCCCTGCCGGGCCACTGTGACCGCCCGCGAAACGCGTCCGGGGGAGCGAGTACCCTGGACCGCAGCCCCGCAACCCCGTGCCCAGAGAGAGGTGGACGGTCAGCCATGACCTACGTGATCGCGTTGCCGTGTGTGGACGTCAAGGACAAGGCGTGCATCGACGAATGCCCCGTGGACTGCATCTACGAGGGTGAGCGCATGCTCTACATCCACCCGGACGAATGCGTCGACTGCGGTGCGTGCGAGCCGGTGTGCCCCGTCGAGGCCATCTACTACGAGGACGACACCCCCGACGAGTGGGCCGAGTACTACAAGGCCAACGTCGAGTTCTTCGACGACCTGGGCTCCCCGGGCGGGGCCGCCAAGCTGGGCATGATCGCCAAGGACCACCCGATCATCTCCGCCCTGCCCCTGCAGAACGCCGACGCCTGAGCCCCATGCTGACGCTGCCGGACTACCCGTGGGACACGCTCACCCCCTACCGTGAGCGTGCCGCCGCCCACCCGGACGGCGTCGCGGACCTGTCCATCGGAACGCCGGTGGATCCGACGCCGGCGCTGATCCGCCGGGCCCTGACCGAGGCCGCCGACGCGCACGGCTACCCGACGACGCACGGCACGGACGCCCTGCGTCGCGCCGTCGTCGACTGGTACGCCCGGCGCCGCGGGGTGCCCGGGCTGGACCCGGCGGCCGTGGTGCCCACGGTCGGGTCGAAGGAGTTCATCGCGTGGCTGCCCACGCTGCTCGGGCTCGGCGCAGGCGACGTCGTCGTCCACCCCGAGGCCGCCTACCCCACCTATGCGGTGGGCGCGCTGCTGGCCGGGGCGGAGGCCGTGGCCGCGGACGACCTCGACGCGCTGGCGCCCGAGGTGCGTGAGCGGGTGCGCCTCGTGTGGACCAACTCGCCGGCCAACCCCACCGGCGCCGTGCTGGACGCGGCGGCGCTGCGCCGCACGGTCGACGCCGCCCGTGCCGTGGGCGCCGTGGTGTGCGGGGACGAGTGCTACGCCGAGCTCGGCTGGGACGCGTGGGACGGGGCCGTCGTGCCCTGCATCCTGTCCGACGAGGTCTCCGGCGGCGACCTGACGGGCCTGCTGAGCGTCTACTCGCTGTCCAAGCAGTCCAATCTCGCCGGCTACCGCGCCGCGTTCGCCGCGGGGGATCCGGAGCTCGTGGCGACCCTGGTCAACACCCGCAAGCACGCGGGCATGATCGTGCCCGCCCCGGTGCAGCACGCGATGGCCGTGGCCCTGGCCGACGACGCGCACGTCGCGGAGCAGAAGGACCGCTACCGCCGCCGTCGGGACGCGCTGCGCACCGCGCTGGAGGTCTCCGGCCACACGGTGGACCACTCCGAGGCGGGGCTGTACCTGTGGACCCGGCGGGCGGACCTGGACCCGGCCGACGCCACGGCGCAGGACTCGTGGGACCTGCTGGGCGAACTGGCGGACCTGGGCATCATCGCCGGGCCCGGCGTGTTCTACGGAGCCGGCGGCGACGGCTACGTCCGCGTGGCGATCACCGCCACGGACGAGGCGGTCGCCCGGGCCGCGGCGAGACTCACCGCCCGCGGGCCGCGGACCGGCTGAGCCGGGGCCGAGGGCCGTCGTCGGGGGAAGCGACCGCGCGTCCCGGGCCGGTCCTTGATAGTTTGGAGCAGAGTCGTCCCCGTGTGGGCGCGCCCACATGGGCGTGCGAACCCGGGCCATCGAGAAGACAAGACGAGGGAGCACACCCGTGACCCATCACGAGTCCGTCCGGCTGACCGTCGGCGAGCAGAGCCTGGACCTGGGCGTCGAGCACGCCACAGAGGGCAACAACGGCATCAACATCGCCCCGCTCCTGAAGGAGACCGGCGACGTCACCTACGACCCGGGCTTCATGAACACGGCGAACGCCAAGTCGGCCGTCACGTTCATCGACGGCGACCAGGGCATCCTGCGCTACCGCGGCTACGCCATCGAGGACCTCGCCGAGCACTCCTCGTTCATGGAGGTGGCCTACCTGCTGATCTACGGTGAGCTGCCCGAGTCCAAGGAGACCCTGGAGGCCTGGGAGACCAACATCCTGCGCCACAACATGGTGCACGAGGACCTCAAGCTGTTCTTCAACGGCTTCCCGCGGGACGCGCACCCCATGCCGGTGCTGTCCTCCTCCGTGTCCGGGCTGTCCACGTTCTACCCGGACTCCCTGGACCCGCACGATCCGGAGCAGGTCCACATCTCCACCGTGCGTCTGCTGGGCAAGCTGCCGGTGCTGGCCTCCTACGCGTTCAAGAAGTCACTGGGCCAGCCGTTCATGTACCCGCACAACTCGCTGAACTACGTGGAGAACTTCCTCCGCCTGTGCTTCGGCGTGCCGGCCGAGGAATACGACATCGACCCGGACGTGGTCAAGGCCCTCGACCTGCTGCTCATGCTGCACGCGGACCACGAGCAGAACGCCTCCACCTCGACGGTGCGCCTGGTCGGCTCCACCCAGGCCAACCTGTTCGCCTCGGTGTCCGCCGGCATCAACGCCCTCTACGGCCCGCTGCACGGTGGCGCCAACGAGGCCGTGCTGAACATGCTCCGGAAGATCAAGTCGGAGGGCATCACGCCCGAGGACTTCATGGAGAAGGTGAAGAACAAGGAGGACGGCGTCCGCCTGATGGGCTTCGGCCACCGCGTGTACAAGAACTACGACCCGCGGGCCAAGATCATCAAGAAGACCGCCGAGGACATCCTGGGCAAGATGGGCGGCAACGACGAGCTGCTCGAGATCGCCCAGCGCCTCGAGGAGAAGGCCCTCGCCGACGACTACTTCGTGGAGCGCAAGCTCTACCCGAACGTCGACTTCTACACCGGCGTGATCTACAAGGCCATGGGCTTCCCGGAGAAGATGTTCACCGTCCTCTTCGCCCTGGGCCGCCTGCCCGGCTGGATCGCCCAGTGGCGCGAGCTCATGGAGGACCCGGCCACCAAGATCGGCCGCCCGCGCCAGATCTACGTGGGCGAGCAGCTGCGCCAGTACCCGCAGCGCTGACCCGGGGGCGCTGACCCTGCGTTCGGGGGCGGTTTCGGGTGGTATTCGGACGGAATACCACCCGAAGCCGCCCCCAAACGCGTTCGCCGGAGCGTGCTCACGTCGAGGCGGAGGGGTCGAGGCGGCGTCGGACCACCGCGACGACGCCACGGAAGTCCTCGCGCCCATCCGCCCAGGTGACGCGGAGCGTCGTCCAGCCGCGCGCCTGCCCGTAGCGGTCCCGGCGGGCGTCGCGCGCCTGCTGCTCCCGCGTGCGGTGCCCCGCACCGTCGTACTGCAGGGCCAGGCGCACGTGGCGGTAGGCCAGGTCGGCCACGGGGGAGAAGGGGTCCCCGGGTTCGAGCGCGGCCTGCAGCTCCGGCTCCGGCAGCCCGCCGGCCACGAGGGCGAGGCGCAGGCGGGTCTCGGGCGGCGAGTCCGCCCCGACGCGAACGGAGTCCAGCGCCTCCCGGGCGGCCGGGCGGCCATGGAAGCGTCCGGACGCGTGCAGCGCGGACCGCAGCGCGGTGATCGTGGTGGCCGGATCCGTCCGGCCCGCGGGCGTCCACGGGTGCCGGACGGCGTGGTCGCCGGCGGCCACGAGGTCCTCGAACGTCCACGGAGGAGTCAGGGAGCACAGGTCCAGCCAGGTGCGATCGACGGTGGTAACGCGCAGGCCGTGCACGTGCGTGACGAACTCGGGCGCCAGCGGCCTGCGGTGGTCCATCAGTCCGGCCCGCCGGACGCGTCGTGTCCCCCGAGCCACGGTGAGGTGCACCGGCGGGTCGGCCTCGAGCTCGCCCGTCGCCGGGTCGCGCCGCCGCCAGGCTCGCGCGGGCATCGGCAGGCCGTGCAGGTGGGCCGCGGTCTCGTGGGAGAGGACGGCATCCGGGCGCCGCCGCAGGAGCGCGGCGAGGTGATCGGGGGAGAAGCCGTGCCCGGGCTCGGGAAGGCCCAGGTCGGCCCAGCCCGTGCCAGGGCGTGCCCGCTGCCGGTGGAAGCCCTGTCCGACCCGCTCCAGGTCCGACCGGCGGGCGCGGTCGGGCGGCAGCCCCAGCCGGGCCAGGTCCGTGGCCAACAGCACGGCGGGCTGGTCGGGCGGCAGAGGAGTCACGACGCGCGGCATGCACCCATCGGACGACGCCGGCGGGGCGCCCGGGGCGGGGT
>NZ_JABFNH010000050.1:0-385 GCF_017168435.1 Micrococcus sp. KRD070
CTGCTGCACGTGCCATTTGCGTAATACGTTGAATAGCATTTTCTACCTCTTTACCAGCAACCATCATTAAATCTGCTAATTCATCGACAATAACTACAATATATGGTAATTCTGATCGCTTTTCTTCTAGTTCAGCATTTTGGCGTCTAATTGCTTCATTATATCCTTCTATATTTCTAGTCGAAGAGTGTTGAAACAGATCATAACGACGTTCCATTTCAGCAACTACTTTTTCTAGTGCCTGTGATGCTTTGTGAGGGTTAGTCACGACTGGTATCAGTAAATGAGGAATCCCATTATATATGTTCAATTCTACCATTTTTGGGTCAATTAACATAAGCTTAACTTCATGTGGTTTAGCATTAAGTAAAATACTGGTAATTAT
>NZ_JABFNH010000051.1:0-946 GCF_017168435.1 Micrococcus sp. KRD070
TGGGCTGACCCCGTTTCGTAGGTCCAGTCGTTATGAGAGTCGTCCTGTTGCCCGCGGTCGCGGGCAGGGAGACTGGTCAGATCATGACGAACAGCAGGAAGCGTCACACCCCCGAGCAGGTCGTCCGTAAGCTCGGGCAGGCCGACAGGATGCTCGCCGATGGTCAGGACGTCGCGGCGGTGTGCCGGGAGCTCGGGGTGTCCGAGCAGACGTACTACCGGTGGCGGAACCAGTACGGCGGCCTCAAGGCCGACGACGCAAAGCGCCTGAAGGAGCTGGAGAAGCAGAACGCGACCCTGAAGCGTCTGCTCGCGGAAGCGGAGCTGGAGAAGGCCGCGCTCAAGGAGCTGGCTGAGGGAAACTTCTAAGCCCGGACAGGCGCCGCGCCGCCGTCGATCACCTCAAGCGCAAGTTGCGGGTGAGCGAACGGATGGCGTGCCGTCTGGTCGGGCTGAGCCGCTCCGCGTACCGGCGACCGCTCAAGGGCGACACGGTCGCGGACCCGGATCGGGCGCTCAGGGAGTGGCTGCGCGCCTGGGCGAAGGACCATCCCCGCTACGGGTATCGGCGGGCGTATCACGACGCCCGCGCCGAGGGGTGGGTGGTGAACCACAAGAAGATCCAACGCCTGTGGCGTGACGAAGGGCTCCGGGTCCCGCAGCGGCGTCGACGCAAGCGCGTCGGGTCCTCGACCGTCGACGCGCCGACGGCGGACGCGCCGAACGTGGTGTGGGCGGTGGACTTCCAGTTCGACGCCGACGAGCACGGACGACCGATCAAGATCTGCTCGATCGTCGACGAACACACCCGGGAGTGCATCGGCGGGCTCGTGGAGCGCTCGATTACCGCCGACCGACTCACCGCCCACCTCGAGGACCTCGTCGCCTCCCGGGGCGCCCCGGCGGTGCTCAGGTCGGACAACGGGCCGGAGTTCATCAGCGAGGCG
>NZ_JABFNH010000052.1:0-287 GCF_017168435.1 Micrococcus sp. KRD070
CGGCGGGCTCGTGGAGCGCTCGATTACCGCCGACCGACTCACCGCCCACCTCGAGGACCTCGTCGCCGCCCGGGGCGCCCCGGCGGTGCTCAGGTCGGACAACGGGCCGGAGTTCATCAGCGAGGCGGTGGTCGACTGGGCCGGCACCCGCACCGGCCTGTGGGCTGACCCCGTTTCGTAGGTCCAGTCGTTATGAGAGTCGTCCTGTTGCCCGCGGTCGCGGGCAGGGAGACTGGTCAGATCATGACGAACAGCAGGAAGCGTCACACCCCCGAGCAGGTCGTCCG
>NZ_JABFNH010000053.1:0-383 GCF_017168435.1 Micrococcus sp. KRD070
CACCACGGCCGTGTCGAAGATCGTGCAGAACGAACTGACCGACAACAAGGGCCTGATCAAGATGGCCACCGACGTCAAGTACTGGGCGGTGCGCGCCAATCACGAGTCCTACCAACGTGATGCGGTCACACCGTCGGGCGGAACCTGGCTGAGCTTCGCATCGGACTGGATCACCGCGCTGGTCAAGGACCTCGAGACCGGATCGACCGCCCCCGCAGCGGACACGGACGCCTTCGCCCGCACCGTTCCCGTCGACGGGCAGGGCTCCTACCAAGGCCTTCCCGGTCTGCAGTTCCAGGTCGGCGCACAGCCGTCGACGACCGCCACCGCCTTCGACCCCTGGGCCGAGTCCTCGTCGACGCTGGCGACTCCGACCTATACCC
>NZ_JABFNH010000054.1:0-409 GCF_017168435.1 Micrococcus sp. KRD070
GTACAATAATGTGCAAGTTGGGGAGTGACAACGAAATAAATTTTATAAAATATCATTTCTGTCACATTCCTTCTCCCAATTCCATTTAAATATATAGAAAATTTCACATATTGTATACATCATACACTTTGAAAATTATCATTTAAATAATCTGATTTGGAATTAAAGTGCATGAAGTATAAGTCACCTTCATATACTAATCAAAGAGGACGTCAACAGTTATTTTATTAGGATTTTTAACATAAACATTTGCTAGATCTGAATGTAATCTTTTGCTTAAATCAATAGTGAAGTTATTACCGCCACCGGTGATCTTAAGCTTACCTTTATTACGATTTTCGTTATATAATATTTTATTTTTTATTAACGCTTCTCGTGCACGGAAATCGATTTCTTTCAATGTTAATAC
>NZ_JABFNH010000055.1:0-12698 GCF_017168435.1 Micrococcus sp. KRD070
TCCCATCACGGTGGCCAGCACCACCACCCAAACGGGCAAACCAGCTGGCCACCAGTGGGCAGTTCTGATGGCCACCAGCGGGAAGAAACACTGGCCGCCTATGGGCAGAACTCAATGGCCCTTGACACGGATCGTGCCCTGCCTGGTGACCTCTCGTCGCCCTTCATTTCGTCGTGTGTTCTGCCGTTTGTGACCGCCCCTGTGAGCGATCACAGTCCCTTCACGGCGTTGGATCGAGAGCGGGACGACCGATCCAGACGGTGTGCTGCGGGGCCACGTTCAGCCCGTCCCTCAGCCGTCCACGCATCACGCCGACCCGAGTACGCCCTTCCACAAGTTGCAGCGCCCCGGAGGGGCCTCCGAAGCACCCGCGATCGAGGAGGATCGGGGCCCTGAGCCACGTCCCCTGCTCCTCCCAAGCCCGCACGACTCGCCCGCCGCGAACCTTGATCCAGTGCCCGTGATAGTCCGGGGCCTCCTGGGCCAGATAGTCGGCACCGCCCTTCCCCGTGGGCACCACCTCTAGAACCTCTGTCGACAGTTCCTCGCGAGACCAGCGGACCCGCGAGAGGTCCACGGCAACGTACTCGCAGAGGAACTCATCGAGAGGCAGATGCTCGTAGAGCCACTGGTCCACGACATCGAGCGGCCACCCAAGTGCCTCAATCTCCGGAATCGATGCGAAGGCTGCCAGCGTGGTGACCTCGCCAGTCTGTCCAGGCACCAACCGGAGAATCTCATCACGCTGCAAGTCGGGCAGGTAGACCGGTCGGTGCGGGTCTGCGTGACTGTGCATGGCTCCATGCTGGCACAGCCAGCGTGTCGCCTTGGCCGTCAACTACTTGGACTTTCGCAGTGGATAGGTTCAGACCACGCCCGACCGCCGGGCGCAGTCAGGAGAAGCAGCATGAACGAACAGCCGAACACCACGATCATCGAGAATCTAGCGGAGGACCTCACCCCCATCGCCTACGGTGCCGCGAAGAACATGAAGGAGCGCACCGACGCGTGGAATGAGCAGGGCGGGGACCTTCAGTCGATCCTCGATCTTCAGAAGGAGGACTTCCGGGAACTGCTTCGCGCGCTCGCTGCGGTCGAACTTGAGGTGCGAACGCTCAAGGGTGAAGTAATCCGGGGAGAGGACGGCGCAACCACCGGGGGCGAGCCCCAGGCCTAAGCCCGACTGCTGACGCTGAGGCGGGGAGGGCTATCTCGTCCGGTCCTCCCCGCCCCAGATCCCGAAGCGCTCCTTCGCCGTCTCCGCGTACGCCGCGCACAAGTCCAGAACCGGGCACGACTGGCACAGAATCGCCGCCTGCGCCCTCTCTCCTCGGCTCGGTCAGCCGGTGAACCCGTCCGGCTCCTCCTGACACGGCACAGAGCCGTCAGGGGCTTCCAGCAGAGCCACCGTGAGCGAGGCGTAGGCGTCCAGCGCCTCGGGACTCCGGACCAGTTGGGAGCGACCGTCGATTTTCCCGTCGGTCCGGCTCATGACCGACCCTCCGAGCCCCGGCGAATGCGTTGCAAGTTGCTCGCGCTGCTGATCCGACGCGGCGCCGGAGCACCCGTCCGCTCAGCCCTACGGAGAGCGATCTCCGCAGCCTGCCTCGAGGCCGCGGACTTGCTCATCGACGACCGCGCCGCCGCCCCGATGTCCCTGACGACTCTGCCCCTCGGCACGGCCACGGACCCCGGCCCCACCTCGGGACGGTCCGTGAGATCCGCGATGACCATGCCGACCGCCGCCACGATGTCATCATGCGTGCCCGGCGGATTCTGCAACTTCACCGTGGACGGGCCGGTCTCGATCAGCCGCGCGGACAGGAACTCCGTCCGCACCTCCGGATCATCCGGAAGCGACAGAGCACGGTCACGAAGCGCGACATAGGTCGACCGCGCCAGCCGGTTCGCCCCAGCCGAGGAGAACACGAACTCCTCCGCGCGCACGCCCTGTCTCGTGAGGTTGCCGGTCAACTGCTCGGCCTGCATCCGATCGAACCGCAACTTGGCGCGGTACTGACGGCACAGCCGCAGAGTCGAGGCTTCCACCTCCGCGAGATCCACCTTCGCATTGCGCTCCGGTCGCCAGTAGACAACCCGGTCGATCACGACCCGCCGACCCTCCGGAGTGCGCTCCGAGTGCCCGGCGGCCAGCGCGGTCAGATCGCGGCGCGTACCAACGTCCAGCGCCGCCACGTACTCCACACCGGGACGCGGGTCGATGCTCAGCGAGCCGGGCCGGATCGCGGCCTCCACGTCCTCCGGACGGGTCAGAGCATCATCCGACTCGGCCCACTCGCACAGGATCAGACGCCGCCACTCCGCCGCCGTGAGATCCGACTGTGTGGACTCCACGTCCTGCGGGGACCACCACGGCGACGGCCCCGGCGTCCTCGAGGTCCGCCAGTGAGCAGAGTCCTGAGCATCGGCCCATACCTCCGCCCCGAGCCCGACCGGGGAACCGGCGGTGCCGATCACCAACAGCCGCGAGCCGGGCACCTTCGGCACTGCCGAGACGATCGCCCCGTAGAGCCGCCGGTGGTTGGTGGTCGAGGGCCAGACGCCCAACTCGTCGACCACCGACAGCCAGGGCCGTGTCCCGTAGGCCGAGGCCGCGTCCGAGGCTTCCACGGTCAGCGTCGCCCCGGTCGAGCGCACGCGCACCGACCGCGCCCCGAGATCCACGGCCCCGGACAGACCCGGCGTGCGCCCGACGATCCCGGCCAGAGCATCCGCGAACAACCCGGCCTGCTCCGCGTCCACGGCGTAGATGTGGCACCGGGCGCGGGCCGGAGCCTCCGTCAGCAAAAGCGCCAGGCACATCGCGGCGACATCCGTCGTCTTGGACATGCCGCGCCCGCGCAGGATGAAGTGACGGCGCGGCGCGCCCTCGGAGGTGTCGAGCACGGCCTGAGCGTCGGCACGCTGGAAGGGGTAGGCGATCTCGCCCCACGTCCTGCCCTCGTCCATCACGAACCCGGCCATCAGCGCGTACGCGTCTAGGGCATGTCTGACAATCGTTTTGACCATGCGAGCACAGCATTCAGGACCACAGCGGCCCGGTAGATGATCGCGTACTTGTCATACCGGGTCGCCAGACCCCGCCACTGCTTCAGGTGAGCGTACTGACGCTCGATGACGTTGCGGCCCTTGTAGGCGTCCGCGTCGAGGCCAATGGGGCGCCCGCCGCGGGCACCGCGCCGTCTGCGGTGGCCCTGCTGGTCGGCCGGTTCGGGGATGACCGCTTTGATCCCACGGGCGCGTAGGTGGGTGCGGATCGCCCGGGAGGAGTACGCCTTGTCGCCCAGCACGGCCTCGGGGCGGGTCCGGGGCCGCCCTACTGGCCGGGTCACGCGCAGCTGCTCCAGAAGAGGAAGCAGCATCGGGGAGTCCCCTGCCTGGCCGGGGGTGATCAGGCTGACCAGCGGCAGCCCGGTCCCATCGACGAGCTGATGGATCTTCGTGCTCAGCCCGCCACGGGAGCGCCCGATGCCGTGATCGGCCGGTTCCTCACGCGGATTCTTGTAGTTCGATCCATCCCCCTGTGTGGCGGGTGATGTTCGTCGCGTGCTGGTGGGCGCGGGCGATCGTGGAGTCCACCGAGACCGACCAATCGATCAGGCCTTCGGCCTCAGCGGCGGCGGTCAGCGTGGCCAGCACCGTGTCCCAGGTGCCTTTTTCGGCCAAGCGCCGATGCCAGGTCCACACTTCTCTGCCAGGGCCCGTAGACCTCGGGCAGATCCCTCCAAGCGATTCCGCACCGGTACCGGTAGATGATCGCCTCCACCATGGCGCGGGCGTCGGCGAACGGCCTGCCGGCCCGGCCGGCCCGGGTCGGGAGCATCGGGGCGATCAACTCCCATTGGGTGTCAGAGAGCATCTGGAACCGGGACATGTCCCCAGGGTCTCAGCTGACTCGTGCATCTATTCTCAGACACGCCCTAGGCCACGAGTGGGTCAGGCGCCGTTACATCGCGCCTCGCACCGGATCCCAGGCTGCACGACTGGCGCCCTTCCGGCCATCTCGACTTCAGTGGTCTCTGATCTCAGATGTCAAGATTTCCACGGCGTGTCGCGGTATGCAGCATATTCACGCGTTTGTGAAATCTTCGCTGCATCTCGACAGCACCCCACCCTCTGATCGCCTCCCGGTACCCCCTGCCGTAAAATCGCAATCATGTGGAAGGCAGATCACCCCGGTACCCCCTTCCATGGACTTGACTCGTCGGGTAGCCTCCTCAGCGAGACGGAGTCGAGAGGAGGAGGCTAACCCGAGCGAATCAGCCCATTCCAGAGGGCAATATCTCTCTTTTCTTTCTTCCCCGTCCTTCCGGATTTCCCGATGGGTGGAGGCGCTCGACTCCCGCTCTTCCCGCGGGCTTCCCGCTCGCGTTATGGCACCTGAACGGCACTCCTGCGGTGCCGTCTCCGGCGCACTTCCCACCCCCGTGTGGCCCATGCACATCGCCTCGCCACTGCTGCTCATCCCCCGAACGGAGCCGCCCCTGATCCAGGCCCAGAGGGGGTCTCTGGGGCGTGGATCTGTGGCTGGGCAGTGGCGGCAGACTCCCCTCCCTCTGGCCCTCGTGCGGCTTGGTTTCCGCCGGGCCCCTGGCTTTCTGCTCCCGGCCTGTACGCCCGCGCACGGCTGCGCTCTGGCTCCCGTCTACCTTCGGTGCTCCTTGGATGCTCGCCGGTCGCTGGTGCTCGTATGGCACGGCTTCCCGCTGGGGAGCTCGCGTGAAGATGTCGCAGCCGCTGGTCTACGTGTCGTAGGGCCCGGCCGGGGGGCGTCTCAGAGACCGCCGTGCGGGGTCATGTCGATCTGTTCAACAACCCGGTTCTGGGTGGTGTCCACGACGACGGTCATGGGGCGCTCGGTCCGCGGCGCGGTGACCCAGGGGTCCTCGCCGGTGGTCTCGGTGGCCACGATGAGCGCGACGTCGACGCGCTCGCCCTGGACGGTCTGCGCGCGCGACTCGAGCACCTGCACCGACGTGCTGGCCTTGGCCTGTACGAAGCGGTGCTGGGCGTCGGATTCCCAGTCCCGATCGACGTCGAGCGTCTTCAGCAGCTCAGGGCTCACCGTGGGCGCCAGCGCCTCCCGCCACTGCTGCCGGCTGGTCTGCCACGTGCGCGCGTTCATGGCCTGCGCAAACCGGCTGGCCACGTCCTCGGCACGCTTGCGGGCGTCGGGGTCCAGACCCTGGACGGCTCGCTCCTGGGCGGCCTTCTCCACCCCGATCTGGGAGCTGCGTGCCGCACTGACCGATGACGGGCTGACCTGGGCGTTTCCAGATTTCGACGGCCCCGTGGAGGTGGTCGTTTCCCGATTCGTTTCCTGACTCGCAGCGCTGGCCGGGGCGGTGCTGGCCGACGGCTGAGGCCAGGCTCCGGCCGTCGAGTTCGCGGCCGCCGCGGGGGTGGGGGCCGGCGCCTCCGGCGCCTGCTCGCCGGGGGTGCCGGTGAGCAGCCACGCGCCGGCGCCTGCCGCGGCGAGAGCGCCGACCAGGAAGGGCCAGGCCCGCCCCGTGCGGGGCTGGGGCTCCTGGGGGTGGCGGGTGGTGTCCGTGCGGCTCACTTCTTCTCCTGGATCACGTCGAAGTAGACGGTGTCGGTGCCGGTCTGGGTGACCGGGTGCTTGCGGGTGCCGGCGGACTCGTTGATCGCGGAGATCATCATGCCGTCGCCGACGTAGATGCCCACGTGCTCCCACCGCCCGCGGGTGGGGTCCCACTTCTGGGCGACGATGTCGCCGGGCTGCGGGGTCTCGGTGCGCTTGCCCACGGTCCACGGGGCCTGGCGTGGCATGTCGATCCCGTTGTCCTGGTAGACGCGTGAGACCAGCCCGGTGGCATCCCAGGATCGGAAGTCCGCGGCGCCGTAGGTGTAGGTGCCGCCGATGCCGGCTTCGGCGCGGGAGACGATCTTCGAGCGCGAGAAGTCGGCCGGGATCTCCAGGCGCTTGGTGTCCTCGTCCAGGGCGTGGTTGCCTTCGGGGGCGGTGCTGGAGGTGGCGCTGGCTGCGGCCGCAGCCCCGCCGGCGCCCTGGCACATCATGGGGGTGGTGCCGGTGACCTGGCCCAGGATCTGGTTCGCCGCGTTCTCCCACTTGTTGTACTCGTCGGGGTGGCGCGAGTTCTGTACGGCCTGGGCAGCCGGCCCGGGGGCCATGCCCTCCCAACCGGGGATGTCCAGCAGGCCCGGGGGCATGCCCTTGTTCGGGCCGGTTGGGCCGCCGAAGAACGCTCGTGCGGCGTACTCGGGGTTCATCAGCTCCGGCACGCTTCCCCAGCCGGCCACGGTGCGCTGCTGGAAGACGTTGACCGAGTCCTTGTTGGTGCCGGTCTTCTGGTGCGGGTAGTTCATGGACTCCGGCAGGGTCGGGTTCGCCATGTTCTGGAGCATGGTCTCCTGGAGCCCGGTCATCAGCGCCACCTGGATCCCCTTGTCCGAGATGTTGAGCTCGCGCGCCACCCCGATGATCAGGGCCGCGTTCTCCACCTGCTCCGGGGAGAGCGTCCACTCGCTGCCCTCGGGCAAGGTGATCCGCACCGGCCCGTTGACCTTGGGGGGCTGCCCGTCCGAGGCGGCGGCGCCCGCGGGCGAGGATCCGCTGGCCAGCTTGGCCGAGGGAGCCGAACTTGAGGAGGCTGCTGCCGAGCTCGAGGACGCCGCCCCCGCGGCACCGCCGCCGGCCGGAGAGGTCAGCCGGGGCATCTGGCCCTTCTCCAGGATCAGGCCGCGCTCGGCCAGCCAGGTCTGCGGGTTGGACCGCTCGCCGTTGACGTAGAGCATCAGGTGCAGGTGCACGCCCGTGGCCACGCCGGTCTCGCCGGCTCCGGCCAGGTGGTCCCCGGCCTTCACCTGCTGGCCGGGCTTGACCACGGTGGTGCCGTTGGCGATGTGGACATACCGCCACTCGATCCCGTTGCCTGAGTCGATCTTGAGGATGTTGCCGCCCTCTTCACCCTCCATGTTGGTGCCGATGACCGTGCCGCCCATGACGGCGTTGATGGGGGTGCCCTCGGGGATGCCGCCGATGTCCACGCCACCGTGGAAAAGCAAGGGCGCCTCGCTCGTGTAGCCCGGGGGGATGTACCCGGGCCCGAAGGGGTTCGGGCGCGGCCCGTAGTCGGAGGTGACCCGGCCCATCAGCGGGATGGCCAGGGACCCGTCCGCGGCGGTCAGGCCCCCCACGACACAGGAGAGGGAGGACTGCTGCATCTTCAGCTTCTGCTGGGCGCCACCGATCATCAGGATGATCAGCAGGATCAGCACCACCACGAAGGCGACGACGGCCACCACGGCGCCGGCCCCGATGAAGACGGCGCGGCGCTTCATGCGTGCTGCCCCCGCGGGCCCTGGGCGGCCCGGAGGCGCTCGCGCATCCGCTGGGTGGCCTCCGTGCTGTGCGCCCGCGGCCGCCGCGGGGGCTGCTGGGGGCCCTGGCTCGAATCCACGACGGTGCCCTCGACGACCTCGGGCCGGCGAGGGGTCACGGTGGCCTTGCCGTCGCTGCCCACCGTGATCCGGGACTGGCGAGGCACCCGCTGGGGCTTGCCGGGGCCGGTGAGCTCCTTGCGGTTCTGGCGCTCGATGGACCAGGCCGCGCCCTGGGCAACGACGTTGACCGCCCCACCCATCGGACCACCGATGGCGGCCGCCCCGACACCGACGGCACGCACCAGCGGAGCCGGGGGCAGCTGCCCGCCCGGACGGCGCCGGCGCGCAGGCCCGCTGCCGCCGTCGGCGCGCGCGGCACGGCCGAAGACCTGGGGGCCGCGGGGATCCGGCCGGCGCGGTCCTCCGCTGGGCGTATCGGAGCCGCCCGAGGGGCCGGCGCCGCCGCCGGTCGGCCGGGAGCGCGCAGGCCCGTCCTGGCCGCCGCCCTTGGCCAGACCGAGGCGGCCGAACTTGTAGCCGCCCAGGGCCGTGCCGGCCATGCCCACCAGCGACTTCATCGGCACGCTGGACTTCTTCTCCTGGCCGGCGCCCAAGCGCGAGAGCCAGCGGGCGGTCTGGTCGCCCTTCTTCATGATCCCGTGACGCACGCGCAGCACCAGCCAGATCAGCGCGATCAGCATGAGCACCAGCAACAGCATCTGGAGGGTCACACCGAGGGCTGCGGTGGCCAGCAACATGTTGGCCACCAGGCGCAGGGACACGGCCACGAGCACGATCGCGGCCACGATGACCACGCCGCAGGCGATCACGCCGACGAACGCGCCGAAGAACTCCTTGCGGGAGGTACCCGGCACGATCGAGATCATCACGGCCAGCACCTGGTAGACCCCGTAGAACAGGGCGGTGAGCACGGCCAGGAACAGCACCACCGCCATGGTGGCCACGAGCACGGCGAAGGCTGCCGAGCCCAGGTTGGTCATGAGCATGGGGGCGACCTTGATGAAGGAGGTCGACTCGGACCAGCTCTTGGCCGACTCGCTGCACCCCTTGACCGGGTCCATCACGGACTTGGACTTCACGTCCATGGGGTCCGCGGCCTTCATCGTCTCGGTGAAGGTGCTGGCGCAGCCGCCCTCGAGCAACTGGCCGAAGGCGACGGCCTGGGAGGGGCCGCGCAGCATCGCGTCCGTCAGGTCGGCCATCACGGACTGGCCCAGGGCCGAGGAGGCGTCCGCGCCGCCGTCCATCGCGCCCTTGCCGCCGGTGGCCTCCACGGCGATCTGCGCCGCGGTCTGCTGGGAGGTCTGGAGGACGCCGTCCGGGCCGGTGATGTAGGCGACCGGGTTCAGCGCGATGTTCGTGGCGACCACGACCATCATCACGGAGACGAACATCTCCCCCCAGGCCGCGCCGCGCTTGCGCATGAAGAACAGCAGGCCGATGGTCGTGCCGGAGATCATTGCCGCCAGCGGGATCCAGTGGATCTGCGCGACCAGCTGCCCGAAGTTCTGGCCGAGGACCTCCATCGGGCCGGAGAACCAGGAGACCCACTGGAAGCTGAGCAGGGTGTGCAGCAGCCACATGCACGTGGTCACGCACATGTAGTGCAGGCCCCAGAAGAGGTCGAGCACGGAGACCAGCGCGTCGCGGGCGGGGTTGATGTCAATGCCGCCGGCGCCGTGGTCCAGGGGCAGTGCCTCGTACTTGGAGATGGGCACACCGGAGGAGTCGGTGACCTGCTGGGACCACTCCTCCAGGCCCATCACCCCCGACTGCGCCGGGGCTGCCGGGGCCGCAGAGGCGGCCGGGGCGGCCCAGAGCATGGTCAGCAGCACGGCGGCGCTGACGCCAGCTCGTCGCATCCATCCGCGTGCGCTCATGCGTGCACCAGCTCCTTGGCGGTCTCGGTGGAGGCTCCGCGCTTGGGCGGGGAGCTCATCACGGCCTTGAAGCGGGCCGGCGAGAGCGGAGGAAGCACCTTGATCTTGGCGACGTTTCCGTAGGCGTCACGCATCAGCGCCTCACCGCGGCGCTCGGGGGCCACCTCCTCGTTGTCGTCCAGGGGGGAGAGCCCGGAGGTGACCAGCTCGACCCACTCGTCCTGCCCCATGTCGGCCATCCAGTCGAGGTTGCGCTGGGCCATCTTGGAGTCGCGGGAACGGCAGACGATGCGCACGGGGATCAGCGCCTGGAGCTGCTGGGATCCGAAGTCCGTTGACGCGTCATGCGAGCCCAACGCCACGGCGGCCTTGTGCTTGCGGCCGTAGCGGACCACGTTGGACAGCTCCAGCTCGGTCTCCGGGGAGCCGGTGGCGTGGTGGGCCTCGTCGACGATCATCAGCGACTCGATGGAGTCGTCGGCGTAGAGCACGACGCGGCTGATGGCCACGATCAGGGCATAGAGGGCGCGGCCGATGACCTTCTCCACCGGCAGCTCCGCCTTCAGCGCGGCGGACTCCAGCTCGTGGCGTCGGGGCAGCTCCACGCCGCGGGTGCAGAAGGTGAGGAAGCGCGAGGACAGGTCCAGGGTCGGCAGGGACTCGTCGAAGAGCAGGGGCCCGAACTCGGTGGACTGCACGTTCTGGAGGCCGAACGCGATCGCGCGGGTCTGTTCCGGCTCCTCCCCCGCCAAGCCCTGGCCGGAGAGCAGGTGGGCTACCAGGGACCCCATGGAGGTGATCTGGTGCTCCTGCGCGTAGTCGGGGTGCAGCAGCTGGCCGAGCAGCCGGCCCTCGGCGGAGTTCGAGCCGAAGCCCAGCAGCACGGAGACCAGGGAGCGGGTCACGCGCGCGGCGACCTTGCCCGGGAACAGGCGCAGGGGGTCGATCGACCAGCGGGTGTCGCCGAGCTCGACGACGGTGGGCTGGGAGCCTTCGCGTTCGGTGAGCAGTCGACCCAGGGCCGCCCACTCGGTGTTGTCGGAGCGGTCGATGGCCACGATCTGGCCGCCGCGGTCGAAGACGTTGCCGGCCACGATCTTCAGCAGGGTGGACTTGCCGGAGCCGTTCTCGCCGGTGACGGCGAACGAGCCGGACATGTCGGCCTCCATGAGGCCGCCGATGTTCATGAACACCGGGCTGCGGCGCGAGGAGGAGATGTTCGTGCCCAGCCGGAATCCGGTGCGGGTGCCCAGCGCGTCGGTCACCAGGGGCACGCCGAAGGCCAGGTGCCGGCCGGTGACCAGCAGCTCGAGCTTCTTCACCACGGAGGAGGCCGGCGTACCTGGCAGGCACGCCCACCACAGCGACTCCTGGTAGCCCAGGGGCGTGATCACCTTGAAGTCGCGCGCCGAGTAGGCCGCCTGGATCATCTGGGCCTGGTCCTGGGCCTGTTCGGGGGTCTCGGCGCCGACGATGAACATCACCGCGACGTCGACGGAGACCTCGGCCTCTGAGGAGTTCAGTGCGGCGTGGTAGGCCTTGAGGTCCTCGGCGATCGCGTCCAGGCGGGTGGATCCGCCGGTGATCGCGTGGGAGTCGCCCTCCTGCTGGTTGTACTCCTCGTTGAGCTTCTCCTCGGCACGCTTGTTCCGGGCGGCGGCGCGCTTGGCCGGCAGCACGTTCATGCGCATGATCCAGTCCGCGTTGACGCTGAGGGAGTCGATGTAGGAGACGTACTCGTCGTCGGGGAAGGTGAAGCCCTCGCGGGGGCCGGCGGTCAGGGCCATCACCACCTGGTACGAGGCCTGTCCTGCGGTGGTCTCGGAGGCGATCTTCACGTACCGGCGGCCGAAGGGGTTCAGCCGTTCCTTGGCGCTGACGTCGGACTGGCCGCCCTCGTCCACGAGCGGCTCGGGAATGCTCGCCCCGGAGGTGAACGCCTGCACGTCCTCTCCGCCAGCGGGCGCGGTGGGATCCGATCCCAGGCCCCGGCTCTGGGAGTGCGCGTAGATCCAGGCGACCTCGGCCGGAGAGGAGGGGATGGCCTTGAAGGCGGCGGGGATGGCCCGGCCGATGTGCTCGGCCGTGCGCCCCAGAGCCTGGATCTCCGCCTCCGTGGGTCGCCAGGTGGGCAGGGCCAGCTGCTCGCGCAGCTTGCCGTCGACGGAGCGGATCAGGGTCTGGAGGCGGTCGGTGATCGACTTGGACGGCAGCGGCACGGCCAGCCAGTAGGCTCGCTCGCCCACGGGGATCGTCTCGAGCTCGTCCAAAGAGAGCTCGACCTCCTCGAGGTAGTTGGGGCACTGCTCCAGGTCGACACCGTCGAGCATGCGCTCGACGACGGCGGCGGGGTCGAGCTCGGCGCACAGGCCCATGAGCATGGCCTCCCCGCGCAGGCCCTGGAAGAGGGCCTGGTGGGCGAGCATGGCCCGCTCTTTGTGCTCGCCCTTGCCGAAGCCGTAGGGCAGCCCGTGCACGCGCCACATCGCCCACACCGTGCCCGTGGAGGTCCACATGAGGTTCTCGCGCAGGTACAGGAGGGAGTTCTTCATCGCTGGGTGTCCTTGTTCTCGGTCGTGCTCTGCTGGAGGAGCCGGGCCACGGAGGAGGTGCCCATCGGCCGGTACGTCGGCGCGGGCTCGCCCTGCGGTTCGTCGGTGGCCATCGCGCGGGCGGGAGCGGTAGGGGTGGAGGGCTTCTCGGGCATCCCTGCGGGAGCCTTCTTGGGGGCGAACGTCTCGCCGCGGTAGTGCCCGTGGGGCGGCTTGGACCAGGCCAGGAAGGCTCCGGTGATGACCAGGCCCAGCTCGTGGAGGTTGTCCGGGGCGAAGCGCAGCAGCCAGGTGACCGCCAAACCGGCGGCCAGGGCGCCGGCGAAGTCGAGCAGGTCGAAGCCGGTGGTCCAGGACCCCCGGACGGCCCACAGCAGCGCCACCGTGATCGCCCCGCCCACGCCCTGCACGAGCGTGTAGGGGCCCCCGGGCACCCGGGTGCCGTCGGGCAGCCGGTAGAGCGTGGTGGGGATGCGGCGGATGCTGCTGTAGAACCGTCCGGTCTCGGTCATGGCTTACTCCTGGCCGATCACTTGATGGTCGTGCCGGCGGAGTCCGCGGCCCACTGGACGCCGGCCACGCCGCCCCAGATGAACAGGCCGCCGGCCAGAGCGGAGAGCAGGATCGCCGGCAGGGTCCACTTGCCGCGGGCCGAGCCGATCAGGAAGATCACCACGCCCAGGAAGATGATCAGCGCGTTGAGCACGCCCTGGGCCTGGGAGATCAGGTTGTTGATCGAGGTGAAGAAGTTGGCGCCGAGCGTGAGGGAAGAGTGGAGGTACGGGGTGAAGACGTTCACGAGGTCTCCCTTTCAGAGATGAGGGGTCAGTGGGTCGGGGTGGACTGAGGGGCTGAGGTG
>NZ_JABFNH010000056.1:0-394 GCF_017168435.1 Micrococcus sp. KRD070
GCTTATTTAAGAAAAGATAAAGCTGGAATAAAGCAAGACTTGGAGATGGTCTTTGCTAAATTTCCAAGATTAAAAGAAAGAATAAAACAACAAGCAGGTACACTTTCTGGTGGTGAACAGCAAATGCTTGCAATAGGAAGAGCTCTTATGAATAGACCGGAAATGTTAATCTTAGATGAACCTTCAATGGGACTTGCGCCTCTTGTGGTTAAAGATATCTTTGATACAATTGTTGAAATCAATAAATCAGGGACTACTATACTTTTGGTTGAGCAAAATGCAAATATGGCATTAGCTATTGCAGATAGAGCTTATGTTCTTGAAACAGGAAGAATAGTTAAGTCTGGAGATGCACAAGTACTTCTTAATGATGAAAGTATTAAGAGTTCTTATC
>NZ_JABFNH010000057.1:0-395 GCF_017168435.1 Micrococcus sp. KRD070
TCCGTGAGGGCAACGGAAAGGTGGAGAAGGTCGACACCTGGGGCCGTCGTCGTCTCTCGTACGAGATCAAGAAGAAGCCCGAGGGCATCTACTCGGTCATCGACCTGCAGGCCGAGCCTGCGGTCGTCAAGGAGCTCGACCGCCAGATGAACCTGAACGAGTCGGTCCTCCGGACCAAGGTCCTCCGCCCCGAGACCCACTGAGCTTCCCCCCTCAGCTGGTCTCGGGATCCGAGTAGCAGCACTAGCAGCCAGCAGCAGCAAACCCGCCGAGAGGTTCCCCCATGGCAGGCGAGACCGTCATCACGGTCATCGGCAATCTTGTCGACGACCCCGAGCTGCGCTTCACCCCCTCCGGTGCGGCGGTCGCGAAGTTCCGCGTCGCGTCCACTCCCC
>NZ_JABFNH010000006.1:0-2456 GCF_017168435.1 Micrococcus sp. KRD070
ATCCGGCCCGTCCGTGAGGACGGCCGCGGTGCGCCGGGGACGGTTCTCCGGCACGGGCGTCTCGCCGAGCAGGGCGGCGGCACGGCGGCGCGTGGAGCTGCGGGTGACCACGGGGATGCGATCGGTCTTCACGGCGTTGGAGGCCGCGCCGACGAGCAGGTGAGGCCGTGCGTCCAGGTCCTCGCGCAGCAGCAGGCCGGAGACCGGGCCGACCTCGGGCGGGTGGGCCGCGGCGAGGGCCTGCTCGGACAGGTGGACGTCCGGGACGGGGGCCAGCTCCTCCGCCGTGCCCTCCGCGATCTCGAACGCCACCACGGTGACGTTGTCCGGGGCGCCGCCCTTGAGGGTCAGGTCCACGAGGGTGTCGACGGCCTGGTTGAGAGCCTCCGAGTCCCGCAGCACCTCGTGGATCTTCTCGGGGGAGACCACGTCCGTGAGGCCGTCCGAGCAGAACAGCCAGCGCTCTCCGGGGGCGACGGGCACCTCGAACACGTCCAGCTCGGGGGAGGCGTCCACGTCGCCGAGCACGCGCATGAGCACGTTCTTGTTCGGATGGAACGGGGCCTCCCCGGCCTCGAGACGCCCCTCGTCCACGAGCTTCTGCACGAACGTGTGGTCCGTGGTGACCTGGGAGAACTCGCCGTTCGCGAGCCGGTAGGCACGGGAGTCGCCGATGTGCGCGATGTGCAGCGTGGTCCCCGCGAGCAGGGCGGCGGTGCACGTGGTGCCCATGCCGGCGAGCTTGGGGTTGGCGTGCACCAGCTCGTTGAGGATCAGGTTGGCGTTCTGGATCTCGTCCGGCAGCACCGTGGCCGGGTCCTCGTAGCCCACCGCATCCAGCGGGGCCAGGTCCAGCACCGTGGACGCGCTTGCCACGTCGCCGCCCACGTGCCCGCCCATGCCGTCCGCGAGCACGACCAGATGACGGCCCACGTAGGCGGAGTCGTCGTTCTTGGCACGGACGCGGCCGACGTCGGAGCGGGCGGCGTAGCGGAGGACGAGGGTCATGGGTCAGGCCTCGAGCTCCATGACGGTCTTGCCGATGCGGATGGCCGTGCCGGGGCCCACGGGCACCGCGCGGGTGACGGGGGCGCCGTTGACGTAGGTGCCGTTCGTGGAGCCGAGGTCCTCGAGGAACCAGCGGGTGCCCTGGGGGAACAGCCGGGCGTGGCGGCCGGAGGCGTAGTCGTCCACGAGCACCAGGTCGGCGTCCTGGGCGCGGCCCATCAGCAGGGGACGGCCCTCCAGGGCGATGGTCTGCCCGGCCTTCGGGCCCTCGACCACCCGCAGAGTCCGGGACAGCCGCGGGGCCGGCGTCGTCGGCGCGGACGCGGCGGGGGACGGCGTCGACGCGGGCGCGGGGCGGTCGACCGCGGACGAGCCCGCCCCGGCGGCCCCGGCCGCGGGCACCGCGGTGACCAGGCCGGCGTCGCGCTGGGCCTGCTGGAGGCGCGTCTTGTTCCGCCGGCCGACCACGAGGTCGCGGCCCTGCGCCATGACGATGGAGATGATCAGCACCCACAGGGCCAGCAGCAGGCCCATGCGGAGCACGGCGACGGCGAGCTCGCTCATGCGCGGCCCCCCGTCCCGCCGAAGAACAGCAGCTCGGTCTGGCCGACGGTCACCACGTCCCCGTCGCGCAGGGTGACGGAGCCGTCCACGCGGCGGCCGTTGACGAGCACGCCGTTGCGACTGCCCAGGTCCAGGAGCGTGACCGTGGAGCCGACGGTGAGCAGGCGCAGGTGCTCGCGGGACACCGAGGAGTCCGGGATCACGAGGTCGGCACGCTCGGCCGAGCGGCCGAGGATCAGGTCGTCCCCGTCCAGGGGGAGCATGCGGCCGTCCAGCTCGAGTGCCGGGCCGGCGGGCTCGGTCACGGGGCGGCCCATCACGACGGTCGGCTGGTCGGCGTGGGAGGTGGCGGGCGAGGCGCCGTCGTCGTGGGGGGCCGGGGCGGTGAGCGAGCCGTCGTCCAGGCGGGTGACCACGCGCAGGTCCCCGCCGCGCACGTCCGCGTCCGGGTGGAAGGCGACCCGGACCGTGCCGGGCAGTGCATAGCCCTGGGAGTCGGCGTGGCGGATGACCTCATCGCACAGCTCGCTGGCGAGGGTGGACCCCCACGAGCGGGCGCGCTCGAAGTCGGCGGGGGAGAAGTGGACCACGTAGCTGTTGGGCGCGACCGTGTGGCCCTCGGACAGCGCGATCGACTCGTCGTCCATCGCCTGTCGCAGGGCCGAGGCGATCTCCACCGGCTTGACCGCCCGCGGACCGCCGGCCGAGAAGGCCGAGCGCACGGCCCGCTCCAGGCCGCGTTCGAGGTTGTCCAGAAGTCCCACGACGGGGCCCCTTTCCACAGTTGTCCGTCCCGATACTACGGGCCGGGCTGGGAGACCGCCGAGAACAGCGGGATTCTGCGGGGTGGAGCGCGGGTGGGAGAGGTGCCGGAGGGGGCGAGC
>NZ_JABFNH010000058.1:0-14198 GCF_017168435.1 Micrococcus sp. KRD070
GGGAAACGCCCGGTTCCATTCCGAACCCGGAAGCTAAGGCCCACAGCGCCGATGGTACTGCAGCCGGGAGGTTGTGGGAGAGTAGGTCGCCGCCGGACATTCTTTGAGGGAGGGCCTCGCACCGTTGGGTGCGAGGCCCTTCCCGCATTCCCGGGAGGATTCACCGGGCGGCCCCGTGCGATCTGCACGGGGCTTTCAGCGTTCCCGGGTGCCTCCCCCTCGGCGCTCAGAGCTCCTCGCCGGCACGCAGCCGTGCCGTGAGCGCGCGGGTGAGTCGGCGGCGCAGCCGGCCGTGCTCCGTGCTCTGCTCCCGAAGGCGCGCGTGCACGGCGTCGGCATGGGCGGGCTTCTCCGAGTCGGGGAGAGCGAGGAAGTCGCGCAGCAGCGGCTCCAAGCGCCCGGTGAGGGCGAGCACGAGCTCCTGCGTCTCCACGGGCCGTGTGCGCTGCAGGCGAGTCCAGGCCGGCCCGTACTCGGCGGCGTGCTCGACCATCTCCCACGCGAGGGCCCAGCTGTCCGGGCGCAGTCGGTGCCGCTCCGCGCGCAACAGCCGTCGCAGGGCGGCCACGGCCTCCTCGAGCTCGGCAGCGGCCGGGGCGCCGTCGTCGTCGGGGGAGGGGCTCGCGGAGGAACGCAGGAACGGCCACCAGCTCATGCCGGCCTCTCTCGGATTCGTCGGGTGCGCAGAGGTCTCACGCGTGCGATTCTGCCCCGCATCTCGGTTTGGCGGCACCCGGTGTGGCTGGTATAGTCGCTCTCTGTTGGATTCAGGTCTGAGACCTCCAACGGGGTGTGGCGCAGCTTGGTAGCGCGCGTCGTTCGGGACGACGAGGCCGCAGGTTCAAATCCTGTCACCCCGACCAGAAAGAGCCCCCGCCGGATCGGCGGGGGCTTTTCTCGTCTCCGGGTGCTCACCGGGCGCGGGGCGTCAGTCCTGGCGGGACTCCAGGAACTGCATATGCTCGGGGCGCGCCGGGTCCACTTCGCCGGCCACGTCGTCGTGTTCGTCCACCCAGTCCTTCACGTACGGGCACACGGGGACGATCCGGCGGCCCGCGGCCACGGTGTCCTTCAGCGCCTCGCGCACGAGGTTCGAGGCCAGGCCCCGGCCCTCGTACTGGTGGTCGACCTTGGTGTGCGGGAAGATCCGCTGGGCCGGGCCGTCGGCGGTGTCGTCGTCGATCGCCACCGTGAAGCCGGCCACCGTGCCCGCGTCGTCGACGACGATCTCGTACCTCTCCGCGTTCTTGCGGACCTGCGGGTGCTCCAGGCTGGGGGTCTGCTCGGTCATGGTCGGTCCTCTCGTTCCTGGGTGGACCCCGCCGCCGGGCCGGCGACGGGGAGGAGGGTCAGTCGTCCCGGCGCCGCACGGGGTGATGGGACAGGATCGAGATGCGGTTCGTCAGGTTCATCACGATCGCGACCCACTGCACGGCCGCGTACTGGGCGTCCGTGAGCGCGGCGGCCGTGGAGGCCTGCACGTAGTTCAGCTGCTCCTGCTCGGGGAGGTCCGTGACCGCCTCGGCGAGCTCGAGCGCGGCGCGTTCCTGCTCCGAGTACACGGCCCCGGCCTCACGCCACGCCGGCAGCAGTCCCAGGCGCTGCACGCTCAGACCGGCGTCGGCGCCCTGGCGGGTGTGCCGGTCCAGGCAGAACCCGCAGCCGTTGAGCTGGGAGACCCGGAGGTTCACGAGCTCCACGAGCTGCCGGTCCAGCCCGGCCTGCTCGGCGGCGGCGCGCGCCGCCGAGGCCAGCGGCCCGACCGCGTGCCATGCCTCGGGCACGGCCTTGTCGAGGAAGAACGCGAGGGGGTCCTGGCGGGGTGCGGGGGTGTCAGCGGCGGTCATGGTCCTTCACTGTCTCGCAGAACGGGGCGGTGGGCCAGGGACCGGGTGCCCGGCCCGGACGAGCTTCCGGCTCAGATCCGGCCCCGATCGGCTCAGAATCGGCCGGACGAGCCCGCCCCGGAGAACGAGCCGCCCGAGGATCCGTAGCCGGTCCCGGAGGAGCTGGACTGCGCCTGGCGATGGTCCTGGACGGACCGCTCGCCGGCCTGGCGGCCCGTGGTGAAGGCCACCACCGTCCAGTAGGCATCCGCCGGCAGCGCGGAGTCCAGGATCGAGCCGCGCGCGGACCGGACCGGGCCACGGTGCGTGCGCAGCTCGTCGCGCAGCAGCTCACGCTCGGCCTCGTCCTTGCCGAACGCCGCCACCTCGGCGTCGGCGAGGGCGGAGACGAGACCGGTCAGGCGACGCCGCAGCGCGTCCAGCTCGTCCAACGCCGCGGCCGGGGTCAGGCGCTCGTCCTGCAGGTCCGCACCCAGCGCCTCGAGCCGGTCCTGGGCCTCGGTGCGGAAGGACTCCAGCGCGGCGACCGCGGACCGGACGGCTCCGGCGGAGCCGACGGAGGAGGCCAGCGTGCCGACGGCGTCCAGGTCGGCCCGCAGCGGGGCGGTCTGCTGGTCCCACGCCGCCGGCCACCCCGGGTGGCGGTTGAAGAAGGTGTTCGCCGCGGCCACGGCGTCGTCGAGGCGGTCGAGCTCACGGGCGCGGTCCCGGACGTCCTCCGCGGCCCGGGCATGCTCCGTGCGATGCAGGCTGCGCTCCGGCAGGGCCTCGAGGCGGTCCAGCTCCGCCGACGCGTCGAGCGCCTGGCGCCGGAAGGTGCGGAAGCGCTCCATCAGCGCGGCCGCGTGGGGCGAGTCCTCGGGCACCGTGGACGCGTTCACCTCGGTGGCGTCCATCTCCAGGGTCACGGAGGTCAGGTGGGTGCGGGCCTCGGCCAGCAGGTCGGCCGTCCGGCGGCGGCGACGCCGTCGGCTCGCGAGTGCCGCGGCCGCGGCGCCGCCGCCCGCCACACCGACGATCCCCGCGCCGAACCACAGCTCGGGAGCCTGCCACCAGGGGCGTCCGATCAGCTCGGCGGCGGCGTCCGTCACATCCACGACCGTGTCCGTCCACCGGGCCGCACGGGCCGCCTCGTGTCCGGCCTCGCGCACCTCCCGCAGCCGGTCCGTGCTGAGCGTCCGGTCCTCGCCCACGTACACCCCGATCAACCGGTTGTCCGGGTCGAGGGCCACGATCACGAGGCCGTCGGCCCATTTCTGGCCGTCCGCGCTGATCCAGTCCGGGTGCTCGGCGCGAGCCCGCTCGAGCACCCGCCCGTTGAATGCCTGAGACGCACGGTCGTCGTCCAGCGCGGACAGGTCCGGGCCGCGCTCGGTGACCACGGCGACGCGGGTCGGCTCCCGGAACTCGATCCCCGCCAGGTCTCGGCGCAGCTGGGCGGGGTCGATCACGCCCGCGTCATCCACGAGCTCCACCTGGTCCCAGGCCACGGCGTGGGCCTGCGGCGCGGTGGCGACGACGGCGCCCGTCACCCCCGCCGTGACCGGCAGGGCGACGACGGTGGCGGCCGCCGCCGGCCCGGTGAGGGCGGCGGCGGACAGGGCGACCGCGGCGAGAGTGCGGCGGGCGGTACGGTGCGTCGGACGGGTCACGGGGGCCTCCTGGACGGGTCGGCGGTCCCGCCCAGCGTAGGCACAGCCGGGCGGGTGGCGTCTCAGCCGATGGGCGCGTCGGCGAGCAGCGCGGCGAGCCGGCCGGCGTCGTGCGCGGTGCCGAACCCCGCCGCCCCCGGCTCGAGGACGCCGGCCCGGTCGAGGCCCGTGTAGGGGACCGCGTCGAAGCCCATCGCGGTGACGAGGGCGATCACCGTGTCGCGCGCGGCGGCGACCGCGGCCGAGTCTGCCGTCGCGTCGGCCGGCTCGGTGCCCACCGCGAGGGCGCGGCGCGGGGCTGTGGCACGCCCGGCATCTCCGAGGTCGTGATGCGAGATCTCCGAGAACGCGCGCACGACGGGCACGCGCAGCCCCGCGGCGGCCCAGCGCTCGGCGATCCGGGTTGTGCCCGGCGCGCCGTCGTCGTCGAGCCACGCCGGGACCGGCTCGTCCCCCCATGTGTTCGTCATGTCCACCACGGCGCGCGTGGCCGGCCCGGCGAGGGTGAGCGGGTCGACGTCGTCGAGCGCTTCGCGCGGCACGGCCACGACGACGAGCTCCGCCTCCGCCGCCAGGTCCTCGGCCGACACGGCGACGGCCTCGGGCGCGTAGATCGTCAGGTGGCGCTGGACCGCCGCGGGGCGCCGCGTGCCCGCGACCATCACCCGCGGGGCGGCCGTGCCCGGGGAGAGGCGGGGGATGCGCGCGATCGCCCGTGCCAGCGCGGTGCCCGCCCGCCCCGCACCGAGGACGCCGACGACGCGGGGCAGGGCGTCCGCCGGCGCCGCAGCCTCAGACGAGCTCATTGCGCTGGCGTCCCAGCCCGGTGATCTCCACCTCGACGACGTCGTCCGGACGCAGCCACGGGCGGCGGCCCTCGGCGTCCCGGCGGGCCAGGGCGACCCCCGCGGGCGTGCCGGTCAGGATCAGGTCACCCGGGTTCAGGGTGACCAGCTGCGAGGCGTAGGAGACCAGCTCGGCGGGGGAGAAGACGACGTCGGCGACCCTGTCCTCCTGACGCAGCTCGCCGTTGACGTGCGTGAGGACGCGCGCATCCGCCGAGAACTCGTCCGGGGTGACCAGCCACGGACCCACGGGCGTCGAGGCCTCCCACACCTTGCCCTGCAGCCACTCGGAGGTGCGGCCCTGGAAGCCGCGCATGGAGATGTCGTTGGCCACCGCGTAGCCCGCGATGTGCTCCGGGGCGTCCTCGACGGCGATGCGCCGGCCCGGCTCCCCGACCACGATGCACAGCTCGCCCTCGTAGTCGACCCGGTGGTCCTCCTCGGGGACCTCGATCGGGTCCAGTGCGCCCGTGAGGGACTGCGCGAACTTCGCGAACAGCGTCGGATGCTCAGGGCGCTCCAGGCCCGTCTCGTCGATGTGGTTCGTGTAGTTCAGGCCCACGCAGAACACCTTGGTGGGGAAGGGGACGAGCGTGTCGTAGACGAGGCCGGAGGTGTCCAGCAGGAGGGACCGGTCGGCCTGCGCCGCGCGGAGGGCGCCCTCCACCATCTCCCGCCGCTCCTCCGGCGTGGCGGTGAGGTACTCGCCGACGTCGCGACAGTCCGGCAGGGCGACGGCGCGCACGGCGACCTCGGGGTCCTCGGGGTGCACGGAGGTGATGACCGCGGCGAACGTGGCGCCGGGGTAGGCGGCGTCGGAGTCGGGCTGGCGGAACGTGGCGAGCTTCATGGACCCATCCCATCACAGGGCGGCGGGTCCGGACCCGGGGCGGGCGGACGTGAGACGGTGAGGCCATGAGCACAGCCCCCACGCACCCGCCGCTCGACCTCGACCCGACCCCGGCCACCCCGATCGTCCTCGGGACCATGGCCTGGGGGTCCGTTCTCCCGCCGCCCCCGGACGCCGATCCGGGGGTGGGGCCGGAGGGGCCCGCGGGCGAAGCGCAGGCCGAGGCGGCCGTGGAGCGTGCCCGCCGCGCCCTGCGCGCCGGGATCGAGGCCGGCGTCGACCTGCTGGACACCGCGGACATCTACGGGGCCGGCCGCTCCGAGGAGACCGTCGGCCGGCTGCTGCACGAGCTGCCCTACGAGGAGCGCTCCGCCCTGAAGGTGCAGACCAAGTGCGGGATCGTCCTCCACGAGGCGGACCCGGCCGGCCGGCGCCTGACCCGCTACGACTCCTCGCCCGAGCACGTGCGCGCCTCGCTGGAGGGCTCGCTGGCCCGCCTCGGCGAGCAGCGCGTGGACACCCTGATCATCCACCGGCCCGACGTCCTCACGCCCGTGGCCGACACCGTGCGCGCCTTCCTCGACGCGCGGGAGGCGGGCCTGGTCGGCAAGCTGGGCGTCTCCAACCTCGGCGTGGGACGCGTCCTCGAGTTCCAGCGCGAGCTCGAGAGCCAGGCGGCGGACGGGACCGGGCTGGCGTGCGTCCAGGTCGAGCTCGGCCTGCACCACCGCACCCTCGTGGAGGCGGTCGTGCTCGCCAACCACCCGGACGCCCCCGCGGACGCCGACGCCGGGCGCCTCGGCCCGGTGTGCGCCGCCGAGGGGATCGAGCTGCAGGCCTGGGGGCCGCTGGGGCAGGGCCGGTTCAGCTCCGGCGACGACGGCGCGGCCGGCGTCGTCGGCGAGGTCGCGGCGGAGCTGGGCGTCAGCCGGGAGGCCGTGGTGCTCGCCTGGCTGCTGCGCCTGCCGTGGGGCGTGCGGCCCGTGATCGGCACCCAGGACCCGGAGCGCGTCGCCGCGTGCGCCGAGGCGGCCTCCGTGGCCGAGGCGATGGACTCCGCGCAGTGGCACCGCCTGTGGACCGCGGCGCGCGGTACCGGCCTGCCCTGAGCGGCCCGCGGACGTGAGGGATGTCACACTGGGGGCATGACCTTCGCGCCCGTCAACCTCTTCACCCCCTGGCTCGCCTACTGGGCGGCCGCCCTCGCGCTCGTCGTCGGCGGCATCCTGCTGGCCGCCGGGATCTGGCGCGAGCGCCGGCACCGGCGGCACGCTGACGAGCACGGACGCAACACCGAGGTGGACGTCCTGGACAACACCCGGCTGCAGCGCCGGGTGGGGGCCGTGATGCTGGCGGTCGCGGCCGTGCTGGCCGGCGTGGGTGTGGGGACGCACCTGGCGGGGCTGGACACGCTGCGTCAGAACCTGACGGCCAAGTACGGCTACACCTCGATCGAGCGCATCCGCCAGTCCGGCACGGGGTTCATCATCGACCTCACCCAGCCGGACGGGACCGTCCTGCGGGACGAGATGGTCCTGGTCGACCCCTCGGGCGAGCCCTTCGTCGGCGAGGACATCTTCCACAACCCGCCGGAGAAGTACGAGGACCTGCCGCTGCGTCCGGCCCCGTGACCGCGCCCGCCGCCGTCCGTCGGGCCTGATGCCGCGTCGGGGGCCTCTGTTAGCGTCGCCGCGTGAGCACCTCGACCGTCCGTTCCGCCCCCGCGTCCACCTACCGGCTCCAGGTCAGCCCGGATCTGCCGCTGGAGTCCGTGGCCGGGCTCGTGCCCTATCTGCGGCGCCTGGGCGTGGACTGGCTCTACCTCTCGCCGCTGCTCGAGGCCGAGCCCGGCTCCGACCACGGGTACGACGTCGTGGACCCCACCCGGCTGGACGCCGCCCGCGGCGGGGCAGAGGGACTGGACATGGTCGCGCGCGCCGCGCACGAGGCGGGCATGGGCGTGCTCGTGGACATCGTGCCGAACCACGTGGGCGTGGCCACGCCCCAGGCCAATCCGGCGTGGTGGGACGTGCTCACCCACGGTCCCGAGGCGGCGCATGCGGCGTGGTTCGACGTGGACTGGGCGGCCGGCGACGGGTCCCTGCTCATCCCCGTGCTGGGAGACGGCCCTGACGGGGACGCGGACGCGGAACTGGACCGTCTCGTCGTCGACGCCGAGGGCGGCCGTCTGCGCTACTGGGACAACGTCTACCCCCTCGCCCCCGGATCGCTCGAGGCGGCCGAGACGGAGACCGGGCTGCGCACCGCGGAGGTCTTCGCGGCGGCGGACCCGGCGAAGGAGCCGACCGCGGAGCAGGCCCGCCTGGCCCGCGCCGTGCACGACCGCCAGCACTACCGGCTGGTCGGCTGGCGCCGCGGCGACGCCGAGCTGAACTACCGCCGCTTCTTCACCGTCACCACGCTCGCGGGCGTCCGGGTGGAGGAGCCCGAGGTCTTCGACGCCGTCCATGCCGAACCCGCCCGCTGGGTCCGCGAAGGGCTCGTGGACGGGCTGCGCGTGGACCACCCGGACGGCCTGGCGGACCCGGCCGGCTACGCGCGGCGCCTGCGCTCCCACGTGCTCCCGGAGGGCTACCTCGTGGTGGAGAAGATCCTCGAGCCCGGTGAGGCGCTGCCCGCGGACTGGCCCGTGGACGGAACCACCGGCTACGACGCGCTCGGCGAGGTCGAACGCGTCTTCATGCACCCCGAGGCCGCGGGCGATGCGGCCGAGGACGCGCGCCGTCGTCGGGAGTGGGACGAGGCCGTGGTGCGGGCCAAGCACGACGTGGCCACCGGCTCCCTCGCGGCCGAGACCGCCCGGCTGGTCCGGGAGGTCCGCGCCGTGCACGCCCTCGGCGCCCACCCGGACGAGGACGTGGCCGCCGCGTTCGCCGCCGTGCTCGCCCGCCTGCCCGTGTACCGCACCTACCTGCCCGTGGGCCTGGCCGTGCTCGAGGGCGCGCTGGCGGACGCGGCCGCGGCGGAGCCGGCCCTCGCCGACGTGCTCGGCGACCTGCGGCCCGAGCTGACCGACCCGGACTCGCCCGTGGCCCGCCGGTTCCAGCAGACCTCCGGCATGGTGATGGCCAAGGGCGTCGAGGACCGGTCCTTCTACCGGTACACCCGGTGGGCCAATCTGAACGAGGTCGGCGGAGACCCCTCCCACGTCGCCCTGTCCCTGGCCGACTTCCACGCCGCCCAGCAGGCGCGCCAGGCCGCCTGGCCGACGGCCATGACCACCCTGAGCACCCACGACACCAAGCGCGGCGAGGACGTGCGCGCCCGCATCGCCGTGCTCGCCGAGGAGCCCGACCGCTGGGCCGCCGAGCTCGCGGAGCTGAGGCGCCTCCACCCGCTCGGCCACCCCGACGCGGAGCGGCTGCTCTGGGAGTCCATCGTGGGCGTCTGGCCCACGGACGGCACCACGCCGGAGGAGGAGCGGATCCTCGGCTTCCTGCAGAAGGCCTCCCGCGAGGCGGCCCTGGCCACCACCTGGACGGACCAGGACCCCGAGTTCGAGGCCCGGCTCGCCGCACTCGCCGCCGCCGTCACCTCCCCCGAGGGGCCTGCCCGGGGCGTGCTCCAGGCCGTCGCGGACCGCATCGCCGAGCCCGGCCTCGTGGTCCAGCTCGGCCACAAGCTCGTCCAGCTCGCCGCCCCCGGCGTCCCCGACGTCTACCAGGGCACGGAGGTGCCCTTCCCCACCCTCGTGGACCCGGACAACCGCCGCCCCGTGGACTTCGCGGCCCGGGCCGACCTGCTGGACCGCCTCGACGCCGGCCACACGCCCGGCCTCGACGACCCCGCCGCCGCCAAGCTGGCCGTCGTGGCCGCCGTGCTGCGCACCCGCCGCGACCGACCCGAGCTGTTCACCGGCCACCGCCCCCTCGACGTCTCCGGCCCCGCCGCCGAGCACGCGATCGCGTTCGACCGGGGCGGGGCGCTCGCCGTGGCCACCCGCTGGCCCGTCCGCCTGGCGGCCGCGGGCGGCTGGGGCGAGACCGTCGTGACCGTGCCGGCCGGGCGGTGGGAGGACGCCGTCACCGGCCACCCCGTCCACCCGGACGCCCGCGGCGCCGTGCGCCTCGACGAACTGCTCAGCACCCTGCCCGTCGCGCTGCTCGTCCCGGCGCACGCCCCATCCGACCGCCGAGAGAGGACCGCCCCGTGACCGAGCCCCGTCCGGCCGACGCCCCCGCCCCGGGCCTGCACCCGATCGGCTCCGACCCCGTGGACCCCGCCGCGGCCGAGCGGGCCGCCGTCGACGCCGCGCGCGCCGTCCCCTACGCCGTGTGGGCGCCGCACGCCGAGAGAGTCGACCTCGTCCTCGTCGACACCGAGCCCGGCGCCCTGCACGACGCCGAGGACCGCTGGCCCGTCGCCGCCGTCGTGGCCATGGACCCCGCCGCCGGAGGCTGGTGGACGCCCACGGAGGACCCGCTGGCCACCCTCGGCCGCGATGCCGCCCAGCCGTCGGCCGACCCCGGCTACGGCTACCGCGTGGACGGGGCGGACCCCGTGCCGGACCCCCGCTCCCGCCGCCAGCCCGACACGGTCCACGGGCCCTCCCGCCGCGACGTCGCCGGCCGCGCCGTCGCGTGGCCGGACGAGGGCTGGGCCGGGCCGCCCGGGGTGGAGTCCGATCCGGCCGCGCCCCAGGGCGGCGGCCTGCGTGGCGCCGTCCTCTACGAGCTGCACGTGGGGACCTTCACGGCCGAGGGGACCCTCGACGCCGCCATCGCCCGCCTGCCGCACCTGACGGACCTCGGGGTCACCCACGTCGAGCTGCTGCCCGTGAACTCCTTCTCCGGGCCGCGGAACTGGGGCTACGACGGGGTGGCGTGGTTCGCCGTCGACGAGTCCTACGGCGGCCCCGCCGCCTACCGCCGCTTCGTGGCCGCCGCCCACGCCGCCGGCCTCGGCGTGGTCCAGGACGTCGTGCACAACCACCTGGGCCCCTCCGGCAACTACCTGCCGGTGTTCGGGCCGTATCTGGGCCCGGGCGGCACCGGCTGGGGCGACGGCCTGAACCTGGATGGCGCCGACTCGGACGAGGTGCGCCGGTTCGTCCTGGACAACGTCCGCTTCTGGCTCGAGGAGATGCGCGTGGACGGGCTGCGCCTCGACGCGGTGCACGCCCTGCGGGACGCCCGCGCCGTGCACCTGCTCGAGGAGATGGCCGCGCTCGCGGACGGGATCGCGGCCCGTGCCGGCCGACCCGTGCCGCTCCTGGCCGAGTCGGACCTCAACGACCCGCGCCTGGTGCAGCCCCGCCAGGCCGGCGGGCTCGGCCTCGCCGCGGCCTGGAACGACGACGTCCACCACGCCCTGCACGTGGCCGCGACGGGGGAGACCCACGGCTACTACGCGGACTTCGCCCCGCTGGAGGCGGTGGCCAAGGTCATGGAGCGCACCTACTTCCACGACGGCACCCGCTCCACGTTCCGCAGCCGCGACCACGGGCGCCCCGTGCCGGACGCCGTCCCGAACCATGCGTGGGTGGCCAGCATCCAGAACCACGACCAGGTGGGCAACCGCGCCGGCGGCGACCGCACCGCGGCCGCCCTGTCCGAGGGTGCGCTCGCGGCCGAGGCCGCCCTGCTGCTGACCGGCCCGCACGTGCCGATGCTCTTCATGGGCGAGGAGTTCGCCGCGTCGACGCCGTGGCCGTTCTTCACCTCGTTCCGCGAACCCGAGCTCGGGGACGCCGTCCGGCAGGGACGACGCCGCGAGTTCGCCGCCCACGGCTGGGACCCGGCCGACGTCCCCGACCCGCAGGACCCCGCCACACGGGACGCGGCGGTGCTGGACTGGGCGGAGGCCGCGGGCGGCGCGGACGGCCAGGGCCGCGGGGTGCGCGTGCTCGCCGCCTACCGCACCCTGATCGGCCTGCGCCGCACGCTGCCCCAGCTCACCGACCCCCGCCGCGACCGCGTCCGGGCCGAGGTGGACGCCGCCCGGCGCCACGTGCGCCTCACCCGCACCGGCGAGGACGCCGACGTCGTCCTGCTCGTCGCCCTCGGCGCGGAGCCGCTGCCCGTGCCCGCGGACCTGACGCGGGCCGAGCTCCTCGCCGGCCACGGCGACGACGGCCCCCTCGGCCCCGGCACGGTGCCGGCGGCGGTCCCGGCCCCCGGCTTCCTGCTCCTGCGCCGCTGAGCCGCGGGCGGCGTCAGTCCTCGTCCGCGGGCGGGACGGCGCGCAGCATGGTGGTCGTGGGGTGCAGCGCCACCGCGTCCTCGTCGCGGCGGGCCCGCAGCACCGTGTCCACGTAGGAGTCCACCACCTCCTGCAGGGGCACGGCCTGGCCGCGGGCCTCGGAGAGGTACCAGCGGTGCTCGAGGAGCTGGTGCATCACCTCGGCGGGCTCGAGCTTGGCACGCAGCTCGAGGGGCACCGAGCGGACCACGGGGTCGAACACCTCCACCACCCAGCGGTGCGCCGCGCCCTCGATGTCCATGTACGGGTCCCACTCCCGGCGGGCGGCCTCGATGTCCACGAGCAGCCGCCGGGCCTGGTTCTCCTGGACCTCGAGTCCCGTGAGGCGGGTCAGCCGACGGCGGTGGTAGCCCGCGTGGACCTCGACGGGCCGGGCGATCATCATCCCGGGGGCGTCGGCGGCGCGCAGCGAGTACTCGGCCAGCTCGAAGCCGAGCTCCTGCAGACGGCGGACGCGGCGGTCCAGGCGCCATGGCTCGGCGCGGGGGAACAGCAGGGGGCCGGTCAGCTCGTCCCACAGCCGGCGGTAGGAGGCCACGAGCAGGTCCGGCGTGGTGACGGGGTCCACCTCCGGGTCCAGCAGCCCGCTGGCCTGCAGGTCCAGCAGCTCGCCGCCCACGTTCACGGCGGCCACGTCCAGGTCGTGCTCGCGCTGGCCGGTGGACAGCCGCTGCCGGAGCTCACCGGTCTCGGCGTCCACCAGGTGGGCGGCGAACCCGCCCGCGTCGCGCCGGAACAGGACGTTGGACAGGGAGACGTCGCCCCAGAAGAACCCCTCGAGGTGCAGCTCCACGAGCAGGGTCGCCAGCGCGTCCATGAGCCGCACGAGGGTGCGGCGCTCGAGGCGCTCCGAGAACACGGCGCGGTACGGCAGGGAGAAGCGCAGGTGCCGGGTGACGAGGGCGGCGGGCAGCGGCGTGCCGTCGTCGTGGGTGCGCCCGGTGACCACGGCCACCGGCACCACCGACGGCGCCGGGCCCCGCTCGAGCCGGCGCAGCAGCCGGTACTCGTGGAACGCGAGCTCCTCCGTGGTCTCCTTCACCGCCACGATGCCCCCGCCCATGCGGGCGAAGCGCACCACGTGACGGGAGATGCCGCGCGGCAGGGCCGCCAGCACCTCACGCGGCCACGTCTCGAGGGGGAGCGCCCAGGGCAGGGCGAGCAGCGACGTCGCCGGGTCCTCGGAGGCGTCCCCCGAGGGGGCCCCCGTGATGGTCAGTCGATCGACGGGGGAGGGGGTCTCGACGGTGTCCATGGTCACGATCCTTCCAGACAGGGCCGCTATGCTCGCCTGGCGCGGCGCGCCCGCTGCCCGCCGGCTCCGGTGCTCGACCCGGACCGACTGCCCCACGAGGAGGACCCTTGGCCCGGAACACGTCAGGCTCGCACACCTCGGCGAAGGACGCCCGTGCGCGTGCCCGCCAGATCCAGGAGGAGCAGCGCAGGAAGGACCGCCGCCGCCGCACCGGCGTCATCTGGGGCTCGGTCCTCGCGGCGGTGCTCGTGATCGGCCTCGTCGTCGCGTTCGTGCTCAACCGCAACGGCGACGACGCCGCGGCCGCCGGCCCCATCCCCGCCGTGACGAACGAGCAGGGCGGCATCGAGTTGACCTCGGCCACGGGCCTGGCGGAGGGCGCGGGAGAACGCGAGGTCGACCCCTCGAGGATCGAGGTGCCGAAGCAGTCCGCGAGCTCCCAGCCCGAGACCCTGCCGGACACCGAGGCCCGGGCGGACGGCGAGCCGACGCGGATCGTGCTCTACGCGGACTTCAACTGCGTGCACTGCGCGAACTTCGAGACCTCCAACGCGGACCAGATCGAGCAGTGGCTCGAACAGGGCGAGGCCACGGTCGAGTACCGGATGGTGGACTACCTGAGCGCCCCGAACAACCAGAACTACTCGGCCCGCGCCGCCAACGCCGCGTACTGCGTGGCGGACCAGAAGCCCGAGGCCTACAACGGCTTCGTGGCCGCCCTGTTCGCCACCTACGACGAGCACCAGGGCAAGGGCCTGGACAACGCGGCGATCACGCAGCTCGCGCAGGAGCACGGCGCGGACATCGCCTCCTGCGTCGAGGACGGCACGTTCCGCTCCGCGGTCGAGTACACCACCCGCCAGGCGCGCGCCGCCGGTGTGGCCGGCACCCCCACCGTGTTCGTGGACGGGAAGAACTGGGCCCTCGACGGCGAGGACAAGACCTTCATCGACTGGGCGGGCGCCAAGATCGCCGGCTGACCCGTCGCCGAGGTCCGCGGGGCGTCCCCACGCCGGGGCGCCCCGCGTCGTCCGCCCGGGCCTTGTACGCTGGGAGGGCCGGCCGCGGCACCCCCGGGCGCCGGCCGCAGGCCTCCTTAGCTCAGCTGGCCAGAGCAGCTGCCTTGTAAACAGCAGGTCGCCGGTTCGAATCCGGCAGGGGGCTCCACCCGACCGCGGGCCCGACGGCGCCGCGCACCTCCGCCGGGAGGGTGCGGCGCCGTCGTCGTGTCCGGCGGGCGCCGAAGCTGGGGTGCCGCTGTGCGCGCCCCGACCATCCGCCCGGCTTGGCTGGCGGATCCGCCAGAGATGCCTCGACCATCCGCCAGACTTCGGCCCGCGGCCTCGTCGTGACGGAATCGTGACCTTACCGTGATCCCAGTCACCCCGGCCCGAGCCCCTCGGGCACCCGCATCCGGTGGCCCAGAACTCCGAGGAGATCCCGTGCAGTCCTCCCCACCCCGCAGCACCCGCCGCCGCATCGGCGCCCTCGTGGCCGGCGCCGTCCTCGCCGGCGGGACCCTGACCT
>NZ_JABFNH010000059.1:0-8170 GCF_017168435.1 Micrococcus sp. KRD070
ATAAGAGACAGCTGAGGGGCTGAGGTGTCGATCAGGGGGGCCGGGTCGAGGGAGGTCACCTCCCATCGGCCGTCGCGGAAGGTCACGGTGACCGGCACCGTCACGCCCATACGCGAGTTGCGCTCATCGGGCAGCTCTGCCTCCGCCTGGATCAGGGCGCGCACCGGGGTGCCAGGCTGGACGGATTCCAGGACCTGATCGGCGCGGATCTCCTGGATGAACAGGCGGGTGTAGGGGGCGGGGTCGATGGCGGCGAGCTTGTAACCGGGGGCCAGGAAGCGGGAGACATCCGAGCGGCCGGCGCCGTAGGCCTGGAGGAAGCCGTCGAGCATCTTTCCCAGGTCGGTGTCCGGGCCGACCCGCTGGGAGTAGTTCAGGGTGACGGGGTCTCCGTGAGCCGGCCCCGGCACCGGGGTGGGGTAGCCGATGACCTGCAACTGGCCGGGGGCCTGCTCGTGAACGGCCACTTGGTAGTACCGCAGCGTGTAGGGGACCGGCTTGGCGGTGACCCCAGCCGCCGGAGACGGACTGGCCGCGGACGGGGACGGCGACGGCGAGGCAGAGGACGTCGGCGAGGCGGTCGCCTGCTCCAGCAGGGACAGGCTCTTGGTCGCCTCCGCTCCCTGCGGAGCGCTCGGCGCCCCGGAGCGCTGCTCCACATGGGCGGCGACGGTCACGGAGGTGATGCTCGGGTCCTGGCCGCGCTGGACGCCGGCCACGGCGACGTCGCGCACGCCCAGCGGCTCCACGGGCAGCTGGGGGATCTTCGTGCCACCGATGTAGGGCTCCAGCAGGCTCTGGTCATCGCGGGTGGCACGCAGCCACGCCGAAACGTAGGACGTCGCCACGCCCTCGGCTGTGGACGTGTCGGGCACCTCCACCGTCGGCGCCGGCTGGGATGCCGTCGAAGCGGCCAGCACCACGGCCAGGCCGGACAGGCCCAGGCACAGCACCATCGCCCCGTAGAACCCGTAGAGCAGGACCCGGGAGGCCAGGCTGTTCACCTTGGACTTGGCCGGCGTCGGGCTGTTCTGCTCCGGCGCCTCCGCGGCGGGCTCGGTCTTCTTCTTGCGAGAGAGCAGCTTCACCGATCCTGCCCTCCCATCCGCCGGGCGATGAGGGTGGCCTCGCGCAGCTGGTCGGAGTCCAGGAGGCGACGCATCTCCTCCTGGCTGGCCTGGTCGAACGGCCGCGCACACAGGTCCGCCAGACCCGCCTCCAGGACGGCCTCGGCCTCCCGCATGGTCTGGGCCTCACGCACGAAGCTGGCCAGCTGCTCATCGGTCACGATCTCGGGGGTCTGCTCGGACATCACGGGGGCTCCTTGGACGGGCGATCTCTCACCGGACTAAAGGCCGCCCGCGGGAACCGATGTCCCTTCCTTGCGGGAACTTTTTCTCCGCCCCTCCCCCACATCCGCATGATTCCGCCGATCTCCTGCGGTCCAGGTTCTGGAAATCCAGACGATCGGCAGATCCAGATCCAGATCCAGATTCGTTTCCCGACCTGCTCGTTTGGCTGGTCAGTGACCCGTCCGGGACGCCCGGACACCACTGATGGAGGGACCGAGTCCGATGAGCACCACCACCTACGCCCCGACCGTGATCGACCGCCTGAACGCCGAGTGGGCCGTGCGCTACGCCGAGACCTCCCACCCCTGGCCTCACGGCGCTCAGACCGGCATCGAGCTCGTCCAGACGGTGGCCCGCAGCACCGTGGAGGTCCGTGAGCAGATCATGCGCGGCCTGCTCGAGCAGGCCGCGGTCGGCGACGAGGACTGCGCCCGCGCCGTCCTCCAGCTGATGCTGCCTCGCTTCACCCTGATCGCCGGCCGTCACACCCGCATGCGCATGGCCGCCATGCACGGAGACCACTCCGCCCGCGAGGAGGTCTCCGCCGCCGTCATCGCCGCAGCGTGGAAGTGGATCCGCAGGCCCTCCCTGCACCGGGCCGGCTCGTGCATCGGCAACCTCGCCATGGACGTGCTCAAGGACTCCCTGCTCGAGCGCAAGCTCTACGACGGCCAGTCCGACGTCGAGGCCCTGCCCTCCTGGCTGCCGCAGCTGGCCGAGGAGCCGGCCGACGATGAGGCCGCCGACAACGGCCGTGCCACCCGGGACCTGTGCGCCCTGATCGCCTGGGCTCGAGACAACGCCGTCTTCTCCAGCCGCGATGCCGCGGTCTTCCTGCGCTACCAGCTGGCCGACGAGGCCGAGCGCGCAGCCCTGAGCGACGAGTACGGCTACAGCGGCCGCGGCCTGTGCAAGCGCATCAACGTCCTGCGCACTCGCCTGACCCAGGCCGTGAAGGACTACGCCCTGGAGCGCAGCGAGCTGGCTCCCGACTACGCGGCCCTCATGGAGCAGGCCCCGGCCGCCTGAACCCCAGACCGCGACCACCTCACCGAACGGCTATCCACGGATGCACAGCGAAACCTCCCCCCACTACAGGAGGAATACATGTGGTTTTACTACATGGGGACCCTCCAGAATCGGTGCAATCATGCCGATTCTGACGGGGTGACTGTCACAAGATGCACACACTGGCCGTCACAAGATGCACGTGGATAACCTCCGGCCCGACCGGCGCACCGTCACAAGATGCACACACGCGATCGGCTTGATCCCGCCGATTTCGCCCCCAATCTGCGTCCACTCCGCCGACTATGAGCCCCCGTCACAAGATGCACGTGGATAACTCCCCGGCGACCGCAGTTCTCCACACCCGCTCCGTCCCCTCCACGCCCACCCGTCATCGGGTCCGAAAGGTCACCTCAGCCATGAACCACACGCCGGACATCACCTCCATCGACGCGGCCACGCGCCCGGCCCTCTCGCCCAGGCGCCTGCGGCTGCTCGAGCTCAGCGAGGAGATCGAGCAGAACCCCGGCGAGGTCGCCTTCTCCACCCGCATCTGGGCCCAGCTGAGCCTGCCCTACCGCGACCCCGGAGCCACGGTCCCCCACTGGAGCCGACGCAACGGAGACACCACCCTGACGCTCTCCCCCGGCCCGGCGGGCTTCCCCTTCGGCGTCCTGGCCCGCTCCCTGCTCACCTGGATGTCCACCGAGGCCGTGCGCACCCGCTCCCGCCACCTGGACCCCGGCCCCTCCCTGCGCGCGTTCCTCTCCAGCGTCGGCACCTACCCCTCCGGGGCGAATCAGCGCCGTGTGATGGACCAGCTCCACCGGCTCAGCACGACCTCGATCATCATCGAGACCAGCCGCGAGACGCCCGGCCGGCGCACCCTCAGCGGCCAGAACATGCACGTGGCCCACCGCTACGAGCTCACGTACCAGCGTGGGGCCGACCATGCGCGCATCGAGCTCAGCGAGCCCTACTTCGAGGAGGTCATGCGCTCCCCCGTCCCGGTCCTCTCCTCCGCCCTGGCAGCCCTGGGCGGCTCCCCCATGCGCATGGACCTCTACGTCTGGCTCTCCTACCGGATGTCCACGCTCCAGCGCACCACCACCGTCTCCTGGCGCCAGCTGGAGACCCAGTTCGGCGCCCAGTACGCCCAGCCGCGCCAGTTCAAGGCCGCCTTCTTGAAGAACCTCGAGCCCGTGAAGCTGATCTACCCCCAGGCGAAGGTGGCCGTGGTGGACTCCGGCCTGCGCCTGCACCCCTCCGCCACCCACGTCCCGCAGGCAGCCCACCAGCGCCCCCGGCACCTGCGCGTGGGCTGATGCACCACGAAGGGGGCGGCCCTGCCGGGCCGCCCCCCTTGCTCATGCCGGCTCAGCTCTTCGGCAGCCAGGCGTCGTAGACCGAGGCGACCATGGCGCTCCGGGAGGGGGCGCCCAGACGGGCCACCTGCTCATCCAGCCAACCCCGCTGCTCCTGATCCAGGCGCAGCTGCACCTGCACGCCCCCCTGGCCGCGCGCGGCACCTCGGCGCCCACGCGGCATCCCCCCGTCCCCACGCGGCTTGTGCCCGCAGGCCGCCCAGAGCTGATCGTCGCTGAGCTCGTCGAACGCGTCGATCAGCAGGTCCGTGTAGGTCCGATGCCGCTTGGCGGCCGCGGTCCGCAACCGATCCAGGACCGGGACGGGGAGGTAGACGGCCGTGTTGCGCACGACCAGCTCTTCCTCTTCGGGGACGTCCACACGGTCCAGCTCGACCACCTGCGCGCCTTCCTGCGGGACCGCGCGCCTCACGTCTGGCATCAGTTCCGGTGCGGTCTCTCGCGTGGCGACAAGCATCGTTTCCGGTGTGGTGTCCTGCGTGGATTCCGGTGTGGCATCTGGCGTGGTTTCTGGCATGGCGTATGGCACAGAGTCGACCTTCTCCGCCCGCTTCTTCTTGCCCCGGCCACGCGCGTTGAACACAGCGCCGAGTCCGTCTGCTCGATTGGGGGTCTCCATCTCAGGCGTCCTCCTCCTCGTCCCGGCCCAGAGCGCTCAGGCGTCCCAGAATCTCCTGGGCCAGTGCGGCGTAGTCCCCTGCCAGGCCATCCATGGTCGACGCATGGAAGGTCGAGGCTTCACCGGCCTTGATGCGCGCGAAGCGCTCTCGGTGAGCGCGGGCCACATCGCTCTCGAGCTCGTGCACCAGGCGTCCGCTCTTGCGCAGGTCCTGGGCGGCGCCGGCAGCGTGCCGAATACGGGCGGTGAAGACGGCCTCGTCGAAGGCCAGCCCCTGGAGCATCTGCTCGAGCGCCTGGCGGGCCTCTCGCTCGATCTTCACGGCGCGCGCCTCCACGTCGAACAGCGCCAGGCCCAACAGCTGCACGTCGGGGTTCGTGGTCTCGTGAACGGCCTGGAAGCGCTCGGCCGTCACAGCGACGCCGTCAAGGGAGCGGAGATCCGTCTTGGAGACGATGACCACGCCCTCGGCGACGCTGAAGGCGGCCTCGACCAGGGCGCGGTCTCCCGGGGGCGTGTCGATGACGACCAGGTCCCACTCCTCCATGACCTGGCTCAGGCTCCGGTGCAGAAGAGCCCCGAGGGGCGGGGCGTCGTAGCCGCGTGCCACCAGCAGGCTGATGATGTCGGCCAAACGAGGGCCGCCGCGAACGACGCCCAGGCCTGGGCGCATGGGATCCGTGGAGATCGGCAGCGGCGCCCCATCTTCGAGGGCTCGACGCAGCTCGATTCCGTCCGACTTCTCCAGACCGAGGTCGGGGGAGAGGTTGCCCTGGGGATCCAGGTCGATGGTGAGGGTGCGGATGCCGGCGGCCGCGGCCAGACCGGAGAGGTTGGCGACCAGCGACGTCTTGCCGGTACCGCCCTTGCCGTTGGCGACCGCCAGGACGCCTGGGATGGCGTATGAGCGCGCAGGGGTGGACATGAGGACCTCCTAGGTTCCCTGTGATCTGACTCCTCCAGTCTACTGCATCTCTCGGGAAATACCGAGAGATTTCCCGAAGTGTTATGGCGTGCAACTGGCATAGCGGACGGTTGGGGACTGGCGCGCATACGGCGGTGTTATGGCATGAACGGCACTCCGGATGTGGTGCCGGTATGGCATGAGGTCACCGCTCGACGATCGCGCCCAGGGCCTCGATCATCGCGCTGTAGGCCTCCCGGTTGAGGCGGTAGGTCAGGCGTCGACCCCGGCGCGCTTCGGAGGTGTCGCTGGAGGTCAGCAGGCCGGCCTCCTCGAGGGTGCGCAGGTTCAGGGAGAGGGTTGCGCGGGGGGTGTCCAGGGACGTGGCGAGGTCGTGGGCGCCGAGGCCGGGGGAGCGGGCGATCAGCACGAGGATGCGCATGCGCAGCGTGGAGTTGAACGCGACGACGGCCGTGTCGAGGGGGGATGCGGGGGCGCTCATGCAGAAATGTCTACCGTACAGAGGGACATGAGGGGGCGGTCCGGGCTTTATGTCTGGTGAAGGACCAAGCCACCTGCCATCACGGCTGGCAGGTTTGATACGCTCCCCGTGCAGTCCCCTCAGTAGCGAGAAAGGCAGGCCAAGGTGGCTCTGAGAAAGCGGTCGCCCAAGGTGACCCCCACCGAGAACCCGCGCGTCAGCGAGGCCGGCTCCAGCGCGGCGGCTCCCGTGGGCCGTCCTGCGCCGACGCCGGTGGCCAAGCGCCGCGTGGGCGGTGTGGCTGTCGCCGTCGCCCTGGCTGCCCTGGGCGGCCTCGGCGCGTTCGTGGGGACCCAGGCCAACGAGGCCAAGCCCTACCTGGTGGTGAACGCTCCCGTGGAGCGAGGGCAGAAGATCGAGTCCTCCATGCTCTCGTCCGTGCGCGTGGCTGGCGACCCCAGCGTGCTGGTCCCCGCGACCGAGGCCCAGCAGATCCAGGGGCAGGTGGCCACGACCGACCTCCAGCCGGGCAGCACCATCACGCGCACGTCCACGGCAACGTCCTTGGGTGTGGAGGACGGCGAATCGCTGGTGGGCCTGGCTCTGGAGGTCGGGCGCCTGCCTGCCCGGGAGATGGCCGCAGGAGATCACGTCCAGGTCCTCTTCACCCCGGGCAACCAGAACACCCAGGCCGGTGACGAGAACCAGAATCACGACCCCGTCGCGGCCGTGATCGAGGCCAGCCACCATGACCAGAACAGCGGGAAGACCACCGTGGATCTGCGCGTGAAGCAGGCCGACGCCCAGAAGGTCGCCACCTGGGGTGCCGCTGGCACCGCCAGCGTGATCATGCAGGGAGCGCAGAAGTGAGCATCCTGACCCTTGCGGCCTTCGGCGTCAGCCCGGGGGTGAGCACCACGGCCGTGGCCATGACGTTGCAGTGGCCGCGCCCTGTGCTGCTCGTGGAGGCCGACGTCAGCAAGCCCTCATCCGTGCTCGCCGGGTGGTTGCAGGGCAGCATGCCGGCCGACAGCGGCCTGATGGGCATCGCCCACAACTCCATGCGACAGGCCCTGACGGAGCAGGACATCTGGGACTACGCCGTCGACCTGGGAACGGGCCAGGACGCTGGCCAGCCTTCCCGCTGGCTCCTGCCCGCCATGTCCGAGCCGCTGGCCGCGCGATCCATGCGGGGCCTCTGGCCGGAGTTGATGATGGCTCTGCGCGCCGTCTCTGGCCAGGACATCGACGTGATCGTCGACGCTGGCCGCTCCGAGAACGCCCACGGCCGGGAGGCGCTCTGGCGCGACAGCGACCACCTGTGCGTCGTGGTGCGCAGCGACCTGGTCTCCGTGGCCGCGGCGCGTGCCTATCTGCCGGCCGTGCTGGAGGCCCGCGCCACCGCGGGGGCAGTGGACACGTCCTCCCTGCTCGTGGTCGAAGATCGAGCCCAGGAGTTCCCCTCCAAGGACATCTCCAAGGTGCTGGGCCTGCCGGTGCGTGGACGCCTTCCCCAGAGCCCGGAAGCCGGCGCTCACTTCGGCGGGGGCGCCCAGGCGACGTCCTGGAGGCTGCGTTCCTACACGCGGGCCATCGGTGCCGCCAACGCCTCCCTCGCGGACGCGCTGATGGCCCGCCGCCAGCTCATCGAGGCGGACATGCCCACCGAGACCGGAGGAGAGCAGCGATGAAGGATCAGACCCCCGACATGTCCCTGGACCTGCTCAACCTCCCGTTCCTGACCGAGAGCACCCCGGCCAAGCCGGCCCGGCCGTCCCTGATCCCCGCCTCCGCCGGCGCTCACCTGGCTCGCCCGCTGGGCACTACCCCGTCTCCCACCGATTCCGCTGAGCTACCCGGGCTGTCCCGGCCGCTGACTGCTGTGCCCGAGCCGGCACCGCAGGCCGAGCAGAGCGCCCCGGCCCGGCCGAGCAACACCACGGAGCTGACGGGCTTCTGGTCGATCGTCGACGTGCTGCGCGCCAAGGCCGTGGACTGGCACGCCGAGGAGACCGCCGACCGCATCGACCTGCCCGAGAGCGAGCTGCACGCCATGGGCTGGCGGCACATCGACCGCGCGATCATCGAGCAGATGCGTGAGAACGTGCAGACCGGCGGCCGCGACGCCGCATGGACTGCCGAAGAGCAGGCGGCACTGCGCCAGGCCACCTTCGATGCGATGTTCCGTCTGGGCCGATTCCAGGCACTCGTGGACGAGCCCGGGGTGGAGAACATTCACATGATCGGTTCCGACCACGTCTGGGTGGAGAAGGCCGGCGGCAGCATGGAGCGCCGCCCTCCCGTCTTCGAGACCGATGAGCAGATGATGGCCGAGCTCCAGTTCCTCGCCGCGAACGCGGGGGAGGAGTCCCGCCCCTTCTCTGCGGCCCACCCCGGGCTCGTCCACGAGTGCCTGGAATC